>CAMDCX010000003.1 GCA_945890715.1 PVC group bacterium | reverse complement strand
CATGATCTGGCGCCGGAAATTCTGGCGAGGGTGAGGACGGAAACCCTGTTGACTTCCTGTAGTAGCCGCCGTGTCGGCGGCATCTTTCCTGTGCGTATACCGGCGACACGCCGGTTACTACAGGGGAATCGTTCAGTCTGGCGTCTTGTAATTCCCTTGGCGGCGGCCGTGACGTTATTGCTGGGCGGTTTGTGGATGATGAGAATAACAGCTGCTGATCCTGGCCAGCAGGCGATCGCGTGGCTCTGTCATACCCAGGAGCCGGATGGGTCCTGGAGTACCGTGCGGTGGGGTGGCGACAAGCATTTTGAAGTGGCGCTGACCGGGCTTTCCTTGCTGACGATTGTAGAGTCGAGCCAGTCTTCTGCAAAGCCGTCCATCGACAAGGCGATTGCTTATCTGATCCGGTGTCAGCAGAAAGATGGCCAGTTCGGTGAATCCTTCTCCGGTGCACCCTATAACCACGGCATTGCCACTCTGGCGCTGGCGAAAGCGTATGAGATGCGTCAGGACGAAACGCTGCGGCTTGCCCTCGATCGGGCGGTGTCAGCAATCTGTTCTCGCCAATATGCCGATGGTGGCTGGGGGTATCATCAGGAAGCGCGTCCCGCCTCAAACCTCTCCGTCACCTTATGGCAGCTTGAGGCGTTGCGCCTCGCCGCAGCCCAGGGTTGGCCGCAAGTTCGGCCGAACCTGGAGCGCGGCTTCCGTTGGATGGCGGGTGTGGCGTCGGATGACGGTTCATTTGGCTACCAGGCGAGAGGCGACACATCTGGCGGCACCTCGCAAACTCTCTCGGCTATGGGCGCCATGAGCTTTCTGGATCTCGCCCATAGTGGACTTGTCTCGCCTGGACGGCGTCAGGCCATTAAGGCCCGGATGCAGGGTTTGGCCACCAATCCCGGTGCCGATATGGATTATTACCGTCGGTATTTCCTGGCTTCGGCCCTTAAGAAAATAGATGAGGAGTCTGCGCGCCGGGGCTTGGTCGCACTTCGCCACGATCTCCTTTCCCGGCAGGATAAGCACGGAGCCGACACCGGAAGCTGGAAACCCGACGACCGCTGGGGTTCCGCTGGCGGCCGCATTTATGCCACGACGATGGCATCCTTGTCGTTGCGGTGATTACTTTTTCCTTTCTTCCTGCCACAAATCTGTAAAATGCCCCCCTTTTTCGGGAGACACTTCATGGTTGCTGAGATTGATCAAAATGAATCGCTTGATGCCTCGTCCATTCCGCGCCTTGCCGCCGAATTGAATATTGCGCCCCGTCAGGTTCTGGCGGTGGCCAAATTGCTTTTTGAGGGGAGTACCATTCCCTTTATCGCCCGGTACCGCAAGGAAGTGACTGAGAATCTGGACGAAGTTCAAATCGGGAAGATTCAGGAGCGTCTCGAATACTACAAGGATCTTGAGGAGCGGCGAACCACCATCCTGGCCTCCATCGGGGAGCAGGGGAAACTGACCGATGACCTCAAGGCGAAGATTCTGGCCTGCACTACAAAAAATGCGCTGGAAGATTTGTATTTGCCGTTCAAGCCGAAGCGCCGGACGCGCGCCATGATCGCCCGGGAGAAGGGGCTGGAACCGCTGGCGGCTATGATTCTTCAGCAGCCAGTGTCGGGACATCCTGACGAGGCGGCGAAGGCGTTTGTCGATGCAGAGAAGAAAGTGGAATCGGTTGAGGATGCCCTGTCAGGTGCCCGTGATATCGTGGCCGAACTGGCGTCTGAAAATGCCGAAATCCGGGCTTTTGCTCGCCAGTATTTCGCCGCCAACGGCGTCGTGGTATCCGAGGCGGTCAAGGACGCCACAAAGGAACCGACCAAGTTCGAGCAGTATTATGATTTCAAGGAGAAGGCGGTTGATATTCCCTCGCATCGCTATCTGGCTATCCGCCGTGGGGAAAACGAAGGAGTCCTGAAGCGCTCCTTCACGGTTGACGTCGATCCCATTCTCAAGCGGATGTGTGAGCTGATGAAGGTCAACGATCGGTCCCCGTTCGCCATTCATCTGCGCACGGCGCTCGAGGACAGCTATAAGCGGCTGATTGCGCCGAGCGTCGAGACCGATGTGTCCGTCGACCTGAAGATGAAGGCCGACCGGGCGGCGGTGGAAATCTTTGCCAAGAACCTGCGCAGTCTTCTGCTGGCGGCGCCGTTGGGTGGACGGGCGGTGATTGCGGTGGATCCCGGAATCCGTACCGGCTGCAAGGTGGCGGCGCTGGATGCGACGGGCAAGTTTCTGGCCAATACAACATTGTACCTCAGCCAGGGTGACCGCTCTGAAATGGAAGCGCGCATTGACCTTGCCAAACTGATTGCCAAGTGCCAGCCCGCCGCAATTGCGGTTGGAAATGGGACCGGCGGACGGGAGACAGAGGGGTTTATCCGGGACACCCTGAAGAAGGCCAACATCAAGAACGTCATGGTGATCCAGGTCAACGAATCCGGCGCCAGCATCTATAGTGCTTCCGAAGTGGCTCGCGATGAATTTCCGGATTTGGATCTGACAGTACGCGGCGCGATTTCAATCGGACGTCGTCTTCAGGATCCGCTGGCTGAACTGGTGAAACTTGATCCCAAGTCCATTGGGGTGGGGCAGTACCAGCATGATGTGCACCAGCCCCTGTTGGCCCAGAAGCTGGAGGATGTGGTGGTCAGTTGCGTGAACCATGTGGGCGTGGAACTCAACACGGCTAGCGCCTTCCTGCTGGCGCGGGTGTCCGGGATTGGCAACAGTCTGGCCAAGAAAATCGTTTCGCACCGTGACAAGACGGGGGCGTTCACGAGTCGGGCGGGCCTGCTCAAGGTGTCCAGTCTTGGTCCAAAGGCCTTTGAGCAGGCGGCGGGTTTCCTGAGGCTTCGTAGCGGGGATCATCCCCTGGATGCTTCGGCGGTACACCCGGAGCGGTACGCCCTGGTTGAGAAGATGGCAAAGGATGTGGGGGTTGATCTGAAGGATCTTGTCGGGAGCAAGGAACTGGCCGACAAAATTGACATCCGGAAATATGTCAGTGCCGAAGTGGGAGAGCCTACGCTCAAGGACATTATTGCCGAGTTGAAAAAGCCGGGCAGGGATCCCCGCGAGACATTTGAAGCGCCGTGTTTCCGGGATGATGTCAACACGATGGAGGATTTGAAGCCCGGTATGGAACTGATGGGGATTGTCACCAATGTGACGGCTTTTGGCGCGTTTGTGGATATCGGGGTGCATCAGGACGGATTGGTGCACGTCTCCGCGCTGTCGGAAAAATATATCACCGACCCTGCGGAAGTGGTTCAGACGGGGGATCGCGTCAAGGTCTGGGTGATAGATGTGGACATTCCCCGCAAGCGGATTGCCCTGAGTGCCAAAGGGCCGGGGCGGCCTGGCGGCGGGGGTGGGGGTGGCGGAAAACCCGGTGAACGGCGTGGCCCTTCAGCCGGTCCACGTCCTGCAGCCCGCCCGGCATTCAATTCAAATCCCTTTGCGTCATTGGGGGCGTAGTTGATGACATTCATGGAATAATCTAAACATCCTCGAAGGTGGACCGCGACCTCCGGGCGCGGTTTGACGCCGCCCGGAGGTCGGCGTCCACCAGTGGATGTCTGGATTATTAGGAGAACGTTAGTAAACTCTGAAAATTTTGGAAATTCTGGCACTTTTCGGACGAATCGGTTAGTATTTTGTTACATCGGGGGTGGTGAATGAGTACAAGAGTCCAGCATCAGGCTAAACGGGCGGCTTCTTCATGGGGGAGAATGATGAAGCGGGGATTGAATTCCATGGGTCTTCAGACCCGAAATAAGCGGCGTTTCACGCGGTATGATTGTCTGTTTCCGGTTGAAATTCATGTGGATACTCCCGGGCAGGTTGAGGTCATTATGGCAGAGGCGAAGAATATTTCTTCCGGCGGAATGCTTCTGAAATGTTCCACTGTTCTCGAGTCCTTTACCCGGTGTCATGTTTCCTTCCAAATGCCGGAATGGTTTCCGGGTGCGAGTCGCGCCGTTGAGATCATGACCGCTGCAACAGTTCTTCATGCGAATGCCTCCGGCTTGACCTGCGGGCTTGCGTTCAGCCAGCCCCTGTGATGGCGAAGATAATAGATTTACCACGGAGATACGGAGACTTCAGAGAGAGAAGATGCAATGTGGCGTTTATTTCGTCCACGGGAATACCGTGGCCAAAATAAACGCCATCCCTCTTGGAGGAAGACCAGAGAGGGATGAGATGTGTTGTGTGCTGATGAGTCTCTTCTCGCTTGCCCTGAGCATGTCGATGGGCTCAGCGAATTACTCCAGAAAGGGTTGCGGGAATTTCAGGTGCGGTACTCCGCAGCTTAAATACCCGCAACATTCTCTCTTTTCTTCTCTCCGTGGTAAATCTTTTCCGTTCTGCTGTGTGTCTGTGAATAAGCCCTGCTGCAATGACATGCGCTCCCTCAGTGATGGGGTTTGTTGTTGGACATTGAATTGTCCCCCCGCGAACGGGTATAGTTCCTCCCTCTATGAGAGTAACCGGAGGAGTATTACGGGGGCGAATCCTGAAAGTGCCCAAGGGCGATGCGGTGCGGCCTACTCAGGACATGGTGAGGCAGGCTTTGTTTTCATCTCTGGCGTCGCGGATTCCGGGATGTCGGTTTCTCGATTTGTTTGCCGGATCAGGGGCGGTCGGACTGGAAGCCTGGAGCCGGGGTGCCGGGCGGATCTGCTGGGTCGAAGGGGATGCCAAGGCCTTTCGGGTGCTTCAGGGGAATATCCAGACGTTATGCGGTTCCGAGGCGGGACAGACCGGGAATCAGGACTGGCGGATGATCCGGAGCGAGGTGTTTCGCTTTTTGAGCGGGTTTCGGGAGGTCGAGCCGTATGACATCGTTTTTGCGGATCCGCCCTATGACCGCGCGGGGGTGGAACGGTGGGCGGTTCGGTTACTGGATGAACTGGCTACAACCCCGGTTCTGGCGGGGGATGGATTCTTTGTGATGGAGCAGGCGCGCGAGGAGGCGGAGGCCGCCCATCCGGCCTGGGATGTGGTGACGATGAAGGAGTATGGGGGCACGCGGTTGACGATCTATAGACCCTTACGAATTGAATCAATCGAGTTTAGGTAGGAAATTTCTCATAATCGTAATCATAATCGTAATCGTAATCTCCTCTGGCTTGCATGGGGCTGAAGAAAAAGGATTACGATTATGATTACGATTACGATTATGATTTTTGTTCCGGCGATGCCGGGTTAGGAGAAGACAGCATGAGACATTCGGCGATATATCCCGGATCCTTTGATCCCTTGACTTCGGGGCATCTTGATCTGATCGAGCGGGCCTCGCATATATTTGATCATGTGGTGGTGGCGGTGGGGGTGAACTCCCGGAAAAAAACCTTTTTCAGCGCGGAAGAGCGGATTGAAATGGTCAAATCCTCCGTGAAGTCCCTGAAGAACGTCAAAGTGGATTCCTTCAATGGGCTTCTGGTGAATTATGCCCGATCAAAGAAAATTCATGTCCTGCTGCGCGGGCTTCGGGCGTTTTCGGACTTCGAATATGAGTTTCAGATGGCGCTGGCAAACCGGAAGCTGGCGCCGGAAATCGAGATGATTTTCCTGATGCCCAAGGAAACGCACAGTTATATCAGTTCCAGCACAGTCCGCGAAATTTCCGACCGGGGCGGGGATATCAGCCAATTCGTGCCGCCGTCGGTGAAGAAGTTCATTGAAAAGAAGTATTCAGGAGTCAGGAGTCAGAATTCAGGAGTCAGAATTCAGGAGTAAGAATTCAGAATAGAGTCGTTTTTCTTATTCTGACTCCTGACTCCTGAATTCTGAATTCTGACTTCTGAATTCTGACTTCTGAATACTAGGCGCCTAGGCGCCAAGGCGCCAAGGCGTCAATAAGGAGGTTGATTATGGCAATCATTATAGAACCTTGGAGAATTCCTGAGGACGGCAAGGATATTGAGGGTGAAGAGTTGCCGGAACTCCTTGCGTTGGAGAAGGATGCGGGAGCGAAGGCTGTGGGGCCTATACGCTACAACCTGCATGCGCAGTGCCTTCAGCATGAATTGATTGTGACGGGAATGGTGGAAGCGGAGGTTCAGTTCACCTGCTCGAGGTGTGCGGAACCATTTCAGAAGGACGTCCGGGATCATTCGTTTTTTTGTGAAAAAGAGGTTCCCAATCTTCATGAGACCCTGGACTTGACGAATGAAGTCCGCGAAACTATTATCCTCGGCTTTTCAAATTATCCGCTGTGTCAGGAATCGTGTCGGGGGCTATGTCCCCGGTGCGGGGTAAATTTGAACCGGGAACAGTGTGGCTGTAAGCCGCTGGAGACAGAACGGTGGTCGGCGTTGAGTGGGTTGGACAAGATTGAGGTGAAAAATGGCAGTACCTAAACGGAAGAAATCGAAGGCTAAGATCCGCACGCGTCGCGCCTGCATCAAAGCCCGTGTGATGACCATCAAAAATTGCCCGCAGTGTGGTGCTCCCCAGGAGCCGCACCGGGTCTGTCGGTCCTGCGGCTATTACCGCGGGCGGCAGGTGGTGAGCGTCAAGGCTGACTAAGCCTATGCGTATCGCCGTTGATGCGATGGGGGGCGACCATGCTCCCCGGGAAATTGTAGCCGGGGCGGTTGATGCCGCCCGGGGCTTGAAGGATCTGACGACTCTTATTCTGGTTGGTCCGGAAGAGGTGCTTCGTCAGGAACTCAAGCAATACGGGACTATTCCTGCAAAGCTGGTTATTCGCCATGCCTCCGAAGTGATTGGCATGGAGGAGTCTCCCGCTTTGGCGATCCGCAAAAAGAAAGACAATTCCATCAGTCGGATGATGGATATGATCACGGCCGGTGAGGCGGATGCTGCAGTTTCCGCCGGAAACACAGGCGCGATGGTGGTGGCGGCGACATTGAAGCTGAGGACCCTAGAGGGGATTCAGCGGCCGGCGATTGCCACGGTGATGCCGACATCAGGCCGTCCGATCGTCGTGATTGATGCCGGCGCGAATACGGATTGTACACCGGAGATGCTCGCGGAATTCGGCATCATGGGAAGCGTCTATTCCCGCGAGATTCTGGGTCAGGCGAAACCGGTTGTCGGCCTGATGAGTATTGGCGGCGAGGAGTCCAAGGGGAACGAGACCACCAAGGAGGCGTTTCGCCTCCTGAGTGAGGCTCCCCTGAATTTTCGCGGTAATGTCGAGGGGCATGACTTGTTCCTGGGCGAAACCGATGTGGTGGTGTGCGACGGATTTGTCGGGAACGTGGTTTTGAAAACGAGCGAGAGTGCCGCCCATGCCATCGGTTCGTGGCTGAAGAAGGAGTTCAAGGCGAATCCGATCCGGATTCTGGGAGCCTTGCTGCTTCGGGGTGCCCTGAAGACGATCAAGAAAAGAATGGATCCGGAACTATTCGGGGGCGCGCCTTTGTTGGGCGTGAAGGGGGTGTGCATTATTACGCACGGATCCTCCTCGCGCACCGCGATTTTTCATGCGGTTCGGGTGGCCTGCGAATCGGTGGGCCATCATGTGAATGACCATATTATTGAAGAAGTCAGCAAACTGAAGAAAACACCATGAGTACAACCCAACCGAATCGACACGTGGCCATTGTGGGAATCGGATCCTATCTCCCGGAGCGGATTCTGACCAATGCCGAACTTGAAAAGATGGTGGATACCACCGATGAATGGATTGTCAGCCGGAGCGGAATCCGGGAACGGCGCATTGCCCGCGAGGATCAAGCGACCTCCGATCTGGGTGCCGAGGCGGCGAAACGGGCTCTGGCCAAGGCCGCACTCAAGCCCGAGGACGTGGATTTGATCATTGTGGCCACGTTAAGCCCCGATATGCCGTTTCCCAACACGGCCTGTTTTGTTCAGAAATTGATTGGCGCCAAAAACGCGACCTGTATCGGGCTTGAAGCGGCCTGCGCGGGGTTCCTATTTGCCGTGGATGCCGCCAATCAGTACCTGTTGACCGGGCGTTTCAAGACGGCGCTGGTGATCGGGGCGGAAAAATTGAGCACGGTGACCGACTGGCAGGATCGCACAACCTGTGTTCTGTTCGGGGATGGCGCCGGCGCGGTGGTGTTGCAGGCTCGCGACTCGGGCGAGGGCATTCTCTCGACCGTGACGGGTTCGGATGGAACGTTGAATGCCCTGTTGAACATTCCCGGTGGCGGGAGTCGGCATCCGGTGTCTGCACAGACGATCGAGAAGCGCATGCACTTCATGAAAATGGAGGGCAAGGAAGTGTTCAAGCATGCCGTTCGTGCCATGGGCGAGGCGGCCAGGAAGGCTCTGGAGAAGGCCGGGCTGACCATTGCCGATGTGGCCTGCGTGGTGCCACATCAGGCGAATATGCGGATTGTTGAAGCCATTCGGGATCGGTTGGGCGTGGGGCCGGAAAAGTTTTTCATCAATCTCGATAAGTATGGAAACATGTCCGCCGCCTCGATTCCCGTTGCGTTGGATGAAGCCATTCAGCAGGGGCGGGTCAAGAAGGGTGACAACATTGTTCTGGTTGCCTTTGGGGGCGGATTCACCTGGGGTGCGATGGTGGTGAGACTATAGGAGTCAGAAGTCAGGAGACAGAATTCAGAATTTCTCATTCTGACTCCTGACTTCTGAATTCGGACTTCGAAATAAGGAGCTGATATCATGAAAACAAAAGTAATAGTTTTTGCGGGGCAGGGTGCTCAGTTTGTGGGCATGGGCAAGGATTTGGCGGCGGCGTATCCTGAGTGCAAGGATTTGTTTGACCGGGCCAGTGCGGTGCTCGGCTATGATCTTGCCGCGCTGTGTGCAGAGGGGCCGATCGAGGAAATCACCAAGTCCGACAAGTGTCAGCCTGCTATTTTTGTGACCAGTGCGGCGTGTTTTACCGCTCTGAAGAAGCTGGTTCCCGAACTTCAGGTTTCCGGGTTTGCCGGTCTGAGTCTGGGAGAGTGGACGGCGCTGTGGGCGGCCGGGGTGTTGTCGTTTGAAGACACGGTGAAAGTGCTTCAGGCCCGCGGAAAAGCCATGCAGGAAGCCTGTACGGAGCAGCCGGGCGGCATGGTCAGCGTGATGGGGCTTGCGCTTCCCGCCCTGGAGAAAGTCTGTGCTGAGGCGGGCGTCCAGATGGCCAATATCAATTCAACCGAGCAGATTGTGTTGTCCGGCGACAAGGACAAGATTGCCGTGGCCGAGAAACTGGCCCAGGCGGCCGGTGCCAAGAAAACCGTGGTCTTGCCGGTGGCGGGGGCGTTTCATTCGTCCCTCATGGCGCCTGCGGCGGCGAAGTTGGAGCAGATTCTGGCTGGGATGACGTTTCAGAAGCCCGCCGTTCCGGTGGTGTCGAATGTGACGGCCAAGCCGCACGGGGAACCGGCGGACATCAAGGCTCAAATGGTGAAGCAGGTGACCTCTTCGGTGCAGTGGGTGTCGACGATCGAGGGGTTCAAGCAGGCGGGTGTGGCCGAATACATTGAATGCGGGCCGGGCAAGGTTCTGGCGGGCTTGATCAAGCGGATCGACAAGGATGCCTCGTCGATGAGCATTCAGGATGGGCCTTCGCTGGACAAAGCGGTCGCGGCGTTGAAGGCGTAGGAGTCTCCCTCTCCCTTGAGGGGAGAGGGGTGGGGTGAGGGTGAAAGGAAGCAACTAATGAGTACAATGACAGGTAAAATTGCTTTAGTGACGGGGGCGGCCCGGGGTATCGGGCAGGCGATTGCGAAAAAGCTGGCGGTTGAGGGATGCGACATTGCCCTGTGCGACCTGAAGGCCGAATGGCTGACCGAAACGGTGGGCCTGATTGAGGCGGCCGGGCGGAAGGTGAAGTGTTATGAGGCTGATGTGAGCCAATCTGCCGCCGTGGATGCCGTTGTCGGCGGGGTCATCAAAGAGTTTGGAAAGATCGATATTTTGATCAATAACGCCGGAATCACGAAGGATACCCTCATGATCCGGATGTCTGAGGAGGACTGGGATGCCGTGATTTCAGTGAACCTGAAGGGGACTTTCCTGTTCACCAAGGCGGTGGCTCGCCCGATGATGAAGCAGCGCACCGGCGCCATCGTCAATGTGGCTTCAATTATTGGCTTGATTGGCAATGCGGGACAGTGTAATTACGCCGCCTCAAAGGCTGGAGTCATCGCGTTGACGAAGTCGGCGGCGAAGGAGCTGGCCCCGCGCAACATCAGGGTGAACGCTGTCGCCCCGGGGTTTATCCAGACCCGGATGACGGATGTACTTCCCGAAGAGGTGCGCAAGAAGATGTTGGATATCATTCCGATGGGCCGGTTTGGCCAGCCGGATGACGTGGCGAACGTGGTGCTGTTTCTGGCGGGTGAAAACTCGTCATACATGACAGGTCAGGTTCTCCCGGTTTGCGGTGGAATGGTGATGCAATAAGGCTGAGAGAAACATAAAGAAGGAGTAGGAACATGGCATTGGAAGATAAAGTCAGGGATATCATCGTCGAACAGCTGGGCGTGAATGCCGAACAGGTCACCCCCGAGGCTTCTTTCATCGAGGATTTGGGCGCGGATTCGTTGGATACGGTGGAACTCGTCATGGCGTTCGAAGAGGAATTCGGCGCTGAGATTCCGGATGAGGATGCCGAGAAGCTGACCACGGTCGGCGGCGTCATCGAGTATTTGAAGAGCAAGGGCATCGGCGCCTAAGTTCTGAACGGCTTGTGGAACCGGGGAGATGGCAACATCTCCCCGGCTCTGCTTTCATTTGGCACGAAACGTAATTTTGAGGGAATGGCTATGGAAAAACGCAGAGTTGTTATTACGGGTTTGGGTGTGGTGTCGCCGCTGGGATGTGATCTCACTGTCTTCTGGCAGAGGCTCCTGAGCGGGACGTCCGGCATTCGCCGCATCACACGATTCGACGCTTCCGCCATGGCCACTCAGATTGCCGGCGAAGTGATTGAATTTGAGATCGACAAGTATATTCCTAAAAAAGAACAGCGCCGGATGGATCCGTTCTGTCACTATGCTGTGGCAGCGTCCAAGCTGGCTGTTCAGGATTCTGGCATTCAATTTGCCAATGAGGATGCGAACCGCGCGGGTTGCATGATCGGGTCGGGTGTCGGCGGATTGATCACGATGGAGGATCAGCACTCGGTTCTGTTGAACCGCGGTCCGGATCGCAACTCCCCGTTCATGATTCCGATGATGATTGTCAATATGGCCTCCGGTATGGTGGCCATTGAGCACGGTCTGAAAGGCCCCAATACCTGTGTGGTGACGGCCTGTGCGAGCGGAACCCATGCGATTGGTGACGCGACACGCCAGATCCAGTATGGTGATGCCGACATCATGGTGGCGGGCGGAACCGAGGCTGTTGTCTGTCCACTGGGGATTGCCGGATTTTCGGCGATGAAGGCGATGAGCACCCGGAATGACGACCCGACGCATGCCAGCCGGCCGTTTGACCTGGATCGCGACGGGTTTATCATGGGCGAAGGCGCTGGCATTGTCGTTCTTGAGGAATATGAGCACGCGGTCAAACGCGGGGCCAGGATTTACGCCGAAGTCAGTGGCTATGGAGCCACTTGCGATGCCAGCCATATTACGGCCCCGGCACCCGGTGGCGAGGGCGCGGCGCGCGCCATGTCCAAGGCGATTGCGGATGCGAAACTGACGCCGGACCAGATTGATTATGTCAATGCCCACGGCACCAGCACCCCGCTTAACGACAAGAACGAGACGGCTGCCGTGAAACTGGCACTCGGCGAACAGTCGAAGAAGGTCATGGTCAGCTCCACCAAGTCGGTGACCGGCCACCTTCTGGGTGCGGCGGGCGGGTTGGAGACCGTGGTTTGCGCGATGGCGATTCATACGGGCGTGGTGCCTGGAACATGGAACTATACGACGCCGGATCCCGAGTGCGATCTGGATTATGTGCCGAACCAGACCCGCCAGTTCCAGATTCGCGCCTGTCTGAACAACTCCCTCGGCTTCGGCGGACATAATGCGTCGCTGTTGCTGAAGAGGGTGTAAGGAGGGGAGAATTCAGGAGTCAGAATCCAGAATTCAGAATGGAGGGCATGGAGTGGCAACGCTTCATGCCTTTTTGCTTTATTCTGAATACTGACTTCTGAGTACTTTCTCCAACTTTGCCCACGGTAGTCCTATAACAGTGGCGAGGTCTCCATCAATCCGCTCAACAATTGCGGCGGAGAAGGGATCCTGAACGGCGTAGGCGCCAGCCCAGGAGAGCGGGCGGGTTAAGGCCACATGCATCTGGATGCGGGCGGGGGACCATTTTCGCAAAGTGACCTGGGCGGTATCCACGACTTTCAGAATCCGGCTTTTCCCGCCCGGGGTACGTTTCGGGAAAATGATGCATACTGCGCTGCTGATGAGGTGTTTCCGTCCGCCCAGTAAGGCGAGCATCCGGCGGGCGGCGGCCAGAGTGCCGGGTTTCCCGATTACATTCCGGCCAAGTATCAGGGCGGTATCGGCCCCGATGACGATGGCGTTGGGATGCTTTTCAGCAATGGCCTTGGCCTTCAGAATGGCGAGCTCCAGAACATATTGTTCCAGAGGAGCTCCTTCAGGTGGTGGCGGTTCCTCGATTCGGGATGGAATTTGCCGGAATCGGTAGCCTGCCGCCTTTAACAAGGCCGCCCGTCCCTTGGATTGTGAAGCCAAAATCAGTTGCATGGCTCCTTTTACTACCGATTGTTTTTCTGGAAAGCGACCTCAAATTAGGCTTGTTTTTGGGGTCTTCCCTGTTAGACTGCGCCGCCAAATTCGATAAACCTAAGGAGAAAATGATGTCAACTGTACCGACCACGAACCGTAAGCTGATGGATTGGGTGAATGAAGTGGCCAAGCTGACCCAGGCGGCCAATGTGTATTGGTGCGATGGCTCCCAGGCCGAGTATGACCGACTTTGCCAGGACATGGTGAAGGCGGGTACATTCACGCCCCTCAACCCAAAGTTGCGGCCCGGCTGTTTTCTTGCCCGTTCCCATGTCAGCGATGTGGCTCGCGTGGAGGATCGCACCTATATCTGCTCCAAGTCGAAGGATGATGCGGGTCCGACCAACAACTGGGCGAATCCCGATGAAATGAAGACGATGATGTCCGGATTGTATGCCGGTTGTATGCAGGGTCGCACGATGTATGTGATTCCGTTCTCGATGGGGCCTCTGGACTCTCCCATCGCCAAGATCGGTATTGAACTTACCGATTCGGCTTATGTTGTGGTTAATATGCGGATCATGACCCGTATGGGCAAGGCCGTGCTCGACAAGCTGGGCGCTACGGGTAGTTTCGTGGAGTGTATGCACTCGGTTGGCGCGCCGCTGAAGCCCGGTCAAGCGGATGTGGCCTGGCCCTGCGAGCCGGATCCCGCAAAGAAGTATATCGTTCATTTTCCCGAAGAGCAGTCGATCATGTCCTATGGTTCGGGGTATGGTGGAAACGCTCTGCTCGGCAAGAAATGCCTGGCGCTTCGCATTGCGTCGTCCATTGCCCGCAAAGAGGGCTGGATGGCTGAACATATGGTGATCCTGGCTCTGACTTCGCCAGCGGGCAAGAAGCATTATGTCTGCGCCGCCTTCCCGAGCGCGTGCGGCAAGACGAATCTGGCCATGATGCAGCCGAGCCTGCCGGGCTGGTCGGTCAAGTGCCTGGGTGATGATATTGCCTGGATTCGTGTGGGTGAGGATGGCCGGTTGTATGCGATGAATCCCGAGTCCGGTTTCTTTGGCGTGGCGCCGGGCACCTCGGACCAGTCGAATCCCAATGCGATGAAGACAATTGTTAAGGACACCATTTTCACGAATGTGGCCCTGACGCCCGAAGGCGATATCTGGTGGGAAGATATGGGAATTCCCGCGCCGGCGAAGGCGATTGACTGGGAAGGCAAGGAGTGGACTCCGGATTGTGGTCGCAAGGCGGCGCATGCGAATGCCCGTTTCACGGCGCCTGCGGCCCAGTGCCCGGTGATTGATGAGGACTGGCAGAATCCGGCCGGCGTGCCGATCTCGGCGTTCCTGTTTGGGGGACGGCGTCCTTCGACGATTCCTCTGGTGAATGAGGCGTTCAGCTGGGAGCATGGGGTGTTCATGGGGTCCTCCACGGGGTCCGAGACCACGGCGGCGGCGTTGGGCAAGGCTGGCGTGTTGCGGCGTGATCCGTTTGCCATGTTGCCGTTCTGTGGCTACCACATGGGTGATTACTTTGCACACTGGTTGTCTATGGCGGGTCGCACCGATCGGAGCAAGTTGCCGAAAGTCTTCTTTGTCAATTGGTTCCGCAAGAGTCCTGAAGGCAAGTGGTTGTGGCCGGGGTACGGTGACAACAGTCGCGTCCTGAAGTGGATTTGCGAGCGCATTGAGGGCACCGGCAAGGCGGTCAAGACGGCGATCGGCAATCTGCCGACGGCGGACGGGCTCGATTTGTCCGGCCTGAAGACCACGCCTGAGGACATGAAGCAGTTGCTGGCCGTTGATCCCGAGGGATGGAAGGCAGAGATCGCCGACATCAGCGCCAACTACGATAAATTTGGTGATAAACTTCCTGCCGCTCTGAAAAAGGAGCTGGAAGGCCTGAAGCAGCGCCTGGGCGTGTAAAGAAAAGATTATACCACGGAGAGGCGGAGGGGGATGAGGGAGAGAAGAAAATGTTGTGCGATTTTTTCAAATGGTGAGTACTCCATTTGAAAAAATCGCGCAACACCTCTCCGGAAGGAAAATCCGAAGAGCATAAGTATTGTCTCGCACTATTAAAACCCTCTCCTCTTCTCCAGAATGGTGTTGCGGCATTTGTATGCGGAGTACTCACCGCATACAAATGCCGCAACATTTTCTTTTTTCGTCTTTCTCTCTCGCAACCCTCCGCCTCTCCGTGGTAAATCTTCTCTTCTCTTAGGAGTTTAATGATGGGGAAGAAGACGCTCATATTTACGGCGACGTATAACGAGGGCGAGAACATCGTTCCGTTATGCACGGCGATTCTGGGGCTGGATCCCGGGTATGAAATGCTGGTGGTGGACGATAACTCACCGGATGGAACGGGGCGGCGTCTGGATGAGTTGGCGACTACCCATTCCCGGCTCAAGGTTATTCACAGGCCCGGGAAAATGGGTTTGGGCAGCGCCCACGAGTTGGCCATGGCATATGCCGAACAGCAGCATTACGCGGCGTTGGTGACCATGGATGCTGATTTTTCGCATGATCCGAACGATATCCCGAGACTCCTGAAAGCCCTTGAGGGTGTGGATTTTGTGACAGGCTCCCGCTACATGAAGGGTGGCTCCTGCAACTATACGGGGTATCGGCGCGTGATCAGTATCTGGGCCAATTGGTGGGCGCGGCGGTTGCTGGGCATCCCTCTTCACGAGATGACGACATCGTTCCGGGCATTTGACGTTGAGTTCCTGCGTCGGGTGGATTTGGGGAAGATCAAATCCAATGGCTACAGTTTTTTCATGGAAATTGTGTTCCGGCTTTCCCGTGTGGGAGCCCGCATGGCCGAAGTGCCGATTTGTTTTGCCGACCGGAGGGCGGGCGCCTCCAAAATCCCCCCCTTCGAAATCTTCAACGGCCTCCGTCATCTCCTCTACCTGACATCCCTGAGACTGACCTGGCGAAAAAACTAGCCTGAAAGAGAAGATTTACCACGGAGACTCGGAGGGGAATGGGAGAGAGAAAGAAATGTTGCACGATTTTTTCAAATGGTGAGTACTCCATTTGAAAAAATCGCGCAACGCCTCTCTGGAAGGAAAATTCGAGAAGCATTAATAAAAGTGCTTCGCACTATTGAAACCCTCTCCTCTTCTCCAGGAACGGTGTTGCGGCATTTTTATGCGGTGTACTCGCCGCATACAAATGCCGCAACATTTTCTTCTTTTCGTTTTCCTCTCTCTCAGCCCTCCGTCGACTCCGTGGTAAATCTTAAAACTTCTTCCTGTTCCTGTTGGGGTCCTTCTGGCATCATGCTTCGCATGCGGCTTTCGATAGTTGTTCCTGCCCATAATGAAGAGCACCGGATAGGGCCCATGTTGGAGGCCTACCTTCCCTATTTCACCTCCCGATACGGCTCGGATGTTGAATTTTTGATCGTGATCAACGGTTCAACGGATAAGACCGAAGCGGTTGTGGCGGATTTTGCGGCTAAGTATTCCTGCGATCCAAAAGGGCGGCCAGCGAGGCCGCTGGCCCTCCCGAATTCAATGGGAACGGTTCTTGAGGGAGGGCCGCCGGCCTCGGCGGCCGCAGGTGCTTTTCAAGGAGTTGTCCGGACTATCGTCGAACCCGAGCCCATCGGCAAGGGGGGGGCGTTGATGGTCGGGTTCCGCCAGGCAAAGGGGGATCTGATTGGCTTTGTGGATGCCGATGGCTCCACACCGCCGGAAGCCTTTCATGACTTGGTCGAGAATATCGGTGAGGCGGGGGGGATTATTGCCTCCCGCTGGGCCAGAGGGTCTCAGGTTAGTCCCCGCCAATCCTTTGACCGCCGACTGGCCTCTCGGATTTTCAATCTGATGACCCGTACCCTGTTCGGGTTACGGCTCACCGATACCCAATGCGGCGCCAAATTAATGCGACGAGAGGCGATTCAGGCCATTTTGCCGCATCTGGGGATTACCCGGTGGGCCTTTGATGTCGATTTGCTTTTTCAATTGCGGCGGGCGGGGTATGCCATCAAGGAAATCCCCACAACCTGGCATGATGTTGAGGGCTCCAAGATTCAGGTCGGAAAAGCTTCGACGGAGATGATGATGGCGCTTGTCCGGTTGCGGCTGATCTATTCGCCGTTTAGCTGGGTGGTGAAGCTGTATGGATTTGTGGGTCCCTGGATTCATCCTGTGGGGGAAGCGCGGGATCATCTGATTACCCACAGTCTGGTTTTGTTTATAGGAGCCCAGTTCGGCAATATTTGCAATATGCTCTTCCAGATTATCATGGCGCGAATGCTGGGTAATGCGGAATACGGGGTGCTATTTGCGACCTTAAGCGCCCTGATGATGTTGAGCATGCCGCTCAGTGCGTTGAGTGGGGCGGTGACCCATTTCACGGCGCTTTTCACGGCGCAAGAAAAGCAGGAAAAAATTATTGCCATGATGGTGGGGCTGTTTCGGGATTTGCTGCTGCCTGCGGTGCTGATTGTGCTGATGGTCGTGTTGTGGCGTCATGACGTGATGGGAGCGTTCAAGCTGGATTCGCCAGGACCGGTTTATCTGGCCGCGGGAACCATTGTGCTGATGATGCTGGGATCGGTGGCTTCAGGGGTATTGTCGGGGATGCAGGCCTTTGAGTGGGTTGCGTTGATCGGGAATGGGTGGACTTTGCTGCGGCTGGTGCTGGGGATTATTCTGGCTCTGCTGGGACTGGGTGCAATGGGCGGGTTGGCAGCCAATATGGTCGGGATCCTGATCTCGGTAGTGTTGTCCTTAGCCGTCTGCCTCTCGCTTCTGGGTCGGCATTGGAAGACAGTGGAGCGTCCGGCAGGTTTGTATTCCTATATGGGGGGGTACATGATGACGGTCACGGCGTTTGGTGTCCTGACGAGTGCGGATGTTCTGCTGGTGAAATACTACTTCACGCCTGAGGAAGCGGGTGCTTTTTCGAAGGCAACGATGTGGGCACGAATGGCCTTTTTCCTGCCCGGCCCTGTTTGTTCCGCTATGTTTCCCAAGGTGACATCCGTGGGCGAATCCTCCCGTGCCAATCACCGGACCTTGATCAAGGCCATGATTCTGACCGCTTTGCTCGGAGGCGGCATCGGGTTGGTTTGTCTGGCATTTCCGGAATTTTTGCTGGGGATTTTGTCCAAGGAAATTCATCCCGGCCAGGCCAATATCCTAAGGTGCATGGCGCTTGCTCTGGCACCCCTGACGCTCTTGACGGTGCTGATGAATTATGAACTCGCCCAGCGGCGGTTCAGGATCATGATTCCGTTGTATTTATGTGCGGGCGGTTATGTGTTGGGCGTGATGCGCTGGCACGAGACGCTTTTCCAAGTGGTTGGCGTGCTGGGCGGGATGTCAGTGGTTGCGTTGTTGGGCGGTCTGCTGACTGTGCGGGGACGCGGAAAATAAATTATTGTGTAGTGCTCTTTTCTCTCTCCCCTTGGGGGAGAGGGAAAGGGTGAGGGTATTATCCAGGATCTGAACACCCTCACCCCAACCCTCTCTCCTAAAGGGAGAGGGGGTTATGCGCAGGTTTAAATTCAAGGGAAGCTCAAATTATGGCTAATCCGAATGAGTTGCGCGCAGAGATCTTAAAATTAGTTGAAGTGTATTGTTCCGAGAAGTTCACGAAGGCGCCCTTTTCGCCCGGGAACGACCTTGTTCACTACGCCGGTCGCGTATTTGATGCCGATGAATTGCACAACTTGATCGATTCCAGTTTAGATTTTTTTCTGACAGCCGGGCGGTATTCCGAAGAATTTGAGGCAGATTTTGCGGATAAGTTGGGGGTTTCTAATGCTCTGCTGGTCAATTCAGGATCCTCTGCAAACCTCATTGCGCTGACGACTCTGACGTCGCCCAAGTTGGGGGCGCGCAGGCTTAAGCCGGGCGATGAAGTGTTGACGGTGGCGGCGGGCTTTCCCACGACTCTGGCGCCGATTCTTCAGAATAATTTGGTGCCCGTTTTTATTGATGTCAATCTGGGTGACTACACCGCCATTCCGGAGCGAATTGCTGCGGCCATCGGGCCGAAAACACGCGCGATCATGATGGCGCATACGCTGGGAGTTCCCTTTGATCTGGACTGTGTTTTGGAGTTGGCGAAAAAGCATGATCTCTGGGTGATTGAGGACAACTGTGATGCTCTGGGCTCTCTTTACCGGGAAAAGTTGACGGGCTCGTTCGGTCATCTTGCCTCTCATTCGTTCTATCCAGCTCACCATATTACGATGGGCGAGGGCGGTTGTGTGGTGACAAACGATGACGAACTGGCTCGTATCGCGCGCTCATTCAGAGATTGGGGACGTGATTGTTACTGCGCGGGGGGTGAGAACAATACCTGTGGAAAGCGGTTCAGTCAGCAGTTTGGAACCCTGCCTGCCGGATATGACCACAAGTATGTGTACAGTCATATTGGCTACAATCTCAAGGTGACGGATATGCAGGCGGCCATTGGGTGTGCGCAGTTGAAAAAGCTGGATGGATTTGTGGCGCGTCGCAAGGAGAACTTCACTCAATTGACCAGCATGCTCAAGCCTTTTGAGGGGCAGTTAATTTTACCCAAAGCGACACCGAAATCGGATCCCGCCTGGTTTGCTTTTCCGATCACAGTTCGGGAGGAAGCCGGGTTTACCCGGAATGACCTGACGCAATTCCTGGAGAGCCGGAAGATTGAGACGCGAAATCTGTTTAGCGGCAATCTGTTGCGTCATCCGGCGTTCGAGGGAATTCCGTGCCGGATTGTCGGTGACCTTTTGAATACGGATCTTATTACGACGAACACCTTTTTCATCGGTGTGTATCCTGGGTTGACCGACGCTCATCTCCAATACATGGCCGGGAGTTTTGGTGATTTTGTGAAGGGCCGATAAGGCATTCGGGAAATGAAAATGAAGATTGGTTCACGCGAAGGCGCGAAGACACGAAGATGAAAACCGGGGAATAGTCATGGTAGAGAACAATAGAAATAATCCCTTTCGCGGCTTCGGTGCGCCAAGCAAAGCTTGGCAGAACTAACAAACTGAAAGGTGTTTGTCTCATGAAATGACCGTAGATGAGTAGCAGCATGGACATTTGGAAGGGCAACTAACCGGATGAAGCTTCATGTCTGCAAACGGGTGAGCCATAACGCAAGTGAACCTTTGTTTAAGCCTCGTGACGCCAATTTCGTGTGGTCAGGATGTCGAAGAGTCTGAAACCAGAAGCTGTCCAACAAAGAACGGGAATGAGCCGGACGGCACACGACGGGGTAGAGAAGGATAGCGCGCCCGGACAGTTCTGCCAGGAACTTGGGAAAACCCGCCGGACAACAACGGCGGATGCGGAGGAGGCCGTAGTAGTGATGAAGCGGGTAACGACCGTGGAGCGAAGGGCCTCTGCATAAGAAAAGCTAAGTCAGAAGACGCAAAGGGCTGATGGATGGAAACATCTACGACAGAATATTGGGATGACTGGGAGCCGATAATAACGGAGCCCGGAATGCCCCTGAAACTCGTTGCGTGGAGACAGACGCTAAGCGAAAAGGCAAAGCAGGAGAAGAAGTATCGGTTTTACAGCCTGTACAGTCTGGTCACTCATCCGGATACATTGAAGTGGGCCTGGAAACTGGTTCGCCGGAATAAAGGTGCGCCCGGTGTGGATCGAGTGACATTCGAACAGATTGAACAGCAGGAAGGCGGGGTTGAACGCTTTCTTGGCGAGCTGGAAAAGGAGCTGAAGGAGAAGACCTATAGAGCCAAGCCTGTTCGTAGGGTGTACATTGAGAAAGAGAATGGAAAGTTGCGGCCATTAGGCATCCCGACCATTAAAGATCGGGTTGTGCAAATGGCGGTCAAACTCATTATCGAGCCGATATTTGAGGCAGACTTCAACGACTGTTCCTATGGTTATCGGCCAGGGCGGTCGGCACAGGACGCGATACGATCCATTCAAGGGCATCTGAAAGACGGGAAGAACGAAATCTATGACGCAGACCTCTCTGGCTACTTCGATTCAATTCCGCACGACAAGCTCATAGAGTGTCTGCGGATGAGGATCGTGGATGGGAGTGTGCTGCGGCTAATTCGTCAGTGGCTGAAAGCTCCGGTGGTAGACGCGACGGAGAAAGGGAAGCCCCCGAAAGTGACGCGGAACGACAAGGGAACCCCGCAAGGTGGCGTGATTTCGCCACTATTGGCCAACCTCTACCTGCATTGGTTTGAGGTGGTGCTGCTAAAGGAACTCAAACGAGGACACCTAGCAGCCGGCATTGTCAGGTACGCGGACGACTTTGTCATCCTGACTAGAGAACTTCCTGATACGCTCAAAGCGTTCATCGAGGAAAAGCTGGAAGGATGGATGGGGCTGAGGATAAACAGGGAGAAAACGCGCTGTGTGAACCTCAAGGAAGAAGGGCAAAGGCTCGACTTTCTGGGGTATGGACTCAGGTATTACCGGGACCTGCAAGGGCGGCCTTGGAAATATCTGAATGTCTCACCTTCGCCCAAAGCGATCAAACGCGAAAGGGTAAAGCTGAAAGCCATGACGGATAAACGGCAGTGCTGTACACCGATTCCGGAACTAATAGAAAGGATCAATCGCCAACTGCGAGGATGGTCGAACTATTACGGGCACGGGTATCCCCGGCAGGCGTTTCGGAACATAAATTGCTATGTCAAAGAACGCCTAATCCGGCATCTCAATCGTCGAAGCCAGCGGAAATATAAACTGCCCGGAGGTCTGGGCTACCATCAGCAACTCATCAAACTGGGATTGACTGTCTTGTGAACGCCTCTTGTGAAACAAAATTTTCTTATGGAAAGCCGGATGCGGGAAATCTGCACGTCCGGTTTGACGAGGGGGATGCCCGCGCAAGCGGGCATCTCTACTCTACCGTGAAAATCTGGAATGAGCACACCCAGGAAAATCAGATGTATTGTTGAGCAAGTCGCAAATCACGGTGACCGGGTTTATACGGTTGCGCTCAAGCCCGAGCGGGCTGTTCCTGCTTTCCTCCCCGGGCAATTCCTACACTTGACGCTGGACGAGTATGATCCCTCGGGGTTCTGGCCGGAGTCCCGGGTGTTTTCGATTGCGTCCTCTCCTGCGGATCGAAGTGCTCTCACCCTTATTTACTCAGTGAAAGGAAAGTATACCGCTCGCATGGAGGCGGAATTGTGCGTTGGTAAATCAGTGTGGGTCAAGCTTCCTTATGGTGAGTTTGTGGTTGATGGTGGGACAGATGCTGTCCTGATTGCCGGGGGAACCAGGATTACCGCCTTTCAGGCGTTCATAGAGGGATTAACCCCCCAGCACCCTAATAAGGTTGTATTGCTTTATGGTGCCCGTAGGCCTGGGTTGTTGCTGGGGAGGGAGAAAATTGAGGAGCAAGCAGGAAATGTTCCTGCTTTTCAGGCACACTATTTCTCAGAAACTCAACCGGAGTGTGTCTCCCCGCGTTTTGGAGTGCGGCGGCTTGACGCCGCTTTCCAAGAGCCCGGCTTGACGGGCTCTGTTCCTTGCGGGCTTTTGTCCCCCTTCAACCCAGCGCGTCAAGCCGCGCAAGAACAAAGCGGCGTCAAGCCGCCGCACTCCAAATTGGATTCGACTGCGGAAAGAAATTGTGGAAATTTGGGAAAAGCGTAGCATTTATCGTTATGGGTACATTTTACATAGGCTGCAAAGTTGAGAATCACGTTCGCCGCACTCAATCAGTAATCGTTCCCAAGATGCTGGTGGATACGGGGAGTGAATACACTTGGGCTCCCTCATCCAAATTAGAGACTATTGGTGTGGCGAGAGAAAAGAAGGACATTCAATTTGTCATGGCCAACGGACAGCTCATTACTCGTAATGTGGGGTTCGCAATTCTGCGTATTGGGGCGGCGTTTACTATTGACGAAGTAGTCTTTGCGGAACCTGGAGATCTGATTCTGCTCGGCGCGCGAACTCTTGAAGGATTGAATTTCATGGTTGATTCATCCAAGAAGAGGCTGGTCGCCTCAGGCCCCCTGCCTGTTGCGTAAGAGGTGAAGAGGAAGACTTCAACTAATCTGAACTGATTCGCACTAATGAAGACCATTCGACAAGCTCATGGCATGCAAGAGACTGTTTCACGATTTTTGCTGCATCCCGTCAAGGCGGGATCCAGTAAAAATCGTGAAAGGCCCTTTCGGGAGGAATTGAGGATAAAGTTTTGAGGCTTGCTTTATATCCCTCGTGGGCTTGCACATGGGTGCTCTTTTTTTAAGAAAAATACTATTAGAGTTGCGTGGATATAGATGATTATTCTTTAGTGTGTCTGTAACATACATCAAAAAAACGAAAAAATATTGATGAAGTATTTTCAACAAAAAAGATGGCTTTACGCGAGTGGTGAAGGATCCGGAAAGCGTGTAAACTTTTTAATATATGCCTTCTGTATTGCGGCCTGTGTAATATACTTATGGATCAATATTGTTGCGCGAGTTTTTCCTCAAGGCGGCGATGAGTCGGGATATTATTGGGGAACCCCATTTCCGTCCGGGGTTTTAGCCGGACATGATTTCTGGGTAACCTATACCTATTCGAAAGTACTTCTAAGCGGGCATAATATTAATAGCTTGCCCGAAAGCATTCCAGTCAGTCGGCGAGGCTTGTTTGAGGGAGCTCGCGGCATCTTGGTTTACCCGCCGTTTGCTTTTTTTGTCTATATTCCCTACTCTTTCATATCGTATTCCGATGCCTATTCAATTCAGATGTTTCTTATTCTTTTGTCGAATATGGCGGTTATTTTTCTGGCCTCGATGATGGCGAGGAAATTTCTACTTCATGCAGGAGACGATATCTCAATTTCTTCTGCCATAACATACGCGGTGATTGCGGCCATTGCGTTTATCACGATTTCGAGTTATGGCTTTCTCTTTAGCGTAGAGCGTGGCAGTTCGGATGTTTTTGCCATGTTATTTTCCTGGTTATTTTTATATGCCTTGATTCGTCATCCTGATCGGATGTGGATGCAGGCATTGCTTCTGTCCTGCGCTATTAATATAAAACTAACTCCTGTAATATTTAGTGTTCTGATCCTCTGGAAGCATAGGTGGCGCGTAATAATTCCGATGACAGTAATCAATTCAGCCTTGATGATGGTGTGGGGACGCGAAAATGCACTGATTTTTTTAAAGGGAGTTGCAAGACTTAAAGCGACACCTGATGGATGGTGGGGGGATCACTCTGCATTTTCATTTGCCTACACCACGTTAAGGTCATATGGATTATCGATCCAGGCTGGCGAAGGGTTGCTCATAGCGGCCGTTTTAAGTCAGTGGGCCTGTTGTGCGCTGGTTCTCTGGCGGCGTGGGTATTCCGCTTCGAATGCCTTATTACTATTTGCGGTTTCAATACCTGTTATGATGCTTGTTCCGAACTGTAGCAATGATTATAAGCTCATTCTTTTGGCGGGTCCTTTTTCGGTATTTGCGATTCGATGGGCATATCAGTATGCGAATAGTGCCGACTCGAAAGCACTTGTATTTCTTTTTCTTCAATTCCTAATCATGGCCTGTATTGCCAAAAGCGGCGGATTTGCTAGGCATTCTTGGGCGGCTAATAAATTCCCCTTTGTTTTCCTTTTTGGATTTTTGATGATGCTTGAAATTCTGCGTTCTCGATCAGCGGAGGGTGCGAGCGAAAATGGGTATCGATCTTGTCGTGATGTTAGGCAGACATTATCTGGAAAAAAATAAGGAAAACATGATTAATGGAAAAAAGATTGTTGTCGTGATGCCTGCGTATAACGTCGAACAAACACTGGAAAAGACTTTTAAAGATCTTGATCATGACATTATTGATGAGGTTCTGCTTTCTGATAATGCATCACAAGACAGAACGGTTGAAATGGCGAATAAGCTTGGCATCACGGTTTTTCGGCATGATAAAAATATGGGATATGGCGGAAATCAAAAAACACTATATCGACAGGCATTGAACCACGGAGCCGACATTATTGTGATGGTTCATCCTGACTATCAGTATAACCCAAAACTTGCCACAACAATGGCTGCAATGATTGCTTCTGGTGTCTATGATTGTGTTTTAGGATCGAGAGTGCTGGTCGATAGTCCGCTCAAAGGGGGAATGCCAATGTGGAAGTTTATTTCAAATCGTTTTTTAACTGGAGCACAAAACTTGCTCTATGGAAAAAGAATATCAGAGTATCATACGGGTTTTCGGGCGTTTCGGCGGGAAATCTTGGAAAAACTTCCATTGGGCGAAAACTCTAATAACTATGTTTTTGACAACCAAATGCTAAGTCAAATAATTCATTTTAACTACAAAATCGGCGAAATTAGTTGTCCGGCAAAGTATTTTTCCGAAGCAGGATCGGCTAACTTTTCTCAGAGTGTTGTGTATGGGACTGGCTGTATGTTGACCGCCGTCAGGGTTTTTCTGCACCGACGCGGGATCATTCGATGTCCGATTCTTTCTGAAAATGGCCAAAAACTCGTTTGATGAATTTTCATAGTAGCGCGATTACGAAGAGATAAATGAAAAGTTTGACTCGAAATATTTGGCGGTTTAGTCATTATGACGTCTTCTTTGCTCTGACGATTTTGCTTTTGTGCCTTGGGGTTATCTATTACGCATTTATTGTTGGAGAGTCCTTTCTCTGGGAAGATCTCCTCTTTTATTCCTATCCAAGCGCCAGTTATTTTTCTGACGCGCTTCATTCCGGTCGCTTTCCTCTCTGGATTAGCGGAATGAGAAATGGGTTGCCGTTCTATACTAACCTGAATCTGACGGCCTTCTATCCGCCGCTCTGGCTATTGGCCATGATTGCTCCGGGCGGGCATGTCTCGGTTGTCGCCTATCAAGTCTACCTGGTTTTGCAATTGGTCGTCGGCGGATTGCTTGCCTATTGGTTCCTGCGCGATTTGAGACTGCAGGTTGGTGCGGCGGTTGTGGGTATGATTGTGTTTGTGTTTTCCTCGTTCATGTCACTGCATATTATTCATGCGAATGTCATTACGGCTTTTCTGTGGCTTCCGCTTCAGTTTCTGTTCGTCAACAGGATTGTGGGTAGACCGTTCAAGGCGGGACATTACCTCGGGTTGATGGGCGCGACGCTGATGTCGTTCCTGGCGGGCTTCCCTCAGGTTGTCATGTATAATTCTTACCTTGTGGGAACCTATTGGCTGTTTCTGTATTTCCTAAGGCAAAACGTAGAGCCTAAGTCCTCGGTGATTCAGAAGGTTCGGGGTGTTCTATTCGAAGGGGTAAAAACTGGCTTTGTTTTTCTGTGTGTGATTCTTGCGGGCGCGGCGCAATTCTTTCCCGTTGCGGAAAACTGGATGTTGAGTGCCCGTCAAAAGTACGCTTATCTCGAAATCGCGAATGATTCTCTCCCCTGGTACTACCTCATCCACGGCCTCGTTCCAAACTTTTTCGGGGTTTCCAATGGGGCTGGGAATGGAGTGCCGTTCTGGGGTGTTGATAAGGAATCGTATGGATACTCGATTTGGCATGCAGGGGCATGGCAATACTGGGAATTTGGCTTTTACGCGGGGCAAATCGCATTGATTGCCGCTGTGGTCGTGGCGTTTAACTTCCGTCGGTTATGGAGTTCGCAACGCGAAAAGTTGTTTTTCTTTCTCGCGTTGTTTCCTGTGCTTGTTTTGATGACGGGACGGTACGGTTTCCTTTTTTCAGCCTTTTATCATTGGGTTCCTGGATTTTCCTTGTTCCGTGCGCCCGCTCGTATCGGGTGTCTTTTGGATTTTTGCCTGGCAGTCAATGTGGCGTTTATTGTGAATGTTGTTATGGAGAAAAAAGAGGAACTGAATTTGCGTCGTCCTCTTTTTGTTCTGATGATTTTCTACGGCCTCTTTATTGTCTGGATTCTTGTTTTTGGGGCGTCGTGTTTCCCTGAATTGAAGAATGCCGCCCTTTGGGGATATTCTGTCCGGCAGTCGCTGCAGAGTGTTTTGTTTTTCGGGTTGCTCGTAGCCGTATTCTGGTTCATGGCGCGTGCGAAATCCATGCGAGGTGGACTCATTGGGGTCGGATTGTTGGCAGCACTCACTTTTGGTGATCTCTATCTTGCGTTTCAACATTTTCATGGGGGTAAAGGCAACCCTGATGAATACTATGCGGATCGCAATGGGCTAATTGGTCAAATGACGAAAATGAAAGAACAGAATGGGCCCTTCCGTTTTGCTCAACTGCGGGATGGAAAGCTTTCCGAGGAAGTTATTTTTCCTCGCAACACAGGATATCTGCACTCGGACTATGAGGCGTGGGAAGGGTATATTCTTTTTGATCTTAAAGATTGGAGTGCCTTCAACGCCATCACCAATGAACGGATTCGGCTCGATATTCAGAATGTGGGAGTCATTGCCAATCTGGACTCGAGGACGCGTCAAGTTGGGCTAATGCGGTATACCAATTCTTTGCCGCGCGCTAAGTTCTATCATGATGTCAGGGCGTATGCGGATGCCAAGGGATTGTATGAGGAACTGGGTGCAGGCCGACTGGATTATTATCGAACCCTTGGGGTTTTGCGTGAGGAGTGTGTGAAATATGGGGTTTCGACGTCTGCGCCGCCTGCTGGGGCGGAGGCCAAGATTCATTTCACGCCTATTAATTCTGATCAGTATCAGATTTCCTATCAGACTACGGCGCCGGGAGTGATTTTCATTTCGGAAAGCTTCTATCCGGGCTGGGAGGCCAATGCTGGCCAATACCCGATCATTCATGCCTTTGGTGCTTTCAAGGGCATTGTGATCCCTGAAGCCGGTAGCGGCGTGATTACCGTTAAATTCTCGCCACGGGTTCTTTGGATTGGACTCACCATTTCGCTCACCACATTGAGTGTGCTGCTGGGCGCATGGTTGTGGATGGTGATTCGTGCAAGGAAGAAAACGCGATAGGGCTCTCCCTCCATGTTTAAAGCCATCGATAAGTGGTTTCCGGGTTACCTTCGGTCACTTTTGGCTCGCCCTGGCCCGGTCACTGGTATCCGCCACCTAGTCGTCTGTGTGTGCGACCATTACGAGCCGTTTCGTGATGGCGTCGATGTGGCTGCCGCCCGCCAGACGGTGCACGATTGGCTCGCGGCTTATCCGGGATCGGTTGACTCTTATCGTGATTCCGAAGGTCTTCCCCCGCGCCACACCTTTTTTTATCCGCAGGAGGAGTATGATGCGACTATTCTCGACTCCCTCGCCGCCTTTTGTCGGCGCGGGTTTGGTGAGGTCGAAATTCACCTCCATCACCGACACGATACCGCCGAGGGGTTTCAGGGAAAGCTGGTAGCGTTCCGCGATCTATTACATGAAAAACACGGGCTGTTGGGGGAAGAGAAAAGGGGGGCAGGGTTCAGGGTTCAGGGTGACCCCTCTATTCGCTACGCCTTTATCCATGGCAACTGGTCGTTGTGCAACTCGCGGCCGGATGGGGACTGGTGCGGAGTGAATGAGGAACTCGGAATCCTCGCGGAAACAGGTTGCTATGCGGATTTCACCTTTCCGTCTGCTCCGTCGCCAACACAGCCGAAGATGGTGAATGCGATTTACTATGCAAAAGATGTGCCCGGCCAGCCGCGCGGGGCAGATAAAGGAAAGTTGTCAAGTTGTCGGGTTGCTGGGTTGTTAAATGAAAGTTCGCAGGACTCTCTGAGTTCTTGCTCAACAACCCAACAACGGGGCAGCTCAACAACTGTTCCATTGATGCTCATCACCGGCCCTTTGGCCCTTAACTGGCGGCGTCGCAAATGGGGGATTTTGCCGCGACTGGAAAATGCCGATATTTCAGGGGCGAATTTGCCGACAGCGGATCGGGTCCGGTTGTGGGCACGTCAGCAGATCGGGGTGAAGGGACGACCTGACTGGGTGTTTGTAAAGCTTCACACTCATGGTTGTGTGCCGGGTAATACCAGGGTGCTTCTGGGCTCCCCGATGCGGGCTATGCACGAAACCTTACAGCGGGAGTTTAATGACGGACATCACTGGCAGCTTCACTATGTGACCGCCCGCGAAATGCACAATCTGGTGAAAGCCGCCGAGTCGAATCTTCCCGGCTCTCCCGGCCAATACCGCGATACCCCTATCTCTCCTCCGCCCTGTTATGTCAGGTAGGGCGCGCAGGGCTCCCCTGAGCTTGCCGAAGGGCCCTTGCGCGCCGCGGCGGCCAGAGCCTGGCCGCCCTACCAGTTAAAAAGGAAGCGGATCGCGGGCGTGGCAGTTCTTGATGATGACACCGCCGGATTTTTCGTCATGTTCCAGTTCCAGAACACCGCTCGCGGCGGCCTCATCGAGGAGCTGGCTGAAAGTTCGGAAGCCATAATAGGATTCGTTGAATCCCGGTTTTTGCCGTTTAAGCGTCTGTTTGATCATGGAGCCCCAGATTTTGTCGCCTTCGCCCCGTTCCTGGATCAGCGCCTCAACCGTGGAGACAATCAGCTCAAAGGCTTCCCTCTTTTTGTCGTTGGGGGGCGAAGAAGGCGCAGGCGGCGGGGGCGTCTGACGCACGGGTTTACGTCCGGCAGGGATGCTGGGGCGCGGGGGAGGGGGCGGACGAGGCGCCTGGCGCCGTACCAGATCATCGTAGTAGATGAACTCATCGCAGTTGGCGATCAGAAGATCAGAGGTCGAGTTCTTGACGCCGACCCCGATTACAATTTTATTGTTTTCCCGGAGCTTGCTGACCAGAGGTGAGAAATCCGAATCGCCACTGATGATGACAAAGGTGTCCACATGGGACTTCGTGTAGCAGAGGTCGAGCGCATCCACCACCATCCGGATATCTGCCGAGTTCTTGCCCGACTGCCGTACATGCGGAATTTCGATGAGTTCGAAAGACGCCTCATGCATGGTCGCCTTGAACTCCTTGTAGCGACCCCAGTCACAGTAGGCCTTTTTGACGACGATGTTTCCCTTAAGCAAAAGTCGCTCGATCACCTTGCTGATGTCGAATTGGGCATAGTTGGCGTCGCGAACGCCGAGGGCGACATTCTCGAAATCGCAGAACAGAGCCATATTTTTAGTTTCAGCCTGATGGGTCATAAGGTTTCTCCTTTTTCAAATCTTGGAACAGGGCGGTGGCAGTAGGGGGTCTTCCCGTTTCGCAGGTAATAATCACGGTGGTACTCCTCACCAGGCCAAAAGGCAACGGCGTGGGTGAGGCGGGTGACGACTGCCCAGCCCTTGTTCTTGAGTGCTTTAATGAGCTTTTCTGAAATTTCCTTTTGTTCCGATGTCAGATAGAAGATTTCCGAACGGTACTGGTCACCGACGTCCGGGCCCTGGCGGTTAAGTTCCGTGGGGTCATGAATCTCAAAAAAGAGACGGGCCATTTTTTCAAATGTGGTTTGGCGCGGGTCATACACCACTTCGACGGCTTCCGCATGGCCGCTTCCGTGAGCGCAGACTTGCTGATAGGTGGGTTTGATGGTTTTGCCGCCCGTGTAGCCTATCGTGGTGCTTAACACGCCGGGTGCCTTCTGTAGATAATATTCCACGCCCCAGAAACACCCTCCGGCAAAAATTGCCCGCTCAAAATGCCTGGCGATGTCCGCCTGGGGGATGAAGTCCATGGAAATCGAGTTCACGCAGTGTCGAGTGTTCCGTGCGGTCATCTTTTCGCCTGTGAAGACATGTCCCAGATGGGCGTTGCAATGGGCGCACTCGATTTCAATACGTCGTCCATCGGGATCTTTTAGTCGCTTCACTGCGCCCGGGATCTCGGCATCGAAGCTGGGCCAGCCGCAACCTGAGTCAAATTTGTCTTCCGACCGGTAGAGGGCGGCTCCGCATCGCCTGCAGGTGTAGAGGCCCTCGGCCTTGAATTTGTCGAATCGTCCGCTGAAAGGGGCTTCAGTTCCTTTTTGAACAATAACCTGTTCTTCCTTCGGGGTGAGTTTGCGCCATTCATTCATTGTTGCCTCCTTTTGGGGCAGGGTGAAACCTGTTTGGGCCAGGGCTATGAAGCCCAGCAGGACGGTCAGACTCGCTCGATGCACAACACCCTCCTTGGAAATAGGACGCAATTATCAACCCATTCCCCTGTTCTGTCCAGACTATCCGATGGATTTGGGGCTTGACGCAATGCTCGCATTCCCGCAAATTACGCCTCATTATGTTGTCCGAAGTGGGTTTCGGAGCAACAGAAGGCAGAAGGAATCGCTATGCTAAATCTCTTGCTGGGGCTGTTTTCCGACGATATCGGGATTGATCTGGGCACAGCCAATACGCTTGTTTACGTCAAGGACCGGGGAATTGTTCTCCGGGAACCCTCTGTCGTCGCGATTCAGGCCGGCACACGCAAGGTTTTGGCTGTGGGTGAGGAAGCCAAGCAGATGTTGGGGCGTACCCCGGGGAGCATTGTGGCCATCCGCCCGATGAAGGCGGGGGTGATTGCGGATTTTGAAATTACCGAGGCGATGCTGAAGTATTTCATCCGCAGGGTTCACAATCGCCGTTCGATGGTGCGACCGCGGGTGATCATCGCGGTTCCCAGTGGAATTACGGAAGTGGAGAAACGTGCGGTCAAGGATTCGGCCATGCACGCAGGGGCACGGGAAGTGTACCTGATTGAGGAGCCGATGGCGGCTGCAATCGGTGTCGGGTTGCCTGTACAGGAGCCGGCCGGGAACATGATTGTGGACATCGGGGGGGGTACCACGGAAGTGGCGCTGATCTCGTTGGCCGGCATCGTGTTCTGTCGCAGCGTGCGTGTCGGGGGTGATGAGATGGACGAGTTCATCGCCCAGTATATGAAACGGGTTTACAATTTGATGATTGGTGAACGGACGGCTGAGAGTATCAAGATCAAGATCGGTTCCGCCTACCCGCTGGCGGAGGAATTGACCATGGAGGTCAAGGGCCGCGATCTGGTTTGTGGACTGCCCAAGACCCTGACGGTGACCTCGGAGGAAATCCGGGAAGCCCTGCAGGAACCGTTGTCGTCCATCTTGGACGCCATTCGGGTGACGCTTGAGCGGTGTCCGCCTGAACTCTCGGCTGATTTGGTGGATCGTGGCATGGTGATGTCCGGCGGCGGCTCTCTCCTGAGGGGGATTGACCAGCTGATTGCCGAACATACCGGGCTTCCGGTTCACCGGGCCGACGATCCGCTCAGTGCGGTATGCGAGGGAACAGGCGTGGTGCTCTCCGAGCTCACCGTCCTGCGCCGTATCGCCGCAGGTGAGCAGCGTACCTACTAATCATCACCATCCTCAAAGTCCGTCCTCTCCACGTCCAAGTGGGTTTTGTTTGATTTAAAGGACTTTTGACGTGAGGGATAAAAATTTTCTTTTCTGGGTGATATTGGCGACCTTTTTCCTGGTTCTCCTGAACCTGCCCCCCACCGTGTCGTCCTCCCTGCGGGAATTCTTTCGCGAAAGCATGGCCACCTATCAGGGTGGCGTCACCCGCTTGATGTCCGGTGTTCAAAAGACGTCCTCGGCAGTGGGGAATATCACGGAGGTGATCCAGGAGCGTGACCGGCTTGACCGCGAGGCCATGGGGCTCCGCACCAGACTTCGGAATCTGGAGCCCCTGGCTCGTGAAAACCAGGAGTTACGCGCGCAGCTTGACTACCAGCGGCGAGTATCCCTGAAAACCGTTGCCTGTGAGGTGATTGCCCGTGATGACGGGTATGGCTGGTGGCAGACTCTCCGATTGGACAAGGGGCGAAAACACGGCCTTGCCGCCAACATGCCGGTGATTACACCCGACGGGGTGGTGGGCCGAACGACCGAGGTGTCGGATCAGACGTGCGATGTCCTGCTGATTTCAGACCGATCCTTCAAGGTATCCGTCCGATTCGACCAGGAGGGTTCATTCGGGATTCTGCATGGCGGTGGAGTTTCGCTGAGGGGTGTCCACAGCACGGGGGTGTTGTGTGTCCCCGGTCCCTTCCGGGTGGACTATTTGCGCAAGGATCTGGCAATTCAGGCCGGGGAACGGGTGATGACCTCGGGGTTGGGCGGAATTTTCCCGCCCGGCTTGGCCGTGGGACGAGTGGTTCGGGTGACCCTTGACGAGACCGGGCTGTATCAGCATGGGGATGTTGAACCGGTGGCCGATCTGGGTCGACTCAGGAGTGTTCTGGTGGTGACCGGGAAACAGGGTGAGAACCAATGACTGCGGCAATCATGATCTTTTTATTACTGGTGGGCGCGCTCATTCAGGGTCTGATTCCGGCGGCGGCGTGGTTGGGGCTTTCCAAGCCGCCGATTCTGCAGGCTGTGGCGTTGTATTACGCTCTGATTTATCCGAGGGGAATGGCTGTGACGGCGGCCATTCTGGCGGGCGTGATCCAGGATACCATGAGCCTGTTTCCAGTGGGAACGTCATCACTTTGTCTTGTTGTTTTTGCGTTATTTGTGGTGCAGACCCGTGAGACGATGTTCCGGGACAGTTTTCTCACGGTGGCGGTGCTGGGGGCGTCGATGGCCGCTTTCACCACGTTCGGCCTGTATGGAATGCTCTCCCTGAATTCTCTTGCGGCCGACATGCCTCTGTGGTGGGTGGCGCTGAAAGCAGGCGGTAATGCGCTTCTGGGTCTGATGGTGGCGCCGCTGGTATGGTGGATGGCGGACACGCTTGAGCGTCATGTGGGATTAACAAGGGCGGAAGAAAGATAGCATGCCGGCAGCGAACAACACGATCAATTCTGAGCTGGGCAGGATCCGACTGATTCTGATCATTATGCTTGTTCTTCTGGCTCTGCTTGGGGGAATGCTGTTCAGTCTTCAGGTATCCCGCGAGGGCGAGTTTGAGGAAAGCCTGCATCGGCAAAGCATGCGCCGGATCCGCCTGCCTGCCCCCCGGGGTCTTATTTTGGATCGTAACGGGGTCGCTCTGGCCGACAATCAGCCCTGTTACTGCCTGGCCTTATACCTCGAGGAGATAAGGAAGCCCGGGAAATGGAAATATACTGTGGCGGAAATTCAACGGCGGATTACGGAGCTTGCCGTGCTCATTGGTCGCAAGCCGGTGATTACCGAAGATGATATCTGGCTTCACATCCGGCGGCGGCTTCCCCTGCCGCTTGTGGCCTGGCGGAGCCTGGATCCCGCTGCATTGGCGCGCCTGACCGAGGCTTCCTGCGACATGACCGGGGTTGACATTTATGTCGAGCCGGCGCGGATCTATCCGCGAAACGAGCTTGCGGCGCACCTGCTCGGGTATGTAGGCAAGGCGGAGTTATCCGATGCGGATATTGCCGGCTACCAGTACACCTTGCCTGAGATGGAAGGAAAGATGGGATTGGAGCGCAAGTTCGATAAGGTAATGGCCGGAGAGGCGGGCGGACGGCTGGTTCGTATTGATGCGTCGGGATTCAAGCATGCGGAGCAGGTTGAGCAGGAGCCGCGAGCCGGGGACTCGGTGATTCTGGCGCTCGACAGCCGAATCCAGGCGCTGGCCGAATCCGCGATCCGGGATGTGCCCGGCGCCGTGGTGGTCCTTGATCCCCGAAACGGTGATGTCCTCGCGCTGGCCAGTTCGCCGACTTTCAATCCCAGTCAGTTCGTGCCGATTGTCCCCAAGGTTCTCTGGGAACAGTTAAACGCGGATCCGAATCGTCCCATGCTGAACAAGGCCGTGGCGGAGGTGTACGCGCCGGGAAGCATTTTCAAGCCAGTAACGGCGCTGGCGGCTCTTAACAACGGAGCCGTATCAGTCGGGATGACGGTGGATTGTCCGGGCTATTACATGATCGGGAAAAAAGCGATGAAGTGCTGGAATCCGAACGGGCACGGACGGGTCGATCTGCGACGCGCCATCGAGCAGTCCTGCAATGTGTATTTTGCAACGATTGGCGTCAAGTGTGGTAACGATGCCATCTCCGACCTTGCTCTGCTATTCGGGATGGGGGCAAAAACGGAAATTGAGCTGGATCGGGAGGCGCCGGGGTTGGTGCCGACTCCGGAGTGGAAGAAGAATGCCTGGCGTGATGACTGGCGTGTCGGGGATACCTGTAATTTTTCGATCGGGCAGGGGGCGTTGGCGGTGACGCCGCTGCAAATGGCATTGATGGCCGCCGCGTTGGCGAATGGGGGAGCGGTATACCGGCCGCGTCTGGTGACAGCCCTGCGGGACTGGCAGGGAACGATCCTGACGAATTTTCCATCCGTCAAAGTGAGGCAGCTTCCCGTGGCCCCGGCGGTGATGGAGGCGGTGCGCCAGGGGATGCATGATGTGGTAATGGCGCCTACGGGTACCGGAAGACGGGCCGGGATTCCCGGTGTTGAAATGGCCGGCAAGACCGGGACGGCGGAATACGGACAAAAGGAAGATCGCAAGAAACACGGCTGGATGATCGTGTTCGCGCCGTATGACAAGCCCCGTTATGCGGTAGCCATGGTGGTGGATGATGCGGTATCGGGCGGGCTGACCGTGGGGCCTCGGGTGCATGAGCTGATGCTGGGGATTTTCGGCGGTACTCCGGCGACGGAAACGGGGGCGGGGGGATGAGTGAATTTCTCTCCAGTCTGCGCCTGCTTAAGCGAATGAACTGGCTGATGCTGGCGGCGATCCTGGGACTGATTGTGATCGGCGTATTTTTTATTTATAGCGCCACATCGATGCGGGAGGATTCCACGGCGGATCTTTTCCGGAAGCAGATGGTGTGGGCGGCGGCGGGGTTGGGATGTTATCTGATGACGGCGATGACGGATTATCGCCGACTCCGGGATGTCTCCTGGGGGCTTTATGCCATGGGGGTGATCCTGCTGGTGGCGGTGTTGTTTTTTGGAACCCGGATCTATGGGGCGAAGCGCTGGCTGATGTTTCTGGGTGTCGGGGTGCAGCCGTCTGAGATCGGGAAGCTGGCGGTGATTATCCTTGGAGCCTGCCTGTTGAGCCCGCTGGTGGAAAAGTATGCCCGGTTGCCGTCCTTGTGGAAGCTGTTCGCCCTAGCCGGGGTGCCGATGCTTTTGGTGATGAAGGAGCCCGATCTGGGGAGTGCGCTGGTGTTTCTTCCGATTGTGACGGCCATGCTGTTTGCGGCGGGAACCCCGGTGCGGCCGTTGGTGACGCTGATGGCTGGCGGGGCGTTGGTTGTGCTGTTGGTGCTGGCGGCGGTGGCCCTGCCTGAACGGCTGGGCATGACGCCCGAGCACCAGGAGAAGTTTTTTCAAACGATCCGGTTAAGCGATTACCAGCGCGACCGGATTGCGGTGTTTTTGCACCCCGGGAAGGATCCGATGGGGACGGGGTGGAACAAGCGTCAGTCTGAGATAGCCGTGGGTTCGGGTGGACTCACGGGAAAAGGATTCCTGAATGGAACCCAGAATATTCTGGGCTTCCTTCCGCGAACAGTGGCCCCTACCGATTTTATCTTTTCCGTTATTGCGGAGGAGACGGGATTTGCGGGGGCGTTACTGGTGCTGGCGCTGTATGGGATTCTGACGGTTTGCGGGTTATACGCGGCCATGGTGGCGCGCGACAAGATGGGGCGGGTGTTATGTGTGGGCATCGTGACGATGTTTTTTACGCATGCGTTCGTGAATGTAGCGATGACGATCGGCGTGCTTCCGGTGGTGGGGATCCCCCTGCCTCTGGTGAGTTACGGCGGAACGTTCATGGTGATCACCCTGTTTACTTTAGGTTTGATTCAGAGTGTATATGTGCGGCGTCCGGGTTTGTGAGGCCGTAAAGAAAGGAAGGCAAGTATGTTTGGATTCCGGTTTGGGCGGAAGAGTTTTAAGCGTGAGATTGTCATCAATGTCGAAAGCCTCGAGACGCGTGTGGCGGTGCTCGAGAATGGCAAGCTTGAGGAGTTTCAGGTGGAACATCCCACCGAGGAGCGGATTGTGGGGGGCATTTACAAAGGGGTGGTCAAGAACCTTGAGGATGGGTTGCAGGCGGCCTTTGTGGATATTGGCCTTAAAAAAAATGCGTTTCTGCATTACTGGGATATGATTCCGGAGGATGCGGCGCGATTGGAGGCGGCCGAAGATATCACGATCCGGACGATGGCTAAAAAGAAGCGGTATTCGAGCGAAGAAATCGCGCGAATGTTTCCGATCGGCTCCGAAATCGTCGTGCAGGTGACTAAGGGGCCCATCAGTACAAAAGGCCCCCGCGTGACGGCAAACCTGAGCATTCCGGGTCGTTATCTCGTGATGATGCCGGGGAGTAATCTGAAGGGGGTTTCCCGTAAGATTGAGGACGAGAAAGAGCGTATGCGCCTTAAGAAGGTCCTGGCCCGTCTGCCGATGCCGGAGGGAGTGGGGCTGATCATTCGCACGGCGGGGATGGGCGCCAAGCAGAGAAGCTTTGTCCGTGACATGCGCGGGCTGGTGGATGGGTGGACCGAAATTACCCGGCGAATCCGCGAAACGCCCGCGCCATGCTGTCTTTATGAGGAGCTCGACCTGGTGGAACGGGTGGTGCGCGACTGGCTGACTGAAGATATTGATCGCATTGTGGTTGATGACCCGGCCAAGTTTGAAAGCATTAAGGATCTGGCCTCCCGGATTTCCAGACGGGTTCGCTCCCGAATTCAGCAGTACGAGGGATCGGTGCCGATTTTTGAGCATTTCAATCTGGAGCGGCAACTTGAAAATGCCTTTGCCCGGAAAGTGATGCTCAAGTCCGGTGGCTACATCATCTTTGAGGAGACCGAAGCGCTGATCTCGGTGGATGTGAACACGGGCCGACACAAAGGGGGCCAGACCCAGGAGGATGTGATATTTGAAGTGAATACAGAGGCGGCTGAGGAAGTGGCCCGTCAGTTGCGACTTCGCAACGTGGGTGGGTTGATCGTGGTCGATTTCATCGACATGAAGCAGAAAAAGAATCGCAACGCGGTCTTTAAAACGATCAAAGACGCCCTGCATCGAGACAAGGCGAAGACGAACGTGCTTCCGATTTCGAACCTGGGGTTACTGGAGATGACCCGGCAACGCGTGGATGAGGGCGTGCTTTCATCGATGTATGTCGATTGTCCGTACTGCAAGGGCAAGGGCAGTGTGAAGTCCTCGCTTTCAATGAGCGTAGAGATCCAGCGGCAGGTTTCGGCGTTGATGCGACGGTTCAAGGACGCAGGACAGCGAAAGCTTCAGGTCGTAGTCAATCCAACGGTGCTGGAGCGTCTACGCAAGGAAGACGAAATGATTCTGATGGATCTGGAGAGTAAATTTTCGGGATATCTCAGTTTCCGGGCGGACCCCGGGCGGCATGTTGAGGATTTTGAAATCCGAAACGCTGAGACGGGGGAGAGTTTTTTCAACACGGCGCCGAAACCGGGAGAACCCCGAGTCTAAGGTGAAGCGGGGGATGAAAAAAAATTACAAAAAAGAGACAAAGTGGTTGACATCAAATCGGACTGTGGTACTTTCTTCGATCTGATTTTTAGTTGGTAGGCCTTTTTTTGTGGGATAAATAATAGAGAGCGAAGTTTTCTGTTGCCGGATTTGATGAAAGCAACAGGAATTCGTTCTTTTGTGTTTGTTTTTGGCAAGGATTGAACGCGAAGCCCCCGTAGCTCAGTTGGTAGAGCACGTCCTTGGTAAGGACGAGGTCAGCGGTTCGATCCCGCTCGTGGGCTCCAGATTTGATTGGGAATATCCGGCTGGCCGGAACGGTAAAAAAAACGACTGAAGCAGGGAAAAAGTAAGGAGTACGACAATGGCGAAGGAATCATTTAACAGAACCAAGCCTCATGTGAATGTGGGTACAATCGGGCATGTTGACCATGGTAAGACCACCTTGACGGCGGCCATTACCTATGTGCAGTCATTGCGTGGCTTGAGCACCTATGTCAAGTATGATCAGGTTGCGAAGGCCTCGGAATCGCAGGGTCGCCGTGATCCCACCAAGATTCTGACCATTGCGACCTCGCATGTGGAGTACAGCTCCGAGAAGCGTCATTATGCGCATGTCGACTGTCCCGGCCATGCGGACTATGTCAAGAACATGATCACGGGTGCGGCCCAGATGGACGGCGCGATTCTTGTGGTCAGCGCCTCGGACGGTCCGATGCCCCAGACTCGCGAGCACATCCTGTTGGCTCGCCAGGTCGGTGTGCCCAAGGTGGTCGTGTTCCTGAACAAGGTGGACACGGTGGATGATCCCGAGTTGCTGGATCTTGTCGAGCTGGAAATCCGCGAATTGCTGAGCAAGTATGATTACCCCGGGGATACGACCCCGATCATCCGCGGCAGCGCGTTGGCGGCCATTTCGGCCACGTCTCCTGATGATCCCGGCACGAAATGCATCAAGGAGCTGATGGAAGCCCTGGATACCTTTATTCCTGAGCCGGTTCGCGTAATTGATCAGGCGTTTCTGCTTTCGATCGAAGATGTGTTCTCGATTGAAGGACGTGGAACCGTGGTGACGGGCCGTATCGAGCGCGGGATCATCAAGGTTGGCGAGGAAGTTGAAATCGTGGGCTTGAAGCCGACAGTCAAGACGACAGTCACGGGCGTGGAAATGTTCCGTAAGCTGTTGGATCAGGGCCAGGCGGGTGACAATGTGGGTTGCCTGTTGCGCAGCACGAAGAAGGAAGATGTGGAGCGGGGTCAGGTTCTGGCGAAGCCGGGTTCGATCCTGCCGCACGCGAAGTTCAAGTGCGAAGTGTATGTTCTGAGCAAGGATGAGGGTGGACGTCATACCCCGTTCTTCAAGGGGTATCGCCCGCAGTTCTATTTCCGCACGACGGATGTGACGGGTGACGTCACGTTGCCTGAAGGCGTCGAAATGGTGATGCCCGGTGACAATATTTCGATGGAAGTGACCCTGATCGCTCCGATCGCCATGGAGAAATCCATGCGGTTCGCCATTCGTGAGGGTGGACGCACGGTGGGCGCCGGTACGGTGACGGAAATTTTGCAATAACCAATCATCCGGCCGTGGGTCGGGATAATATGCGCGGGCGGTGCGCCGCAGGGACGCCGCCCGTTGCTCTGATGAAGGATGGAACACCATGGCAAGGGAATTGGTCACGCTCGCCTGCACGGATTGCAAGCGTCGGAATTACACGACTACGAAAAACAAACGGCTGACACCGGATCGGATGGAACTTAAGAAGTACTGCCGATTCGAGAAGAAGCATACGATTCACAAGGAGACCCGGTAAGGGGTTGACTTGATATAGGCCAGTAGCTCAATTGGCAGAGCGCCGGTCTCCAAAACCGGAGGTTGCGGGTTCGATGCCCTCCTGGCCTGCCAAATGAGACATGAGTGTGGAGTAAATTGGTGAGCACGGTAACGGAAACTTTTAGAAAAGTCCGGTTTTTTCTGGCAGATGTCCAGAACGAGCTGCGCAAGTCCACCTGGCCGACACGGGGGGAATTGATCGAGTCCACGGTGGTGGTGATCGTGTCGGTGATCTTGTTCGCGATTTATATCGGACTCTGCGACACCGTGTTGCGAAAGTGTATGGGTTTTCTTGCGCGTCATTAACGGGCATTCAGGACCGGGGTTTTCATGAGTGAAAAACAGTGGTTTGTGCTGCATACGTTGACCGGCCAGGAGGCGAAGGTCAAGGAAAGCATTGAGCGCCGCCTCGACAAGGAGGAGATGCGGGACTATGTCGGGCCGATCCTGATTCCCACGGAAAAAGTCTCCGAAACGAAAAAAGGGGTCAAGAGCGTCATCACGCGTAAATTTTTCCCGGGGTACGTCCTGGTGAACATGCGACTTTACGGCGATGACAAGAAAGTCGTCGACACGGTCTGGTATTTTATTCGCGAGACGCCCGGTGTGATCGGGTTTGTGGGTGGAGAACGGCCTGCGCCTCTCAGACCCGATGAAGTTGAGCAGCTTCTGTTCCAGGTGGAAGAGAAGAAGGAGAAGGTCAAGCCGAAGGTGATTTACGAGGCCGGAGAGACGGTCAAAATCACGGATGGTCCCTTCATGAATTTTACCGGCACCGTGGACGAAGTGGATGCGGATCGAGGCAAACTAAAGGTGTCGGTGGCCATTTTCGGCCGCTCGGCTCCGGTGGAACTGGAGTGCTGGCAGGTGGAACGGCAGTAAGCCTTCGCGACGGCGAGGCAGGGGAAAGATATGGCAAAGAAAGTAACAGGAAAAATCAAGTTGCAGATTCCCGCCGGGCAGGCGAATCCGGCGCCCCCCGTGGGGCCGGCGCTGGGTCAGCACGGTGTGAATATCATGCAGTTCTGCAAGGAATTCAACGCGACGACGCAGAGCATGGCTGGCTTGGTGATCCCCGTGGTCATCACAGTCTACCAGGATCGCTCGTTCACGTTCATCACCAAAAGCCCGCCCGCTTCCTCGCTGTTGAAGCGTGAGGCCGGTCTGGCCAAGGGATCCGCGCAGCCTAACCGCGACAAGGTTGGCAAGGTGACGGCCCAGCAGGTGCTTGCGATCGTGCGCACCAAAATGAATGATCTGAATGCAACCGATGAAAATCACGCCGCCCGCATGATCGAGGGAACGGCGCGTAGCATGGGAATCGAGGTGGTTCGTTAACCATGGCAACTCACGGAAAAAAATATAACAAGGTGAAGGCCGGCGTCGAGAACAAGGTCTATGACCTGGCTGAGGCGATTCGCTTCCTGAAAGCGAACAAGGTTTCCAAGTTTGACGAAACCGCAGAGATTGCGATTCGGCTTGGAGTGGATACGAAGAAGACGGATCAGACGGTGCGCGGCACGGTCGGGCTTCCTCACGGGACGGGTAAGAAAATCCGCATCGCGGTGTTTGCTGCCGGGGCTGCGGCTGATGCGGCCCGGGCTGCGGGTGCCGATGTCGTCGGGAACGAAGATTTAATCGAAAAGGTCAAGGGAGGGTGGACGGAATTCGATGTCGCTATCGCGACGCCGGATGCCATGAAGGAAGTCCGCAAACTGGGAAAAGTGTTGGGTCCTCGTGGCTTGATGCCGAACCCGAAGACCGGGACGGTCACGGATGATACCGCTTCAGCAGTGCGTGATAGCAAGGCGGGGCGCGTGGAATACCGCATGGATCGCAGCGGCAATGTCCAGGTTCCCTTCGGGAAGCTATCGTTCGATGAGTCCAAGCTTCTGGAGAATGTTAACGCCCTGATCGTGGCGGTTCGGGCGGCACGCCCGGCTGCGGCCAAGGGTGCATTTATCAAACGCTGTACGCTCAGTTCCACGATGGGAGTAGGTCTCCGTGTGGATGTGAGGGATTAATAAAAAGGCTCGGTGCTATGAGACCGGAAAAACAATCGATTTATGAGGAAATAACCGCCCGGATTAACGGGTCATCTTTTGTGCTGGTGGCGGAATACCGCGGTATGAAGGTGGATCAGTTCTCCGAGTTGCGCCGTCAGCTTCGCAAGACGGGCGCCCGGATGCAGGTTGTTAAAAATCGTTTTCTGCGCTTGATCATGCGGGATAAGGGCTGGTCGGGTCTGGAGACGTCCTTCAAGGGGCAGTCCGCGATCATAACCGGTACGGATGTGGTTCAGGCGGCCAAGACGATCAAGCAATTCAGTCGTACAGGCGGGTTGCCAACCATGAAGGCGGGGGTCATGGGGAACCTGATCCTTACTTCGGAACAGATTGATGTCTTGGCGGAACTGCCTCCCCGGGAAGTGTTGTTGGGCCAGGTGGTGGGCACCGTGGCGGCTCCTCTGTCGCGTCTGGTAGGCGTGTTGAAACAGAAGGTGTCGACTATTGTTTACGTATTGAAGGCTGTCGAGGACAAGAAGAACGCGGCGTAGTGACGTTTGTTTTAGTGTTAGAGTTAAGAAAAGGGAGAATACCATGTCTGAGGAAATCAAGTTGGAAGGCAAGATGGAAGAGATTGTCAAAGCGATCGAGAGCATGAGCGTGCTGGAGCTCTCACAGCTGGTGAAGGGCCTGGAGCAGCGCCTGGGAGTCAGCGCCTCGGCGCCGATGGCCATGGCGGCGGCAGCCCCGGCGGGTGCGGCGGCGGCAGCAGCGGTTGAGAAGACGGAGTTCACGGTTGTGCTCGCCAGTGCGGGTGGCAACAAGATCGGCGTCATCAAGGAAATCCGTAGCATTACCGGTCTGGGTCTCAAAGAATCGAAGGATCTGGTCGAAGGTGCCCCGAAGACCGTCAAGGAAGGTGTTTCCAAGGACGAAGCCGCCAAGCTCAAGGAAGTCTTGGAGAAGGCTGGCGCAACCGTCGAGATCAAGTAAGCCCCCTTCTGAGGTTGTGGTTTGCGACGGGCGGCCATGGGGTCGCGGTGGTGGTGTCCTGGAAAACCCGGTTCAGCAGGTGCTTGAATGGTTGAGAGAACGAACTTCGGAAAACTGGTCGAGGTAATCGAGCCGCCCAATCTGATTGAAATTCAGACGGCGTCTTACAAAGATTTCCTCCAACTCGATATCGCCCCCGGTGGTCGCCATAACATGGGACTGCAGGCGGTCTTCAAGGAAGTTTTCCCCATCGAGAGCTACGATGGGCGGTACGTGTTGGATTTTGTGAAGTATGAGTTTACTCTCCCCAAGGCAGATCCTTTTGAGGTTCTTCGGGAAGGGCAGACTTATGCCGGAACCCTGCATGTAACGTTCCGGCTCAAGGACGGGGAAGAGGTTCGCGAGGAAACCGTGTATATGGGCGAAATTCCGCTCATGACGCCGCAGGGTTCCTTCGTGATCAACGGTGCCGAGAGGGTTATTGTCAGTCAGTTGCACCGGTCGCCCGGGATCTGTTTCGAGCAGTCCGTTCATTCCAGCGGCAATATGCTGTATTCCTTCCGCATTATTCCCGATCGGGGATCGTGGGTGGAGGTTCAGTTTGATGCCTCAGATCTGTTGTGGATCTACATGGATCGTCGCCACCGGCGCCGGAAATTTTTAGCGACAACTTTTCTTCGCGCATTAGGTTATGGAACTGATGCCGATCTGCTTGGCTTATTCTACACCTTCCGAAAGATGAAGATGTCTGAGTCAGTCAGCGCGGAGAAGCTTGCGACCTTGGTTTTCCGGGATGATGTCATTGATGTCGATTCCCAAACCGTGCTGGCTCGCCGTTATGAACCTCTTTCCGAAAACGTGCTGTCTCAGATGAAGGCTGCAGGGTTTAAGGATGTCGAGGTAGTTGATGTTTCCTGGGACTCCGGGGTGATGTTGAAGAGCATCAAGGAAGATCCTACGCATTCGATGGATGACGCCCTGAAAGACATTTATCTCCGATTACGGCCGGGAGATCCCGCCACGGTGTCAAATGCCCGCCAGTTGCTCAAACGGCTGTTTTTTGATGTGCGGCGTTATGATCTGGGTCGGGTTGGTCGGTACAAGATCAGCCAGAAATTGGACTCGGAAATCAAGGATTCCATGGACTTGATTTCCGTGATTATGGGGAAGAAGGACACGAAAGAAAAGGATGCCTTCATCACCGTCACGGAAGAGGAGCGCCTGCGTACATTGAGCCCGGATGGAAGCGACCTGATTGCGGCCATTCGCTATCTGATCAGCATTCGAAGCGGGCAGGGAACCATTGATGACATTGATCATCTTGGAAGCCGCCGATTGCGTACGATCGGTGAACTGATTGAAAACCAGTGCCGGGTGGGCTTGGCTCGTGCGGAGCGACTGGTGCGTGAGCGAATGACCTTGTTTGATCCAAACACGGGGACTCTAACCCCGCAACGCCTGGTTAATCCCAAAACATTGTCTGCCGTTGTGAAGGATTTCTTCGGACGCAGTCAGTTGAGCCAGTTTATGGATCAGACCAATCCGTTGTCCGAGTTGGCGCATAAGCGACGTCTCAGCGCGCTGGGTCCGGGCGGGTTGAGCCGAGAACGTGCGGGATTTGAGGTTCGTGACGTTCACAGCAGTCATTATGGTCGGATTTGTCCCATTGAAACACCGGAAGGGCCGAACATCGGCCTGATTTCCTCGCTGGGCATTTATGCCCGCGTCAATGAGTACGGATTTATTGAGACGCCCTACCGCAAGGTGAATAACGGGACGGTCTCGGATTCTGTTGAATATCTCAGTGCCGATCGCGAGGAGAAATTCGTCATTGCCCAGGCCAATACGCCGCTGGATGCCCGTAGCCGCATGTCGCGTGAAGCGATTGCCGTTCGGCATCGTGGCGAGTTTATGGAGGTCCCGAAGGAGAAGGTGGACTACATGGATGTGTCGCCCAAGCAGGTTGTGTCGGTGGCGGCCGGATTGATTCCTTTCCTGGAGCACGATGATGCGAATCGTGCCTTGATGGGATCGAACATGATGCGTCAGGCCGTCCCTCTTCTGGAGACGGAGCGTCCGTTTGTGGCAACCGGCCTCGAGGGGCGAATTGCGCATGATTCGGGTGTACTGATGCTTGCCGTGGAGCCCGGCGTGGTGACCTATGTTTCGGCCAATAAAGTCGTTGTGACGAATGATAAGGCGGCAGGTAAGAAGAAGGATAGTGAGCGGACGTATAGCCTGAACAAGTTTATGCGTTCGAATGCCGGAACCTGCGTCAATCAAAAACCAGTTGTGCGAGTTGGTCAGAAGATCAGGACGGGCGATGTCTTGGCTGACGGTCCGGCCACTGCGGGTGGCGAATTGGCGATCGGACGCAATGTACTCGTGGCGTTCATGCCGTGGTGCGGCTACAACTTCGAAGATGCCATTCTAATCAGTGAGCGGGTGGTTCGGGACGATGTGTTCACCTCAATTCATATTCAGGAATTTGAGGCAGGCGCCCGTGATACCAAGCTTGGGCCGGAGGAAATCACGCGGGATATTCCAAATGTCGGAGAAGAGGCTCTTCGTAATCTGGGTTCAGACGGGGTGATTCGAATTGGTGCGGAGGTCAAGCCCGATGATATTCTTGTCGGAAAGATCACGCCCAAAAGCGAAACCGAACTGGCTCCGGAGGAACGCTTGTTGCGTGCGATTTTCGGTGAAAAGGCAGCGGATGTTCGCGACACGTCCCTGACAGTTCCGAGCGGAACCTATGGAATCGTGATGGATGTCAAGGTCTCGGCTCACAAGGACATTGCCCGGGAAAAGATGACACCTGCGGAACGGAAGCGCCAAGCCAAAAATGTGACTCAGGAGCAGCAATCCAAAAAGCAGGAATTGGTGGATCAGCTTACAGAAGCGCTGAGCAACATCCTGTTGGGTGAAAAAATTCCGCTGGATGTTGTGAATATTGATTCCAGTGAGATTATTATTCCCGCCAACCGGAAGATTACCAAGACGCTGTTGCGCAAGCTGGCAAATGAGAGCGCTCATATTGCGATCGAAAGCAGTCCTATTCAGATCAAGATACAGGAAATCATTGGCGAATATCAGCAGAAGTTCATTGAGCTTGAGCATGAATACGAAAACGCCATGGATCGCCTAGAGAGCGGCGATGAAGTGGATCAGGGAATTATCAAGCAGGTTCGTGTTTACATCGCCAGCAAGAAAAAGCTATCGGTTGGTGACAAGATGGCTGGACGCCATGGAAACAAGGGCGTTGTGGCTCGAATTCTGCCGGAAGCGGATATGCCGTTCCTGCCTGATGGGACTCCCGTTGACATTGTGCTTAATCCGCTCGGCGTGCCGTCACGTATGAACGTGGGGCAGGTTCTTGAAACGCACTTGGGGTGGGCCTGTAAGATCCTTGGGTTGTATGCCAGCACACCGGTCTTTGACGGTATTTCTGAAAAGCGAATTCACGATCTGATGAAGGATGCAAAACTTCCGTCCGATGGGAAGACGCAACTTTTTGACGGACGTACCGGTGAATCATTTGATCAGCGGGTGGTGGTGGGTTATATCTATATGCTAAAGCTTCACCATTTGGTCAGTGACAAGATCCATGCCCGTGCGGTAGGGCCGTACTCGCTCGTCACCCAGCAGCCGCTGGGGGGCAAGGCGCAGTATGGCGGACAGCGCTTGGGGGAGATGGAAGTGTGGGCGCTTGAGGCTTATGGAGCGGCATTCGCGCTACAGGAGTTGTTGACCGTCAAGAGCGACGACACCAATGGGCGCACCCGGATTTATGAGTCCATCGTGAAAGGCGAGAATGTGCTTGAGGCGGATCGCCCCGAGTCATTCAACGTGCTGATTAACGAGTTGAGGGCCATTGGGTTGGACGTGCGGGCTGAAGCGAAGGAAAAACGAGTTTAACGGAGGCGGCGGTAACGCTGAGTCACCTATGTCGGAACGTACCTTGACAAATTCTGCCGCCCGTGAGCGGCTTGGAATGCCCCTGATGGAGGGGTTTGATTCTGTGAACATCACTCTGGCTTCACCGGAAACAATCCGGTCGTGGAGCCATGGTGAGGTGAAGAACCCGGAAACGATCAACTATCGTACCTATAAGCCCGAGAAGGGCGGTTTGTTTTGCGAGCGCATCTTCGGCCCGACGAGGGACTGGGAGTGCAGTTGCGGGAAATACAAGCGCATCAAGCACAAGGGTGTGATTTGCGACCGGTGTGGCGTAGAAATTACGCAGTCACGCGTGAGGCGTGAACGCATGGGGCATATTGATTTAGCGGTTCCTGTATCCCATATTTGGTTTTTTAAATGTACTCCGAGTCGTTTGGGTCTGGTTCTCGATATGACGGCCCGATCTTTGGAGCGCATTCTTTACTATGAGGATTATGTTGTGGTGGAGCCGGGCGATACGCCGCTTCAGGAAAAGCAACTTCTCAGCGAAATGGAATATCGAGAAGCTCAGGAGAAGTACGGCGACGCATTTGTGGCCCGTATTGGCGCTGAAGCGGTTCGCGACCTGATGAAGAAAATCGACTTGGAAAAGTGTCTTGCGGAGCTTGATGCGCAGATGGAGACCACGCGCAGCAAGCAAAATCGCAAAAAATACTCCAAACGCATGAAAGTCCTGGAAGGATTCCTGACTAGCAATACCCGCCCGGAGTGGATGATTATGGAAGTCTTGCCGGTGATTCCGCCTGACTTGCGTCCGCTTGTCCCTCTTGAGGGGGGGCGGTTTGCGACATCGGATCTGAACGATCTTTATCGACGGGTCATCAATCGGAATAACCGGTTGAAGAATCTTCTCCAACTCAAGACGCCCGATGTAATCATTCGAAACGAGAAGCGTATGCTTCAAGAGGCGGTGGATGCCGTCATTGATAACGGGCGCCATGGAAGAGCCGTTACCGGAGCCGGGAATCGCCCGCTGAAATCCCTGAGCGATATGCTTAAGGGCAAGGGGGGACGGTTCCGTCAGAACCTGCTCGGAAAGCGGGTCGACTATTCCGGACGCTCTGTGATCGTCGTTGGTCCCGAACTTAAACTGAATCAGTGCGGACTGCCTAAAAAGATGGCTCTGGTTTTGTTTGAGCCCTTCATCATTCGTCGCCTGAAGGAAATGGGTGTAGCGCACACGGTTCGTAGTGCGAAGAAACTGATCGATAAGCAGTCGGACGAGGTGTGGGCAATTCTCGAGGAGATCACGCGCGACAAGACCGTCATGCTGAACCGCGCGCCGACGCTTCACCGTTTAAGCATTCAGTCGTTTGAGCCCATCCTGGTGGAGGGAGAAGCGATCCAAGTGCATCCGTTGGTGTGTACAGCATATAATGCCGACTTCGACGGGGATCAGATGGCGGTGCACGTGCCGTTGTCTATCGAGGCCCAGATCGAGTCTCGCCTTCTGATGCTTTCAACAAACAATGTGTTCTCCCCCTCGAGTGGCAAGCCGGTTATGACGCCTACTCAGGATATTGCGTTAGGTATCTATTACCTCACTTCATCGGCCCAAAAGGATCGAATCAAGGAGGTGCGACGCAAAGCATCCGGTCAGGGTCAGGAGCAGGAACGGCTTCCTATTTTTGATGAGGCGTCCCAGGTTCGTCTGGCGTATGATGACGGCGCACTTAAGATCCACAACCGCATCCGGTTCAGGAATCCCGATTTTGGACGCAAGACGGTTTTTGGCGACAATCATTCAAAGATGTTGATCACCACCGTTGGTCGCGTTTTCTTCAACGAAATCCTTCCTTTGACGCTTGGGTTTATTAATCGTTGTTGCGATAAGTCATTTCTCGGGAAGTTGATTTGGCAGTGTTATCGTGTCAGCGGCCATACCGAGACCGTGAAAGTTTTGGAAAGCCTCAAGAACATTGGCTTTGAGAACGCGACGCTGGCGGGCATCTCGATTGGTTTGTCGGACATGATTATTCCGGCCGAGAAGGAAGACATCATTGCCAAGGCGCATAAGGCTGTGGGCGAGGTGGAAAGCCAGTATCGACGCGGTATCATTACGGACGGAGAGCGTTACAACAAGATCGTCGATATTTGGACCCAGGCGACGGATGAAACTTCGAACGCCATGTATCGTGCGATCGAGGAGAATGCGGGGAGCGAGGAAGCCAACCCGATCTTTATGATGGTGGACTCCAAGGCTCGTGGTAGTCGCCAGCAAATTCGTCAGCTGGCGGGTATGCGAGGCTTGATGGCCAAGCCGTCCGGGGAAATCATTGAGCGACCCATTGTGTCGAATTTTCGAGAGGGTCTGAGTGTTCTGGAGTATTTCATCAGTACCCATGGTGCCCGAAAAGGTCTGGCTGATACCGCCCTGAAGACCGCTGATGCCGGGTATTTAACCCGTAAACTGGTCGATGTGGCCCAGGATGTCCGGATCATCGAACAAGACTGCAACACCCTTAATGGTATCGAGGTTAAAGCCATCGGTGAGGGCGATGAGAATGTGGTTTCGTTGGCTGATCGCATCAAGGGTCGTACGGCGTTGAACGACATTGTTAATCCCGTGACGCGTCAACTGGTTGTTCCCGCTGGTGGGCTCATTGATGAGGCGCTGGCCGAGGCGGTTATGAACGCGGATATTGAGAAGGTTCGTATCCGCAGTGTTTTGACATGCGAATCCCGTCGAGGAATATGTGCTAAGTGCTATGGACGCGATCTCTCGAATGGGCGCCCCGTGGAAATGGGTGCGGCTGTCGGAATTATTGCGGCGCAATCCATTGGTGAGCCGGGTACCCAGTTGACCATGCGGACGTTCCATATTGGTGGTACCGCGAGCTCGGTCTTTAAACAGCCCCATGTGATCTCCAAGCACGACGGTATCATTCAGTATACCAATATGCGTACGGTAGTGAATGAGCAGGGCAAATTTGTGGTGCTTAATAAGAATGGTTCTGTGGCTGTTTTTGATGATACCGGCCGTGAGGTTGAGCGACATTCGATCGCCATTGGCGCGATCATTGCCGAGGCGGATGGGGGTAGGGTAAAGAAGGGGCAAAGCTTCATCGAATGGGATCCCTACAGTGTGCCTATTCTTGCGGAGAAGCCCGGTACGGTTCACTTCCAGGGGTTTATTGAGAATGTAACGGTCAAGAAGGAGGTGGATCAGTCCACCGGTCTGATGGGTACCGTCGTTCTTGAGCACAAGGAGGATTTGCATCCCCAGATCGTGATTACCTTCGGTCATAACGAGCCGCCCATGGCGTATAATATTCCGGCTGGCGCTCATGTTATGATCAAGGACGGGAAGAAGGTCATGGCTGGTGAGGTGATCGCGAAGACGCCTCGTAAGGAGTCCAAGACCAAGGACATCACTGGAGGTCTGCCGCGTGTGGCGGAACTGTTTGAGGCTCGCAGGCCGAAGGATGCTGCCGAGATTGCGAAGATCGATGGTATGGTGGATTTTGGAGCGAATCAGCGTGGACGTCGATGCTTGTTGATCCGTGATGCGGTTACGGGTGACGAGGAGCAGCATTTGATCCCGATGGGCAAGCATATCGTTGTGTATAAGGGCGATTATGTTCAGAAGGGGCAACAGCTCACGGAAGGCCCCGTGGTTCCTCAGGAAATCCTGGAGATTTGTGGCCCTCAGGAGTTGCAGGAATACCTAGTCAATCAGGTTCAGGAAGTCTACCGGTTGCAGGGTGTTGAAATCAACGACAAGCACATCGAGATCATTGTCCGTCAAATGCTGCGCAAAGTCCGGATCACGGATGCGGGCGATACTGATTTTCTTTGGGGCGAGCAGGTGGAAAAACGGTTATTCCAGGAGATGAACACCAAGGCACAGGCCGAGGGCAAACGTCCGGCGGAAGCGTCTCCGGCTCTTCTTGGGATCACCAAGGCGGCGCTCGAGACCGAGAGTTTTATTTCGGCGGCGTCGTTCCAAGATACCACCCGAGTGCTGACCGAGGCTGCCACGCTGGGGCGTGTGGATACGCTGTATGGCTTCAAGGAGAATGTTATCATGGGCCATTTGATTCCGGGCGGAACCGGTTTCCCAATGTTCCGGAACATCAAATTAGTGCCTCTTGCGGAGCCGATTCCTGAGGAAGACTTGCGTCAGGAAAGCGAAGCGCTGAAGAAAGCTCAGGAGCTTTTGGGATAAAGCTTGACAAGGACCTATCACTTCTGGCACTTTTGCGCGCTTTGCGTTTGGAAGGGAATGTAACTATGCCGACGATTAATCAACTGGTTAAAAACGGACGAAAGAAAATCCGTAATAAAAGCAAATCGCCCGCGCTGAAGAATTGTCCTCAGCGTCGCGGCGTGTGTCTGTCCGTGAAAACACAGACACCCAAAAAGCCGAACTCGGCGCTGCGTAAAGTGGCGCGTGTTCGTCTGACCAATGGCGAGGAAGTGACCGCTTATATTCCGGGCGAAGGGCACAATCTTCAAGAGCACAGTGTTGTGCTTGTGCGGGGCGGTCGCGTAAAGGACTTGCCTGGTGTGCGGTATCACATTGTTCGTGGTACTTTGGATACACTGGGCGTAGAGGGACGGCACCGGGGCCGTTCCAAGTATGGCGTCAAAACACCGAAGCAGGCGTAGGACGGCGCAAGATCATGGGACGAAGACGTAGAGCAGTGCGGCGAGCGGTTCAATCGGATCCGAAGTACAACAGCGAGTTGGTCGGTCGTCTGGTGAACCACCTGATGAAGGTTGGGAAAAAATCGGTATCGGTAAACATTGTTTACGATGCCCTGAAGGTGATTCAAGAGAAGCATCCTGATGGCGATCCGCTGGAAGTGATTCTTCGCGCGATTGACAACGTGAAGCCGAAAGTCGAAGTGAAATCGCGCCGTGTCGGTGGTGCGACCTATCAAGTGCCGGTTGAAGTGACTCCGGATCGACAGGGTGCCTTGGCAATGCGCTGGTTGATCCAGTACGCGAAGACCCGGAAGGGTGTGCCGATGCGGCGTGCGCTGGCTCAGGAAATTCTGGATGCCTATGCCGAGCAGGGCAATGCCATTAAAAAGCGCGACGACACGCATAAGATGGCCCAGGCAAACAAGGCGTTTGCCCATTATCGATGGTAAGTTGAGCTTATGAATATCCCGTCGTCCGACGATCGGGCGGCGGGTGTTGTTTGTTTAGTGAATCAAATGGAAACAGTTTTGGAACAGAATAAACAAGGTGGAGCCACAGGGGACGCGCGCCAGCGTGAAGCGGCGGATCGTGTACGTCCTCTGTCCGCCGTTCGCAATATCGGGATCATTGCCCACATCGATGCGGGTAAGACCACGACGAGCGAGCGTATTCTGTTTTATGCCGGTCGAGTGCATCGTATGGGTGAAGTCCATGAGGGAACCGCCACAATGGACTGGATGCCGCAGGAAAAGGAACGCGGCATCACCATTACGAGCGCCGCGACGACTTGTTTCTGGCGGGATCACCAGATCAATCTCATCGACACTCCCGGGCATGTTGATTTTACAGTTGAAGTCGAGCGGTCGTTGCGTGTTCTGGATGGTGCGGTTGTGGTGTTTTGTGGTGTGGGCGGCGTGCAGCCGCAGTCTGAAACAGTCTGGCATCAGGCGGATCGCTATCATGTTCCCCGCATTGCATTTGTGAATAAAATGGATCGTATTGGCGCTGACTTCAATTCGGTGGTTGCTCAGATACGAACCCGTTTGGGAGCAGTTCCGGTGCCCATTCAGATCCCGTGGGGTTCTGAAGATCGATTCCGCGGGGTCATTGATCTGCTGGCCATGGAAGCCATTGTTTATGACGACACTTCCTTCGGGAGCAAGGTTCAGGCGGTTTCGATTCCTGCTGAGCTGGCCGTGGAGGCTGAGAAGGCTCGTGCTCAGCTCATCGAGATTTTAACTGAACGGGATGAAAAAGTTCTTGAATCCTATCTGGACTGTGCCGATGTTCCTGCGCAGGTTCTACGGGATGGGTTGCGACGTGCGACGCTCGCACAGACCCTGACGCCGGTTTTGTGTGGATCGTCACTTCGTAATAAGGGGGTTCAGCAGTTGTTGGACGCCGTCGTGGATTTTCTTCCGGCTCCGATAGATGTTCCTCCGGTTCGAGGCGAACATCCCAAGACCCGTGAAGTTGTGTCTCGTGAAGCGGATGATTTCGCTCCTCAGAGTGCGTTGGTTTTTAAGTTGATGAGCGATGCCTATATGGGGCGACTCGCCTTTGTTCGTGTCTATTCCGGACAGATCCGGAAGGGGCAAAATGTGTTTAATGCCCGTACCCGGAAACGTGAACGTGTGATGAAATTGGTGCTCCTGCATGCGGATGATCGCCAGGAGGTGGACGTTTTGCATGCCGGGGAAATCGGTGCGGTGGTTGGATTGAAGCAGATCACGACAGGCGATACTCTGTGTGTCGAGAATATGCCCGTCGAGCTGGAGCGTATCCGTTTTCCGGAGCCGGTTATTTCCATGGCGATCGAGCCAAAATCGCAGGCTGATCGCGAGAAGTTGGGCGAGGCCATGAGTGCACTTGCAGCGGAGGATCCGACCTGTATCGTGTCGGTGGATCCTGATACCGGCCAGACTCTTTTGAGTGGCATGGGCGAGTTGCATCTTGAGATTTTGAAAGACCGGATGTTTCGTGAGTACAAGGTGCAGGCGAATGCGGGGAGGCCGATGGTGGCGTACCGGGAGACCGTTCTGGCTTCAGGTCGGGGTGAATATCGCTTTGAGCGTGACATTGCCGGGCAACCTCAATTTGCCGTGGTCGTTCTGAATGTCGAGCCCTCTGAACGCGGCTCAGGAGTTTCAGTCGAATTTGATGTGTCGAACACTCGAATCCCGGCTGAATTCCGCGGCGCTGTGGAGGAGGGGGTTCGGGATGGACTTACGACTGGAATTCTGGCGAACTATCCAATGGTAGACGTTAGGGTCAGGGTGGTGGGCGGCGAGTTTCATGATCAGGAATCCACGGAGGTGTCCTTCCGGACGGCAGGAGTGATGGCCCTGAGAGTGGCGGCGAAGGCGTCAAGGCCGGCGATTCTGGAGCCCATCATGTCGCTTGAGATTATTCTTCCGGCAGATCATTTGGGGGATGTGTTGAACGATGTGAGCGCCCGACGCGGACATGTTCAGGACATGGTTGGTAAGGAAACCGTGCAGGTGATCCATGCGCGAGTTCCGCTGGCGGAACTTTTTGGATATTCGACGGCCGTCCGGTCTCTGACGCGGGGGCGGGCGAGTTACACGATGGAGCCGGCGTGTTTTGATGTAGTGCCGGAGGCGATACAACAGCAACTTCTGGAACGGTGAGTGAATGATGGAAAAGCAACGCATACGTATACGTTTGAAAGCCTACGATTATCGGGTGCTGGATCAGTCTGTGTCCGATATTGTGGAAACGGCAAAGAGAACAGGAGCCCGGGTGGTGGGGCCCATTCCGATGCCAACGCGCATTGAGAGTTACAGTGTTAATCGCAGTGTGCATGCCGATAAGAAATCGATGGAGCAATTTGAGGTCCGGACCCATAAGCGGGTTTTGGACATTGTGGAGCCGACGGCAAGGACGGTGGATGAGTTGAAGAAACTCAATATGCCCGCCGGTGTGGATATAACGATCAAGATTTAAGCAGGTAGCCATGCAAGGGATACTCGGAAAAAAAATCGGAATGACGCGGGTTTTCGGCGACGAAGGTCAACAGACTCCCGTCACGGTCATTGAAATCGGGCCATGTGTTGTGGTCCAGCGCAAGACGAAGAGCCAGGATGGCTATGAGGCGCTGAAACTCGGGTTCGTAGAGGTTAAGGCCTCGCGAGCGAACAAGGCGCATGCGGGACAGTTTAAGGCGGTCAACACGACGCCGAAGCGCTTTCTGCGTGAATTTGAGGTTGATTCCGGTGATGAAGTCAAGGCGGGAGATACCGTGACGGCTTCTGTTCTGGATGGAGCGGATTACGTCGACATTATTGGGATTACCAAGGGCCGCGGGTTTCAAGGTGTTGTCCGTCGCTTCAAGATGGCGGGCGGTCCGATGACGCATGGTGGCCATTCCAAGCGGCGCGTAGGCTCGATTGGATGTCGTTCCTTTCCTGGACGCGTTCACAAGGGTAAGCGCATGCCGGGACACATGGGTAATGTGCGGGTTACAACGCAAAATTTGAAAGTGGTTCAGTTGCGGGCGAGCGAGAATCTGATCCTGGTTAAAGGGGCAGTTCCCGGGCCGGCTGGAGCTCTGGTTGAAATACGAAAAGCATTGAAGAAGACGAAGGCGGGGCAGGGTAAATGAGCAAGCTTTCTGTCTATGACATGAAAGGATCCTCGTTGGCGAAGGTTGACTTCCCGGACGAGCTGATGACGAGCAAGGGTCAGCAGGCTGTTCGTGATGTTATCGTGGCCTATCAGGCAGGATTACGCGCGGGGTCGGCCTCCACTCTTGGAAAGGGTGCCGTGGCGGGTAGCAACAAGAAGCCGTGGAAACAAAAAGGAACCGGGCGTGCCCGGGCTGGTTTCCGGCAATCTCCTGTGTGGCGGGGCGGTGGTGTGGCTCATGGTCCCCATCCGCGGAGTTACGCGAAGCGCATTCCGGTGAAAGTCGCACGTCTGGCATTTCGTAGCGCCTTAAGCGATCTGATCCGGGAAGATCGTATACGGGTTCTGGAAAAGCTGACGGTGACGGAGCCTAAGACGAAGACCGCAGTCGCGTTGTTGAAATCGTTAGGGCTTAAGCAGGGCGTTCTGATCGTGGTTGACAAGCTGGATAAAAATCTGCTTTGCGCGTTCCGAAATCTGCCTCAGGTGGAGGCGACAACGGCCCGGGATGTTAGCACGTTTCAACTGGTTCGTTTTCCCGTGACCGTGGTAACGCGTGCCGCGATGGATCAGTTGAAGGCGCGGCTTGAGGGCGAGCCGGGGAGGAAATCATGAAAAATTCACTTTCCGCAGTTCGTGGTCTGCATATCACGGAGAAGGGGTCGTTACTTGCTGGGCAAAACAAATATTTATTTAAGGTTGATCCCTCGGCTAACAAGCTTGAGATTAAAAAGGCGATTGAGGATTTTTTCAAGGTCAAGGTCATGAAGGTCAATACCATGAATTACGATGGTAAGGCTTGTCGTGAACGCACGGTTCATTCCGGTAAGAAGCCGGCCTGGAAGCGCGCGGTGGTGACTTTGAGAGAAGGCGATAAGATAGATTTGGAATAGGAAGCACGACATGGCGCTGAAAACCTACAAACCGACGACGCCGAGTATGCGACACACGCAGCTCTCGACGTTTGATGAAATAACCCGGAGCAAGCCAGAGCGGTCGCTCACGAAATCACAGAAGTCGAAAGCGGGACGCAATTCTGCGGGACGAATCACCGTTCGTCATCGTGGCGGTGGGCACCGGCATCACTACCGAATTATTGATTTCAAGCGGAATAAAGTTGGTATTCCCGCTAAGGTTCAAGCGATTGAATATGATCCGAACCGAACGGCTCGCATTGCCCTTCTCGCCTACAAGGACGGGGAAAAACGTTATATTCTGGCCCCGGTTGGGTTGGAGGTTGGCACAACGGTGATGTCAGGTCCGGATGCCGAACCGATTAATGGAAATGCCTTGCCCCTTGCGAAAATTCCGCTTGGTTTGCCGATTCACAATATCGAGTTGACGGCGGGATGCGGAGCGCAATTGGTTCGCAGTGCTGGTCAGACCGCACAGTTGATGTCGCGTGAGGGGGGGTACGCTCAGGTGAAGTTGCCGTCAGGTGAAATTCGGCAAATCAATGTGGAGTGTCAGGCGACGATTGGCCAGGTTGGTAATTTGGATCATGATGGAATTTGCCTGGGCAAGGCCGGGCGTAAGCGTTGGAAGGGGATTCGGCCCACTGTACGTGGTGTGGCGATGAACCCGGTTGACCATCCGATGGGTGGCGGTGAAGGTCGTACGTCCGGCGGTGGTCACCCGGTGACGCCGTGGGGTCAGCTCACGAAGGGCAAGAAGACCCGTGCGGGACGGAAGACGTCGAGCAAATTTATTGTCAGGCGGAGAAAGTAAGCCATGGGCCGTTCATTAAAAAAGGGGCCGTTTGTTGATGAGAAGCTTCTGGAGCGCGTCGAGAAAATGAATCGCGTTGGCGAAAAGCGCGTGGTCAAGACGTGGTCCCGTCGTTCCATGATTGTTCCTGAGTTTGTCGGGCATACGCTAGCCGTACACAATGGCAAGCAGCATGTTCCCGTGTACATCACGGAGCATATGGTGAGTCATCGTTTGGGTGAATTTGCACCAACACGCATTTTCCGAAAGCACGGCACGCATACCGATAAGACGGTGGCGTTGAAGTAGTCGTATGCGTGCGGGAAATAAGGCGCGGCGGTTTGGATTGACTCTCGCTATTGTGTGCCTGCTGGTGGGGTACAGTTTAAAGGCGGGAGTTGACGGAGGCCAAGACGAATGTCTCCGGCGTCAGGTTAAATACTTGACCGAGGCGCTGGCCATGACGAAGGCGGAAGTGGATGTTTTGAGAGCCCGGGAGGATAGCCGGGACTATGAAACGGCGGGGGGGAGGGGCGGAAGGCCCGTTGCCCCAGCCGAAATGAGGAAAAAAGAGTTTAGAATTTTAGACGTAAACAAAGAGCTGGGCATGGTGATCCTTGACGGCGGGCGACAGGACGGTGTAAAGCCGGGTCTGCAGTTCGCGGTGATGCAAGAGGATCGGGCTGTGGCCACGATGCGGGTTGTGGATGTTCGGGCGGCGGTTGCCGGAGCTGTTATCCAGAAGACGAATCGGGCATTTCCCAGGGTTCAGGACCGGGCAGTTGTTGTTACCGGTTTCGGGAACTAGGAGTAAGGCAATGGAAGTCAAAGCAGTGACCAAGTATGTGCGTCTGTCTCCGCGTAAGGCGCGGGATATGGCGAGGGCTATTCAAGGTCTGCCGGTGGCCGATGCAATCAAGACGGTTGAATTTAGTGAGCGCAAGGCCGCGCGGCAGTTGGAGAAGACGATTCGTTCGGCGGTGGCTAATGCGGAAAATAACGCAAAGCTTTCTGCGGATGATCTGCGAGTGAAAGAGGCCACGATCGGCGAAGGACCGGCGATGAAGCGTTTTTGGGCGCGTTCGCGTGGTATGGTGAGTCGGATCCGGAAACGGACCAGCCACATTACGATTGTGTTGTCAGACGGGAAGTGACCGGCGGATGCCGGGAGATGTGAAAGGAGATTCGTTTTGGGACAGAAAATCAATCCGATTGGACTCAGGATTGCCGTCACTAAGGCGTGGAAGTCCCGCTGGTTTGCTGATAAGAAAACCTGCGGTACCCTGCTGATGGAAGACCTGAAGATCCGTGACCTCGTGAAAAAGCGTTTGGATGCGGCTGCTGTGGCGGAGATCATTATTGAGCGGTATGCGAACCGTGTTCGCGCCACCATATGTACCGCGCGTCCTGGCATCGTGATCGGCCGAAAGGGCCAGGATCTGGATCGAATACGCGATGAAATCGCGAAGATAACAAGCAAGGAGATCTATTTGGAGATTCGTGAGATCCGGAGTCCGGACACGAATGCGCAATTGGTCGCCGAGAGCGTGGCGTTGCAGATGGAGCGACGGGTGTCATTTCGCCGGGCGATGAAGCGGGCGATCAAAATGGCCATGGAATTGGGTGTCAAGGGAATCCGCATCAAGTGCGCCGGGCGGCTTGGGGGATCCGAACTGGCCCGTGTGGAGTGGTACAAGGAGGGGACGATTCCTCTGCATACGCTTCGCGCGAACATTGACTACGGATTTGCCGAGGCAAATACCACGGCCGGTAAAATTGGTGTCAAAGTCTGGATTTGTAAAGAAAAGGAAGAGCCTGAGAAGGCAGTAAGGGGACGATCTAATGCCGCTTATGCCTAAACGTGTGAAGCACCGTATGGTGCAGCGGGGTTCCCGGAAGGGAACTGCGCATTCAGGGAACACCCTGGCTTTCGGAGAGTACGGGCTGAAAGCGTTGGATCGGGCGTGGGTCAAGGCGACTCAGATTGAGGCTTGTCGCGTGGCGATGAACCGAAATATGAAGCGCCGGGGCAAGGTCTGGTTGCGGATTTTTCCGGATAAGCCGGTCAGTAAGAAACCTCTTGAAACGCGGTCGGGTAAGGGTAAGGGCCCTCTGGACTGCTGGGTTTCGGTTATTCTTCCAGGGGCCATGTTGTTTGAAGTTGACGGCGTGACCGAACAGTTGGCAAGGGAATCGTTGCGTCTGGCGGCGGCAAAGTTGCCGATCCGGACGATGTTTGTGAAACGGCACGGGTAACCGGGCCAAACAGGACAGGGGTGCGGACGCCATGAAGGCCGCGAAACTGAGAGAGTTTAATAAAGAGGAACTTGCGCAACAAAACTCCGACATGGAGAAAGAGTTGCGTACGTTGAAAATTCGAAAATCGGCGAGCCAGATTGAACAGCCGTCACGGATTCGCAGCCTTCGCCGGGATATTGCCCGTGCGAAGACGGTGATGATCGAGCGGCGTCGCCAGCAAGGTTGAGGATTATGGCAGAAACGGAAACCGATAGGGGCCTTCGCAAGGAGCGGGCAGGTGTGGTAGTCAGCGCTTCAATGCAGAAGACCATAGTGGTAAGCGTGGAGCGCAAGACGAGGCATCCCTTGTATGGCAAGGAAATGCGTCAGTCCAAGAAGTTCTATGCTCATGACGAGGAAGGCAAGGCCAAAGTAGGCGATCATGTCACGATTGTCGAAACGCGTCCGCTGAGCAAGCTTAAGCGGTGGCGACTGGTCGAAGTCTTGGAAATAGGGAAACGCCAGTAACTGGATAAACGACCATGATTCAAGAAGAAACAAACCTTGATGTGGCAGATAATACCGGCGCGCGGAGCGTTCGTTGTTTTCGCCTGATCGGGCAGCGGAAGATGTATGCCCACATTGGAGATTTGATTCGGGTTGCGGTAAAGGAAGCCCAACCCACGGGGATGGTGAAGAAGGGACAGGTCTGTCGCGCGATTATTGTCCGCACCAAGCAACCGATCCGTCGTTCGGACGGTTCGGCGGTGCGGTTTGATACCAACGCGGTGGTTCTTGTGGATGAAAAGTTGAACCCTTTGGGAACCCGTATTTTTGGCCCGGTTGCTCGAGAGCTTCGCGAGAAAAACTACATGAAGATCGTCTCATTGGCACCCGAAGTGTTGTAGGAAGAGGAATGCATGAATATTCGGCGAAACGATATCGTTGTAAAAATTCGCGGTCGCGAAAAGGGCAAGCAGGGAAAAGTGCTTCAGATGCTTCTGGGCAAGAACCGAGCCATTGTGGAGGGACTCAATCTGGTGACAAAACACCTTCGGAAGTCGCAAGACAATCCAAAGGGCGGGATTACCCGGAAGGAAGCCTCTATTGAGTTGTCGAATCTTATGCTCTATTGCCAGCACTGCAAAAAGGCGGTGAGGGTGAAACGCGTGACTGAAGGTGATAAGCGCGTTCGAAAGTGTAAAAAATGCGCCCAGGCGCTTGATACGTAAGGTGGATTATGGGACTTAAGGCAAAATATAAGACGGAGATTGTACCTGCGCTGATGAAAGCGCTGGGATGCAAGAACGTGATGGACGTTCCGCGCATTCTAAAGGTCAATCTAAACATGGGCTTTAATGCATCCATGGACAAGGATCAGATCAAAACTATTGCGGATGATTTGGGACGCATCACAGGTCAGAAGGCTGTGATTACCAAGGCGCGCAAGAGTATCTCAAATTTCAAACTTCGGCAGGGGATGCCGGTGGGGGCAAAAGTTACTCTTCGCGGCGAGCGGATGTATGATTTTCTGGAGCGCCTGATTCACGCTGCGCTACCTCGAATTCGGGATTTTCGGGGTTTGCCGGTACGGGGTTTTGATGGACGAGGAAGTTACACCTTTGGGCTTCAGGAGCAGACGATTTTTCCAGAAATTGATCCAGACGATGTCAAGAAGGTACAGGGTATGAACGTGACGATTGTCACATCGGCGTCAACGGACGCACGGGCGCGTGAACTGCTCACGCTGACCGGAATTCCATTCGCGAAGGCGCACAAGTAGCGCGGCAGGGAGGACGTTCTTTTGGCTAAGAAATCACAAGAAATAAAGGCGAGCCGCAAGCCGAAATTTAGCACGCGTCGCTATAACCGTTGTAAGCGCTGCGGGCGACGCCATGCGTATATGCGTAAGTTCCAGGTATGTCGTATTTGCTTCCGGGAACTAGCGTCCGTGGGATTGATCCCCGGCGTGATAAAGGCGAGCTGGTAAAAGGAGAGCCTATGAGTTTGTCGGATCCAATCAGTGACATGTTGAACCGCATACGGAATGCATCCGAAGCGGGCTTGAAAACAACTGACATCGGCCATTCAATGATGAAAGGTGCGATTGCAGTTATTTTGAAAAAGGAAGGCTATGTCCGCGATATTTCTGTCGAGGGCATCGGTCGGGAGAAGACCTTGAGGGTGGTGCTAAAATATGATGCCAACCGGAAGCCCACGATCCGAGGATTGCGTCGGGTCAGTAAACCGGGACTTCGGCGCTATGTTGGGTTCGATCAGATCCCGCTGGTGCTGGGCGGCATGGGTGTCTCGATTATTAGCACACCCGCGGGAATCATGACGGATAGTGAGGCGCGTCAAAAACGTGTTGGAGGCGAGTTGCTCTGCCAGATTTGGTAAACCGCCTTAGTCGGCGAATGGATCGGCTCCGTTGCCTGGGAGGGCGCGGGTAATCAGATTTAAAGAGGGGATAAAGAATGTCAAGAATCGGCAAAAAACCGGTGGCCATCCCGAGCGGTGTGACGGTTCAGGTGAGCGGCACAACGGTGTCGGCCAAGGGACCCAAAGGAGAGCTATCCGTTGTACTCATGCCGTCTATTAAGGCGGATGTCAAGGATGGTACGGTACTCATAACCTGCACCGAGGATACTGCGACGGGACGGAGTCGGCATGGTTTGATTCGAAGTCTCATTGCTAATATGGTGATGGGAGTCGACAAGGGATATGTGATTGAACTTGAACTGCAAGGCGTTGGGTTTCGTGCCGCCGTGCAGGGTAGCAAGCTGACGATGAATCTTGGATATTCGAGCCCCGTGGTGTTCGAGACCCCCAAGGGAATCACGGTGTCGGTTAAGGAAAGTGTCATTACGGTGAGCGGTTCGGATAAGCAGATGGTCGGCGATGTCGCCGCCCGAATCCGGTCGTTCTATCCGCCTGAGCCTTATAAGGGCAAGGGCGTCCGTTATAAAGGCGAACATGTCCGGCGTAAGGCCGGAAAGACGGTGGCTTAACCTATGAAAATTGTGGATAGAAAAGAAAGTCGTGTGCGCCGGCACGCCCGTGTTCGGAAGCAAATTTCCGGGACAGCGGATCGTGCTCGGTTGTGTGTCATGGTGTCGAATAAGCATATCTATGCACAGCTGGTAGATGATGAAAAGGCGGCAACTTTGGCTTCGGTTTCCTCATCCGGCAAGGACGGTGTGGGGAAGAAGAACGCCGAGGGTGCCAGAATGATTGGTCAGCGGTTGGCTGAAATTGCCAAAAAAGTTGGCGTCAAGGATATTGTGTTTGACCGCGGCGGGTACAAGTATCACGGCCGAGTCAAAGCGATTGCTGATGCCGTGCGTGAAGCGGGATTTAAATTTTAGCCCCGATAGCCAGGAAAGAGAAGAACGTGAAAGAACGATCAACAGCGGATAGAAATTCGACATCCTCTTCTGAGGTCGAGGAGCGCGTGGTGTTTGTCAACCGCTGCGCGAAAGTGGTGAAGGGCGGGCGACGTTTTAGCTTCAGCGCGATTGTCGTCGTGGGCAATCGGAATGGGATGGTGGGTTACGGATTTGGCAAGGCCAATGAGGTGGCGGACGCCATTCGAAAGGGCGGGGAAATCGCGCGGAGAAACATGTTCCAGGTAACCCTTAAAGATCGAACGATTCCTCACGAGGTGACGGGGCAGTGTGACGGTGGTTATGTGATGTTAAAGCCCGCGTCGGCAGGTACCGGCGTGATTGCCGGTGGCGGTATGCGCGCGGTTCTGGAGCTTTCTGGCGTGCATGATGTGCTCGGGAAATCCCTGGGTAGCGGCAATAAAGTGAATGTGGTTAAGGCCACGATTGATGCGCTTGAAAATCTCCGGTCTCGCGAGGAGATCATGGCTGCACGACAGGGATAATCAAGGAATAACTGACTCCAGAGGCGGGATACACACAATGAATTTGCATTCTTTGAAAAATAAAATCGGGTCGCGGAAAACGCGTAAACGTTTAGGGCGGGGGACCGGTTCAGGACTCGGGAAAACCTCGGGGCGTGGACACAAGGGGCAATATGCTCGTTCGGGGCATAAGCATAAGCCAGGGTTTGAAGGCGGCCAGATGCGGCTGATTCGACGTATCCCAAAAAGAGGCTTCAAGAATATTTCACGAAGGGAGTTCCTTGCGGTGAATATCTCATCCCTCAACGTGTTCGAGACGGGTGCGGTTGTGACTCCCGAGTTGTTTCAGGGAATGGGGTTGGCAAACGGAGTCTTTGACGGGATCAAGATTTTGGGTGTTGGAACCCTCAGTAAGAAATTGACGGTAAAGGCTCATGCATTCAGCGCCGGCGCAAAGGCCAAGATTGAGGCGGCTGGCGGATCCTGCGAAGTTATTTAAGTCAGTAAGAGGAAGAAGATACGGCGAAATGCTATCTGCGTTTACAAATTGTTTTAAGATCCCTGAGCTTCGTGCGCGAATTTTGTTCACGATGGGTTTGATATTTGTCTGCCGGATTGTAGCCAATGTACCTATTGCCGGGGTGGATCCTCTTGCACTTCAGCGACTGATTGCAGATGTTGAGAAAAGCTCGGGTGGCGGGATGCTGGGATTGCTGGATATGTTCAGCGGCGGAGCTCTAAGCAATTGCGCGGTGGGTGCGTTGGGCATTATGCCTTACATCAGCTCTTCCATTATCCTTCAGCTTTTAACAGCAGTCGTGCCAACCTTGGGGCGATTGTCGCGCGAGGGTGATTCGGGACGGCAAAAAATTACGCAGTATTCCCGTATCCTCACCGTGTTTCTTTGCATTGTTCAGGGATGGTTCCTTGCCATTACACTTGAAAATCCCGGGAGCATGGGGCTTAACCACCAGATTGTCCTGAACCCGGGAATTGGATTCAAGTTTATGACGGTGGTGTCCGTGACAGCTGGATCCATGTTTATCATGTGGCTTGGGGAACAAATCACCCAACGGGGGATCGGAAATGGTATTTCGCTCATCATTACCGAGGGCATTGTAAGTCGATTGCCTTCCGCAGTGGCGTATGCGATTCAGATGTTTACAGCCGTTGAAGGGGTTCGCCAGTTTAATCCGATCTTTAGCGTGATTTTGTTGGTGGCGCTCTTTGCGGTAGTGGCAGGGACGATTCTGCTGACCCAAGGGCAACGAAAAATCCCTGTTCAGTATGCTAAGCGTGTCGTGGGTCGCAAAGTGTATGGCGGGCAGAGTACCTATATGCCGTTACGGGTCAATTATTCGGGTGTCATGCCGATTATTTTTGCCCAGTCGCTCCTAATGTTTCCTGCGATAATCCTGAGACGATTTCCCGAGTCCTGGACGTGGGCGCATGCCCTTGCAAATCAACTTGGCCCGGATGCGCTATTTCACATGATTCTGTATGGGGTGATGATTTTGTTCTTTTCGTATTTTTGGGTCGCTACGCAGTTTAATCCAGTTCAGATTGCTGATGATCTCAAAAAGTATGGCGGGTATGTGCCCGGTGTACGGCCTGGCAGGCCCACTGCCGAATTCCTGGATTCTACCATGACGAAGATTACATTGGCGGGAGCGTTATTCCTTACCATTATTGCTGTGATCCCAACGGTAATGAACCGGCAATTTGATGTGCCCTCGTTGGTGGCGTCCTTTTTCGGGGGAACCAGCCTGTTGATTACGGTCGGGGTCATGCTGGATACGATGCGACAAGTGGAATCTCATCTATTGATGCGGCATTATGACGGCTTCCTTCGCAAGGGCAAACTTCGCGGACGGCGTTGATCATGGTTTTGAGGCTTTTAGCAGCATGAAAACAATTATTCTTTTAGGTGGGCCGGGTGCAGGGAAAGGAACGATCGCGGATGGGATCCGTACGGTAAGCCCATTTCTTCATGTGTCGACGGGAGATATGTTGCGCGAGGCAGTTAAGAATGCCACAACCGTCGGGCGTCAAGCTGAGGGATATATGAAGCGCGGAGAGCTTGTGCCTGATGATGTGATTGTTGGAATTGTGGAAGAGCGTCTCGCGAAGGGGAGTCCTGATGCGGCCTATATGTTTGACGGTTTTCCGCGTACGCGTGAGCAGGCGCGCCTGTTGGATCAGACTCTGGAAAAGCACGCCTCCAAGGTGAATTTTGTTTTTTTACTTGAAGCTGGGCGTGATCTTCTGATTTCGCGGTTAACAGGGCGGCGCGTGTGTCGTTCATGTGGGCAGGGGTTTCATGTTGTCAATATTCCGCCAAAGCGGGATGGAGTCTGTGATGTGTGCGGTGGTGAGCTTTACCAGCGCGCGGATGATAGCGAGGCGACGATTTTAAACCGGTTAGATGTGTATACGAAACAGACTGAGACCCTAATCTCGTATTATGAGGCAAAGGGTGTTTTAATTCGTGTAGATTCTTCCCGGGCGAGGCAGGATACCGTTTCCGATATTCTGCAGGTGGCGGGGCCGTTGGTTCGGCCATGATCATTCTCAAGAATCGCGATGAAATCCGTAAGATGCGGGAAAGCGGGCGGATTGCGGCGAAGGTGCGTGATGAAATCGCGAGTCGGATATCGCCTGGGATTACGACCCTTGAATTGGATGATGTCGCGAAGAGGCTGATTGCCTCGTTGGGTGCAAAAAGTGCATTTTTGGGATACCGCGGTTATCCTGGAAATGTATGCATTTCAATTGACTCTGAAGTGGTTCATGGGATTCCGGGTGGTCGAAGGATTGAGATGGGTCAAATCGTGAGTTTGGATGTCGGGGTTGTGTATGATGGTTTTGTCGGGGATACGGCGACAACCGTGATGGTGGGCGTAACGGATCCTGAGGTGATCCGGTTGGTTCGCGCCACCGAGCTGGCGCTGAAGGCCGGCGTGGAAATGGCTCGTTCTGGAAAACGATTGGGTGATCTTTCCCATGCCATTGAAATGGTAGTAGTGAATGCTGGATTTTCAGTGGTTCGGGATTTTGTTGGGCACGGGGTAGGGCGAAAGATGCATGAGGATCCGCAGATTCCGAATTTCGGGAATCCGGGAAGGGGTCCGAAGTTAAAATCGGGAATGACACTGGCTATTGAGCCCATGGTTAACATGGGTGAGAGTGCGGTCGAAGTGCTTTCCGACGGGTGGACAGTTCGAACTGTTGACAGGAAGCCATCCGCTCATTTTGAGCACACGGTGGCGATAGGGGATGAGGGGCCGGAGATTTTGACGGTGGTATAGAAGACTGCCGAACGGTTGAATTTTGGTGTGGACATTGGATGCGGCCATTGATATTTTGGTCGACTCTTTTTGGAATGGAGACATCGGATGAAGGTCAGAAGTTCAGTAAAACGAATCTGTGAGCGCTGCAAGGTTGTGCGCCGCCGGGGTGTGGTGCGGGTAATCTGCACCAATTCACGACACAAGCAGAGGCAAGGTTAAGGAGAATTGGGCATGCCCAGAATACTAGGTGTAGATATTCCCGGTAAGAAGCGCATTGAATATTCCCTGCGTTATCTTTATGGAATTGGTCCGACAACGGCGCGTGAAGTGATTGATCAGGCCAAGATTGATCCGGCTACAAAAGCTGATGATCTGACGGATGAAGAATTGGCCCGAATTATAAATGTAATTCAGAACAACTACCGGATCGAGGGTGATCTTCGACGGGAAGTGGCGCAGAATATCAGGCGGCTGATCAGCATCGGTAGTTACCGGGGCATTCGCCATAAGCGAGGATTGCCGGTACGCGGCCAGCGCACGAGCACCAATGCGCGAACCCGCAAGGGACCACGGCGTACGGTGGGTGCAGTTCGCGGAAAAGAAGCGCGGGCAGCTGCAAAGACGTAAAGAACATCAGTACTAAAAAAGGTCGGGTTCGCAATGGCAGATGTTAAAGAAAAAGGTGAAGAACAAGCTGGCGTCAAGCCGGAAGGTGCGGGATCTCCGGCTCCTGAAGCGGGTGCCGAGGGTGCAACTCGTACGACCCGGCAGCCTCGTGTTCGTGCGGGTCGTGTGGTGCCTTTTGGAATCGTCCATATTCGGGCGACATTCAACAACACCATTATTTCAATTTCGGACAGCAAGGGTGGCGTGGTTGCCTGGAGTACCTCGGGACGAGCTGGATTCAAAGGCTCGCGGAAGAGTACGGCATTTGCCGCCAGTGTTGTGGCTCAGGAAGCGGCTCGACAAGCGGTTTCGCGCGGAATGCAGGAAGTGGAAGTGAGGGTTCAGGGGCCGGGAGCGGGTCGTGAATCTGCCATCCGTGCCATTCAGTCTGCGGGGCTGAATATCACCACGATCAAGGATGTGACGCCGATGCCGCACAACGGTTGCCGGCCTCGTAAGCGCCGCCGTGTGTAAAGGGTTTTGAGAGAACAGGAGAATTCGAATGGGTAGATATACAGGGCCAGCATGCAAACTTTGCCGACGCGAAGGCTTGAAGCTATTTCTTAAGGGTGATCGTTGCCGCATGTCAAAGTGTGCCGTTGAAACGGGACGTCCAGCCCCCGGCGTGCATGGCGCGCGTCCTTCCAAGAAGTCGGACTATGGTGTTCAGTTGCGCGAAAAGCAGCGGTTGCGCCGGTTTTACGGTCTTCAAGAAGGTCAGTTTAAACTTTTTTTCCAGAGAGCCTTGCGAAAGCGCGGCGTGACGGGTGAGATGCTTTTGCAGCTTCTTGAAATGCGGTTGGATAATTTGGTTTTCAGGTTGGGATTTTCCGCTTCACGTCGCAATGCGCGTCAGTTGGTTTTGCACGGACATGTCACCGTGAACGGAAAGCGTTCCGATGTGCCCTCTATGACCTTGAAAGCGGGAGACCGCATTGAGGTCAAGGGGCGGAAGCAAAGTCAGGATGCTGTGAAGCGGGTTCTGGATGCCCGAAGCGGCGAGCTTTCGTCGTGGTTGTCGTTGGATAAGGAAGCCCTCAAGGGCGAGGTGTTACGGGTTCCGACGAGGGACGAAATAGCACCCTTCGTCAATGAGCAGTTGATCGTTGAATTGTACTCTAAATAAAGATATTCGCACCGGGGGATGGTGAGGCTGTTCCCGGAAAAGGATTGAACCATGCCAATCAGACTGAGCAAGTTCGAAATGCCCAAGCGTCTAGTGAAAGATGAAGCTTCGGCCACGCCGACATTCACGCGCTTTGTTGCCGAACCCCTTGAAGTGGGTTATGGACGAACCATCGGAAATTCGTTGCGAAGAGTGTTATTGTCGTCTCTGGAAGGGGCGGCGATTTCCTCAGTTCGTATCGAGGGTGCCCCGCATGAATTTTGCGCTCTTCCGGGTGTAGTGGAAGATGTTACTGATATTATTCTGAATCTCAAGAAGGTGCTATTGAAGTCCCAGAACCGTGACTCCAAGCAGCTTCATCTCAAGGTGAAGGGTGCGCGTGAGGTCAAGGCCAGCGATATTCAGACGGATGGCACCATCGAAGTGTTGAATCCAAATCAGCATATTGCCACCCTGTCTAGTGATGGGGTGTTGGATATGACCTTGGAGATCCGAGTTGGGCGTGGATTCTGTCCCGCTGATCTGAACAAGAAGGAGAATCAGGATATTGGACGAATCCCGATCGACTCCATCTTCTCGCCGGTCAAACGGGTTAACTTTTTTATTGAAAATACCCGTGTTGGGCAACGCACGGATTATGACAAACTTGTTCTCGAGGTAACTACCGACGGGAGGATAACTCCTGATGACGCCGTGACAGTTGCTTCAGCGGTGCTTCGGCATCACCTTGATGTGTTCGTGAACTATGACAAGAATGTTGTCGAGTTTGAAGATGTTGAGGCTAAGGTGGATATTGCGCGCGAGCAGCTTTTGAAGACGTTGAACATGAGTGTCAATGAAATTGAACTTAGTGTGAGGGCTGCCAATTGTCTGAATAACGCCAACATCACTACGGTGGGTCAGCTTGCCCAGAAGTCTGAGGCAGAGATGCTGAAATATCGAAATTTCGGAAAGAAATCACTGAATGAGATTAAGGCGAAACTTCAGGATCTCGGGTTGGGTCTGGGGGTTAAGTTCGACGAGGATGTGATTAAGATTCTGAAGGGGCAAGAAGCCGCCAAGGAAAAAGCCTGAGCCGTTAACACGATTGAAGACTGAAGAGTTCAGGTCGGGTATTCTCAATCACGACTGGATATTGTCGGGAGTCAGTAATGCGACATAAAAAAAACATGGTTAAACTAGGCCGGCCGGCAGAGGCGCGTAAAGCGTTGCTCAGCTCGTTGGTGGCAAATTTTATTGAAGAGCAACGGATTAAAACCACCCTTCCCAAGGCTCGTCAGGCCAGGATGTTGGCGGAGAAAATGGTTACCGTTGCGAAGAAAGCTCTTGTAGCCGGCACGCCTGAAGCGCTCATGAAGGGCAAGCGACAAGCTCTCGCCGTTCTGCGTCATCGCAAGCATATGGACAAGCTTTTTTCGACTATTGCGCCCCAGTATAGGGATCGTCTGGGCGGATATACGAGAATTGTTAAGCTTGGCCGCCGGGGAAGCGACAGTTCTGAAATGGTTCTTTTGGAATGGGTCAATTTGGCGCCCGTGGATAAGCGTCGCAAGACGAAAGCGGATGATTTGGAGAAATCTGCGGATCCCATTAAGGACGCTTGATTTTTAGATTTTCCGTTTAGGTTGAGAAGGGTTTCTTTACTGACGCCGATAGCAATATCGGCGTCTTTTTTTGGCACTAGGCATGAACTATAGCGATATTGATTGGGACACTTGGTGCCCTCGTGAGAGGGCGACCCTGGTGATGATTATTTGGTGTGGCCAAATTCTTCTGATTCATAAAAAGCTTGGACTGGGAGCTGGAAAATTTAATGGGCCGGGTGGGCGGGTCGAGGAGGGAGAAACCCCACTTCAGGGCGCCATTCGGGAAGTGGAAGAGGAAATCAGAGTCACCCCGTTGGGCGTTCAGCCGGCCGGTGAACTGTGGTTTCAGTTTGTCGACGGTCATTCAATTCTTGGTTATGTGTTTACTGCCACCGGGATCGAGGGACAGCCACAGGAAACCAGGGAGGCGGTTCCTGTTTGGTTTCCTTTGTCCGAAATCCCCTATTACAATATGTGGGCTGATGATCGGATCTGGCTTCCGTTGGCTGTTGAGGGAAAGCCCTTCATGGGGCGGTTCCTGTTCGACAGGGATCAGATGCTGGGTTGTGAGATCGCCTTGACCAGCCCAACTGAAAAGCGTACGGAATAAGCCGTGTTGAGGATTTTTCAATGATGCAGCACAAAATGGATCATAACACTCTCGGGGAGCTTTCCAAATGGTACGTGGTGCATGCCAAACCACGGTGCGAGAAAAAGTTTTCGGAGTACTGCGTGGCGCATTCGATAGCGGTGGATCTTCCCCTTAGGGAGGAGACGAAGATTTATCAGCGACGGAAGGTAACCGTTCAAAAGCCCGTCTTCCCGGGTTATGTGTTTGTGAATTACTCTCCAGTTGAAAAGGGTGCGGTTCTTAAGAGTAACATGGTCGTTAGAATTCTGCCGGTGGAGAATCAGGATCAACTGATTCGGGAGCTGGCCCAGGTTCAGCAAGCCTTAAGTATTGATCCGACTCTGGATGCTTGTGCAGCCTTTCAGGCCGGAAGGCGTGTTTTAATCCGAAAAGGACCCTTCCAAGGGCTTGAGGGCCAGGTTCAAACGATCAAGGGCAGGACTAAAGTGGTGCTCAATGTGGAGATGATCGGACGGGCGCTGGCCGTTGAGGTTGGAATAGAATTTCTCGAGCCGGTGTAACTGGTTTTCATGAAGCGTCCAGAAGCGCTTCGATGTGAGACGTGACACACGCCGCGAGTGCCGTGAGATCGTAGCCCCCCTCCAGCACGGAAATGAGGCGGTTTTCGGAGTATTCCGTTGCTAACGTCATTACGGTGTGGGTCAGTTCCTTAAAGCCCTTTTCGTTGAGGGCTATGCCTGCGAGAGGATCGGCATGGTGCGCATCAAAACCCGCCGAGATTAGTATGAATTCCGGCCTGAACCGCACCAGCGCGGGTCTGAGATAGTCTTGGAATACCCGATTGTAGTCTGTGTTGGTGGAGCCTGCAGGGACTGGGCAGTTCAAGGTGAAGCCTTTTCCCCTGCCGGTTCCGGTTTCATGAGACCACCCGCTGTTCGGGTAAAGAGGGTGCTGATGAATGCTGAAATAAAATACAGAAGGGTCGTCGTAAAAGGCCTGTTGCGTGCCGTTACCGTGATGCACATCCCAATCAATAATGGCGACGCGGCGGATGCCATGATGCTGCTGAAGGTATTTTGCGCCGATGGCAACATTATTAAAAAAGCAGAATCCCATGGCTCGGTTCCGTTCTGCGTGATGGCCTGGAGGACGTACGGCACAGAAGGCGTTGGAGGCTTGACCGGCCATTACGGTGTCGATCGCGGTTAAAACTGCTCCAGCGGACATCAGGGCGGCGTCGTAGGTGCCAGGGGATCCGATGGTGACATCATCGGGCGCGAAGAGTTCTCCGGCTTCACACGCCTGCCGGATGTGATCAACATACTGTGGGTCGTGAATCGTAGTGAGGTCTGTCGCCGTTGCTGGCCGGATGGCGGGATGCTGGAGCAATTCCCAAAGCCCAGCTTGCTTTAGTCCGTTCATGATGGCGGTGAGGCGCTGCCGTTTTTCGGGATGCGTGCAGCCCGTTTTGTGTTTTTGTAAAATGGGGTCATAAAGAAACGCCGTTCCGTTGATTTGTGAATGCGACATGGCCTGATGATATAAAAGTGGACGCCAATGGAGAAGGCTGAACTCAGAGATTCGCTTGCTCCCAGCGCTGACGGTAATTGCGGGGCGCGTCTCCGTATTCATGGCGAAAGAGCGAGGAAAAGTGCTTGGGGTCCGGAATTCCAACCAGACGGGCGACTGTTGCAATTTTTTCTTGTCCCTCCCTTAACAGAAGGCGCGCTTTATACATGCGGATCTGGAGTAGCGTCTGGTACGGGGTTTTTCCTAAACTGTTGAGAAACGCTTTTTCGAGACCGCGCCGTGACACGGCGCAGGCGGCGACCACGGATGCCACATTAATTCCTGACGGATGATGCTCTTTCATGAACCGGACGGCCTGAGTTACCAACGGGGAGTCTGCCGCAAAGGTATCGGTACTGTGGCGTTCCACGATTTCGCGGGGAGGGATGAGCTGGCTTTTGGGCTCAATGGCTTCGCCCGCCATAATGCGATCAAGAAGCCCGGCTCCCAGAATGCCAACGCGTTGAATGTCGGTCTGAATACTGGATAGGCGAACTGCTGCACAATCACAAATGCGGTTCTCATTATCCATTCCCAGAACGGCGACATCATCGGGAATACGCCATCCCAGACTGTGCGCCATATCGACAAAGCGTGCCCCGGCATAATCAGCCCAGCAAAGAACAGCGAGGGGCTTGGGTTGATCCTTGAGCCAACGACGGGTGACGGCCAGCTGCGTCCTCCATGAAACCGCGCCCTCGAGCAGGAACGTGCAAGGATAGCCGTTGGCCTGTGTAACAAGGGCAAAGTCGCGACCGCGCACGGAATGTTCAATGCCATAGAAGGCGAAGTGCTCAAATCCTTTTCCCCTGAAATAATGAAAGGCCATTTCTGCTGCCTTTTTCGTGTCGCTGAGAACCCGGGGATAGGAGGTGGTCAGTCGTCGGCCCTCCAGATTGACAGTGGGCTTTTTAGTTTTCTGTAGAAATTTCAACAGGGCGGTTTCGTCACGGATGAGCATGGTGAGGATTCCATCGCCATCCCACCCCCAAGGGATGTTTCCAGGATTATGTAGCATTTCCAAAGACAGGTGCCAGTGGTGCGATCGGGCATATTCCGCAATTCCCTCAAACAGAGGCCCCCGGTAGAATTCCAGCGCCACCAGAACATTTTTCATTTTTCCGGCCATGACTTAACATGGAAATATAGTTCGCAAATGTCAACCAATTTGCGATTATTTCAGATTGTAGAAGGCGGCGCGAAAGCCTATTTTGAAGCCTATATCAACCGAATTAAGGGGAGTTCAGTGATGACCAGAAAAAACCTTCTTATCGCTCAGTCCGGTGGGCCTTCGCCGGTGATCAATAGCTCATTACGAGGCGTCATCGAAGCGGCCCGAAGTTATCCGGATCAGGTTGATCGTATTTATGCGGGATGGCATGGAATTGAGGGGGTTCTCACCGAGGAATTGCTTGATTTATCCATTCAGAGTGAAGAGGAGGTCGCTCTCCTTCGGTGGACTCCTGCCGCGGGTGCGATTGGAACCTGCCGTTATAAGATCAAATCCAGCCAGAAGGCGGACTTCGAACGTGTTATTGATGTTTTGCGGGCTCATAATATTGGATACTTTTTATACAATGGCGGGAATGACTCCATGGACACCGCCAACAAGATCGCGAAACTGGCCTGTGAACGTGGGTTGGATGTTGTCGGGATCGGCGTTCCCAAAACGATTGACAACGATGTTGGCGACAGCGATTTTAAATTGATTGATCATACTCCGGGATACGGCTCTGTGGCACGTTACTGGACCATGATCGTTCAAAATGCCGAAGAGGAGAACCGGGGTTCCTATCCGGCGGATCCCGTGCTGGTGCTTCAGGCAATGGGTCGCAAGATCGGCTATATCCCCGCAGCCGCCCGTCTGGCGGATCCCAAGCGCGAGATGCCTCTGCTGATTTTTTTGGCTGAAGCCGGATTGTCCTTGGGTGAGATGGCAGAAAAGACGAATGAGATGGTAGCCGCGCGCGGCCGTGCGGTGGTGGTGCTCAGCGAGGGCTGCGATGTGGGGGATCTGGGTGCCTTGAAAGACAAATTCGGGCATGCCACCTTTGGCGCGAGCAAAACAACGGCTCAGCAGATGCTCGTCAACTATCTGAATGACCACGGGATTAAGGCGGCGGGCGCAGCGCGCGGCCAGGTCTTTGGGACGGATCAGCGTTCCACGGCGGTCTATGCCTCGGTGGTTGATCTGGATGAAGCGTACCGGTGCGGACAGAAGGCGGTTGAGTTGGCGGTGGGGGGTGAGGGCGGCTTTATGTCCACGATTTTGAGGGATCCAGGGCGTATTTATCAGGTTCGCTATGACAAGGTTCCGTTGGAGCTGGTTGCCAATTCCGAACGTACGTTTCCGAAAAACTGGATTTCGCCGAGCAAAACCGATGTGACGGATGAGTTTATTCGCTATGCCCAGCCCCTGATCGGCGAGGACTGGGCGTCGGTTCCGACTATTGGCGGGCGACAACGATTCGCGCAGTTCAAGCCGGTGTTTGCCGCCAGAAAGCTGGCGGCCTATGTTCCAGAGGGAAATCGGAAGGGAAAGTGATGTAATGGATCAGTATGTAAAGCAATTAGTGGAGTTGCCCAGAAAGCATGGGTTCTTTATCGGATTTGACAGTGATGGGTGCGTGTTCGATTCGATGGAGATTAAGCAGAAGGAATGTTTCTGCCCGGCTTTCATCAAGCATTTCGGCCTTCAATCTGCGAGCAAATATGCCCGGGAGACCTGGGAATTTGTAAATCTCTACAGCAAGGATCGGGGTTGTAACCGTTTTCTGGCTGTTGAAAAAACCTTTGCGTTGATGCGATTGCGTAGCCAGTTCAGTCAGCGGGGAGTGAAACTGGCGGATACCTCGGAGCTTTCCGCCTGGCTCAAAGTGGAGACTAAGCTTGGGAATCCCGCGCTCAAGAAGAAAGTCGCCGATGATCCTACTCCCGAGCTGAAACGGTTGCTGGAATGGAGCTTGGAGGTTAATCGCCGTATTGAAGAAATGGTGTTTGGAATTCCGCCCTTTCCTGGTGTGCGCGAGGTGTTATCAGCCGGCACGGGAAAAGCTGACATGATTGTCGTGTCCCAGACCCCACTGGAAGCCTTGGAGCGGGAATGGGAGGAAGCGGGAATTCGTGGAACCGTCAGTGTGATTGCCGGTCAGGAGCATGGCACCAAGACTGAGCATCTTACCCACGCGACCAAGGGGCACTACGCCGAAGGTAAGGTGTTGATGGTCGGTGATGCGCCCGGAGACCGTAAGGCCGCCGATGGGAACCAGGCCCTTTTCTTTCCGATCCTTCCCGGGCGGGAAGAGTCGTCCTGGGCTGAGCTTGCGGGAGAGGGGTTGAAGCGATTCTTCAACGGGTCTTTCGCGGGAGCATACCAGAAGCGACTAGTCGACGAATTTGAAGCGGCGTTACCGTCCCAGCCTCACTGGAAAAACTAATTTCAATAAACGAACAAGACAAAGGAATAAAAGCATGAGTAATCAAACTGCGGATATGGCCATGATCGGACTCGCCGTCATGGGGGAAAATCTCGTCCTCAACATGGAGAGCCATGGGTTTACCGTTGCTGTCTACAACCGCACGGTGGATAAGGTTGAAGCCTTTGTTCAAGGGCGTGGGAAGGGAAAAAAGATTGTGGGATGCAAAACAGTTACCGAGCTTTGCGCGGCGCTGAAGCGTCCTCGCAAGGTTATGATGCTGGTCAAGGCTGGCAAGGCGGTGGATGAGTGTATCGAGCAACTCCTGCCGCACCTGGAGGCTGGTGACATCATCATTGATGGCGGTAACAGCCATTATCCGGATACGATCCGCCGGACAAACTATGTCGAGTCGAAGGGATTGTTGTTTATAGGAACCGGTGTTTCCGGAGGCGAAGAGGGCGCGCTTAAGGGACCATCCATCATGCCCGGTGGATCACCCGCTGCGTGGCCCCATGTGAAGCCGATTTTTCAGGCTGTTTCTGCCAAGGTGGAGGGCGATGTTCCCTGCTGCGACTGGGTGGGGTCTGATGGAGCCGGCCACTTTGTCAAAATGGTTCATAATGGAATCGAGTACGGCGACATGCAGATGATCTGTGAGGCGTACTCCCTGCTCAAAGGGGTGCTCGGGCTGTCGAATGAGGAGTTGCACAAGGTCTTTACGCAGTGGAATGAAGGCGACTTGGACTCCTACCTTATTCAGATTACGCGTGATATCCTCGCGGAGAAGGATCCAGAGACCGGGAAGCATGTGGTGGATATCATTCTGGACACAGCCGGCCAGAAGGGGACGGGTAAGTGGACCAGCATTGCGGCGTTGGATTACGGAGTCGCGGCACCGACGGTTTCGGAGGCTGTGTTTGCCCGTTGCATGTCCGCGATGAAGGATGAACGTGTTTCGGCCGCCAAGGTGTTGTCAGGGCCGAAAGCCAAATTTAAAGGAGATAAGGAAGCCTTTATCGAGGATGTTCGTCAAGCTCTCTATGCCTCAAAGATCTGTTCCTATGCTCAGGGTTTTCAATTGATGCGTGCGGCGGCCGCAGAGCAGAACTGGACGCTCGATTATGGATCCATTGCTCTGATGTGGCGTGGCGGGTGCATCATTCGGGCGCGTTTCCTGGGCGATATCAAGGCGGCTTTTGATCGGAATCCGAAACTGGCCAATTTGCTTCTGGATAAATATTTTAAGAAGGCGATTCGTCAGAGCCAGAAGGCCTGGCGCCGGGCAGTGGCCCGCGCTGTGAAGCACGGAATCCCGATTCCCGCTTTCATGTCCGCGTTGGCCTATTATGACGGGTATCGCGCCGAAACACTTCCCGCCAACCTGCTTCAGGCACAGCGAGATTATTTTGGCGCCCATACCTACGAACGGATTGATAAGCCGCGCGGTCAGTTCTTCCACACGGACTGGTGCAAGCTGGGAGGCTCAACCACATCGTCGACCTACGTTGTGTAAATAGGATGACCGCTGTGATCAAACAGGCCGGTGTGAAATTGGATATCCAGTCTCCTGAATTGGAGCAACTGGTGCTTCAGGCGCTGGAGACATTCGGCGGGAGAACGCTTCGCCGGGTGCTTCTCCTTCCCCCGGATCACACTCGGCTCAACTCCATGGCCGGTCCGATTACCGCAATTGCCTACCGGTTGCTTTCAGGCTGGGGTGCAAAAACGGATATTATGCCGGCGCTGGGCACGCATGCCCCAATGGGGGAGGCGGAGCTCCGGTTGATGTTTGGTGATAGCATTCCTCTGGAGTGCTTCTTGCCTCATGATTGGCGGAAAGACGTGGTTTCACGAGGTGTTATTCCCGGAGACAAACTTCGGGAATGGTCCGATGGCCGAGTGGACTACGATGTCAATATTGAGGTCAATAAACGCCTGTTTTCAGGGTATGACCTTATTCTTTCCATTGGGCAGGTGGTTCCTCATGAAGTGGTCGGGATGGCCAACTACACGAAGAATGTGTTGGTCGGGGTAGGGGGAGCCGAAACCATCAACAAATCGCATTTTCTAGGTGCCGTTTGCAATATGGAGAAGGCGCTTGGTCATGCCGATACGCCGGTGCGTCGTCTGTTCAATTATGGTGTCTCAACCTTCCTGAGTGGGCTTCCGATCCAGTATATTCTCACGGTGATGGAGCGTGACCATGCGGCTGGTCGGATGAAAATGCGCGGGTTTTATGCTGGAAAGGGAGACTCGCTTTTTCAGGAGGCCTGCCAACTTTGTCGGAAGGTCAACATCACATTGCTTGATGAGCCTTTGACAAAAGTGGTGGTCTGGCTGGATCCTGAGGAATTTCGTTCCACATGGCTGGGTAATAAGGCTATTTACAGGACTCGTATGGCCATTGCCGATGCCGGGGAATTGGTTGTTCTTGCCCCTGGGTTGAAAGAGTTCGGTGAAGATCGCGAAATCGACCGTCTGGTTCGTCACTATGGCTACAAGGGCACTCCTTATACACTTCGCTGTGTAGCGGAAAATTTGGAGTTGCGAAACAATCTGTCTGCGGCGGCTCATCTTATTCACGGCTCTTCAGAAGACCGGTTTGGGATTACCTATTGCCCCGGGTACCTCTCTCGGACCGAAATTGAATCGGTGGGATATCGGTATGGCGATCTCAAGACCCTGATGGCCCAATACAACCCGCAAACACTTTCGGACGGCATGAATGAGGTTGAAGGGGAGCGGGTCTTTTTCATTAGCAACCCTGCGCTGGGCCTTTGGTCATTCCGCGGGAATTTCTCGGATCGGGAGTAGGATCTTATGGCAAACACATTCATTGGTGAAAATTTCCTACTGGAGACGGAGCAGGCTCGTGAATTGTACCACGGGTATGCGGCGGATCTTCCGATTATTGATTACCACTGCCATTTGCCTCCGGCTGAAATCGCGAGTAACAAGCGATGGGACAACATTACCCAGGTCTGGCTCTATGGCGACCACTACAAATGGCGGCAGATGCGCACGGCCGGGATTGCGGAGCGGTATTGCACCGGCAACGCTTCCGATCGGGAAAAGTTCGACAAGTATGCCGAACTCATGCCGCAGGCTCTCCGGAATCCCCTGTATCACTGGTCGCACATGGAGCTAAAAAATGTTTTTGGGATTGCCGACCGCCTGTTGTCGCCCGCTACCGCCGAATCCATCTGGACTGAATCGCTTAAGGTCATTGCCGCGCCGGAGTTTTCTGCCCGCAGCCTGATGAAAAAGGCCAAAGTTGAGGTGGTCTGCACCACCGATGATCCCGTGGATTCTTTGGAGCACCACCAGGCTATCGCTGCGGATCGATTTTCTGTTCAGGTGCGGCCCACATGGCGTCCGGATAAATGCTGGACTGTTGCCAATCCGGCGGCCTTCAATGCCTGGACCGACCGACTTGCCGGAACCGTCAATGCGGATATTGGAAATCTGGATGGATTTCTCGCCGCGCTTCAAAAGCGTCATGATTTCTTTCATGCCTGTGGGTGTCGACTGTCTGACCGTGGGGTTGCTTTTATCCCCGCCGAAGGATGCACCCAGGCGGTTGCCGGGACTGTTTTTGAGAAAGCTCGTTCCGGAAAGCCGGTTTCAGCCGAGGAGGCCTTGGCGTTTCAGGCGTTCATGCTTCATGAGCTGGCGGTGATGGATGCCGACCGGGGCTGGACGATGCAGATCCATTATGGTGTTTTGCGCAATAACAACAGTCGCATGGCGGCGATACTGGGGCCTGATACCGGATTTGATTCCATCGGTGATTGGCCGACGGGTGAAGGGATGATTCGTCATTTTGACCGTCTGGATCAGATTGGGAAACTGCCAAAGACGATTCTTTATAATATCAATCCCTGTGATAATGAACTCATTGCCACCTTGGCTGGTTGTTTTCAGGATGGCGTGACGCCGGGAAAAATTCAGTTCGGGAGCGGGTGGTGGTTTCTGGATCAACTTGACGGTATGACCCGCCAGATCGAGGCGCTTTCCCAACTTGGATTGCTGAGCCAATTTGTCGGCATGCTGACGGACAGCCGGTCATTCCTGTCCTATGGGCGGCATGAGTATTTCCGGCGCCTGCTGTGCAACATTCTTGGCCACGATATGGCGCGCGGGCGTCTTCCGAATGATATGGATTTGACGGGAAAAATGGTGGCGGACATCTGTTACCACAATGCCCGCCGGTATTTCGGTTTTTTTAATTAGCAGCGGTAAACCCGCAGAAGGATGGCATTATGGGGCGGCTTGACGGAAAAGTAGCGGTAGTGACGGGAGCGGCGGGTGTGTTGTGTTCGGTGATGACGGAGTCCCTGCTGAGGGAGGGAGCCAAGGTCGTCTTGGCTGATCTGAATGAGGATCATGCCAAAACCTTTCAGAAGACCCTTGCGTCGAAAGGACTCGGAGAAACTCTGGCCTTTGGGGTTAATGTGTTGGAGCGCGCCTCCCTCGAGATGGCTCGGGAGGCGGTGCTGGAAAAGTGGGGTCGGATTGATATCCTGGTTAACGGTGCCGGAGGAAATCATCCCAAGGGCACCTGTCCCGCCGAACAGTTTGTAGAGGGAACGAAGCTGGAAGACTCCTTTTTCGGTCTTGATTTGGCGGGGTTCGAATTTGTCAACAAACTCAATTTCATCGGCAGCCTGTTGCCGGCTCAGGTTTTTTGTCAGTCCATGCTGAAAACGGGGGGTAGCGTCATCAATATATCCTCGATGTCCGCAACGCAACCGTTGACGAAGGTGGCGGCGTATTCCGCAGCGAAGGCGGCAATCGACAATTTCACCCGTTGGTTAGCCGTTCACCTGGCTCCCGCCAACATCCGGGTCAACGCCATTTCCCCGGGCTTTTTCATCACCCAGCAGAACCGGTTTCTAATGCTTGAGCCGGATGGCACGACCCTCACGGCTCGCGGACAGAAGGTTATTAACAAGACGCCGATGCACCGGTTCGGGGATCCGAAAGATTTGTGCGGTGCGCTGACCTACCTGGTTTCCGACGAAGCCTCCTTTGTCACGGGTGTTGTGATTCCTGTGGATGGCGGATTTCTAGCCTATTCAGGCGTTTAGAAGGAGAGAACTCTATGTTCAAGGGCAATTACCGGTGGGTTGTTTGCACGCTGCTTTTTTTCGCCACGACGGTCAATTACATTGACCGGCAAATTCTTTCCCTGATCAAAGAGTTTCTGGATGTGCAATTTGGATGGAGCAAGGCCGATTTCGGGCTTGTTAATTCCCTGTTCCAGGCCGCTTATGGACTGGGTCTGTTGTTCTTTGGCTGGTTTGTGGATCGGTTCGGGGTCAAGGTCGGGTATGCCGTCTCGATGGTAGGCTGGAGCCTGGCGGCGATGGCTCATGCCATCGTGGCAATTATGCCCGGCCATGCCAGTATTCAGATCGGAGGGCGGGTATTCGGGGCTGCCGCATTGGCCGTGGCGGCGTTTGGACTGTGTCGGGTTCTGCTCGGGCTTGCCGAGGCCGGGAACTTCCCCGCCGCCGTCAAAAGTACGGCGCAGTGGTTCCCCAAGCGGGAACGTGCTTTTGCGACCAGTTTGTTTAATTCAGGAACTAATGTTGGGGCCTTGTTGGCACCCGCTTTAGTTCCGCTTCTGGCGATCAAGTTCGGGTGGGGGATGCCCTTCATCGTGGCCGGTATAATTGGCTTTGTTTGGCTCTGGTTCTGGATCAAAATGTATGATTCTCCCGAAAAGCATAAGGAGGTGGATGCAAAGGAGCTTGAGCATATCCTTAGTGACCGTGAGGAAAGTGATCGGGTGGAAAAGATTCCCTGGAAAGCTCTTTTGGGCTACCGTCAGGTCTGGTCTTTCATTGTCGCGAAATTCCTGACTGACCCTGTTTGGTGGTTTTTTCTCATTTGGCTCCCGGACTACTTCAAGACGACCCGAAATCTGGACATCAAGCATAGTTGGCCATTACTCGTTGTCATTTACGGGATCATTACCGTGCTCAGTATTTTTGGCGGGTGGATCACCGGTCATTTGGCAAAATCCGGATGGAGTGTGACCCGTGCCCGTAAGACTGGAATGTTCCTGTTTGCGCTTTGCGTGCTGCCGATTTTTTTCGTTACAAAAGTCGGTGACTGGCCTGCGGTACTGTTGATCGGGTTGGCGGGGGCTGCGCATCAAGCCTGGTCTGCTAATCTATTCACCTCGGTGTCCGATATGTTCCCCAAGCGGGCGATTGCCTCGATTATCGGGCTGGGGGGTATGGCGGGATCGTTGGGCGGTATGATTTTTCCCATTATGACAGGCAAGATGCTGGATCACTATAGGTTGGCAGGCAGCGAGACAGCTGGTTATGCCATTCTCTTCAGCATTTGTGCGTTTGCCTATCTGGTCGCTTTCGCCGTTAATCATCTCCTTGCGCCTCGGTTTGAGCCGGTGAAGATTCGGTAAAAGAGGGGTTCATTTTCACTGTACATCACCCCGTCTCATGTTATGTTCCGGCTTTGATGTCTTGGTAGGAGGGCGACGGAATGAGGCATGAGGCATTGACACGGTGGACGGCGGAAAATTCCGCCGAATTGTACGGGATCCGGAACTGGGGACAGGGGTATTTTGACATCTCGCCCGGCGGTGAAGTCATGGTTCGCCCGAACGGTCCGAAAAGTCCCACGGAAATCAGTCTCATGCACTTGATTGACGAGTGTCATGGGCGCGGGCTGAATATGCCCGTTCTGATTCGTTTTTCCAACATCCTGGCCTCACGCATCAAGGAGATCAACGAGAGTTTCCGGTGGGCCATATTTGATGCCGCCTACCAGGGGCAGTATCGTGGTGTTTTCCCCATCAAGGTGAATCAGCAGGACGCCGTGGTGGGCGATATCACGGAATACGGGCGTGAGTATCACCACGGCATTGAGGCGGGCAGCAAGGCCGAGCTCATTGCCGCGCTCGCCCTCATGAAGGATCCGGAAGCCTTTGTGATCTGCAACGGCTACAAGGACGAGGAATTCATCGACATGGCTCTCCAGGCTTTGAAGATGGGGACCCGCACCGTGCTGGTTATAGAAATGCCCAGTGAACTGGAGCTTGTTTTGTCTCGAGCGGAGCGTCTGGATATCCGGCCTGTACTGGGAGTGCGCGCTAAGTTGTCGAGTCGGGCCGGCGGGCATTGGGATTCGTCGGGTGGGGATCGTAGCAAGTTTGGTCTCGATGCCAGTCAGATCATAGAGATGGTCGATCAGTTGCGTCAGCGCGACAGGTTGGACTGTCTGCAGATGCTGCACTACCATCTGGGTAGCCAGGTGTCGGACATCCGCAGGGTGCGTACCGCGCTGCGGGAAGCCTGCCGTTTCTATGTTGAGCTCGTTCGTGAGGGGGCGGGAATGGGGATTCTGAATATGGGCGGAGGGTTGGCCGTGGACTATGATGGTTCCCACACCAATTTCGCCTGTAGCACCAATTACTCTACTGCCGAATATGCGTCCACGGTGGTCGAGACGATCATGAATACCCTTGATGAGTGTGGGGTGCCGCATCCCACACTCATTACCGAGTCCGGGCGCGCCACGGTGGCGCATCACTCGGTTTTGATTTTCAACATTCTGGATGTGCGTCGTTTCGAGCCCCTCAACATTCCAGAGAAACTGGATGTGAATGCCCATGAGATGCTTCAAAACCTGATGGAAGTTTGCCATTCCCTTTCCCCCCGGAACATGCAGGAGGCTTATCATGATGCCGTGTTCTATCGCGACGAACTGCGCACCCTGTTCCTTCACGGAACGATCTCGCTCCGCGAACGGGCTCTGGCGGAAACGATTTTCTGGCACATCGTCTGCCAGATGTCCGAAATGACGCGGGGACGCAAGTATATTCCCGACGAACTCGAGGGTCTGGATTCCGCAATTGCCGACGTGTATTACGGGAACTTCAGTGTATTTCAGTCCATTCCGGATTTCTGGGCCGTTGATCAGTTGTTCCCGATTATGCCGATCCACCGGCTCAGCCAGCGCCCGACCCGCAAAGGGGTTTTGGCGGACATCACCTGCGATTCGGATGGAAAGATCGACAAGTTCATTGATTTGCACGATATCAAGCATGTCCTGCCGCTCCATGAATGGGATGGACGAGAATACTATATGGGCATTTTTCTGACGGGTGCTTATCAGGAAACCATCGGGGATATGCATAATCTTCTGGGGAACACAAACGTGTTGCATGTGAGGATTGACGACAAGGGCCGTATTGAGTCGGCCAAGCAGATCACGGGGGATCGGGTGGATGAAATTCTGAAGTACATGGAATACGACCCGGAAAGCATGGTGGCGACGATCAAGTCGCGTGCCGATAAGGCCTATAAGCACGGCTTCATCACCGCCAAGGAAAAGAATGCGTTTCTGAAGGACTACAAAGCCGGTATTCGCGGTTACACCTATTTTGAACAGTGATTTCCTTTGTCGACCAAGTTGGACTAGAAGCGCTGAGGCGTCGGCTCCGGCTTGACCCGCAGGTGATCCGGCGCGTGCGAGCCGTTTTTCTCCGTTCTTTTTCAGGTCAGGATGCCGCCCTCGGCGAGGTGCCGGAAGGGATGCGATCCGAAGTGAGCACGGCGGTGAGATTCCATGAACTGGAGCGGATTGAAACCCTTCATTCGGTTTTGGATGGAGCCAGCAAGGTGTTGTTCAAAACCCGGGATGACCGCCGTATCGAAAGCGTTCTGCTTCGCATCAAGACCGGTCGATCCTCAGTATGCGTGTCATCACAGACCGGGTGCGTTGCGGGATGCCTGTTCTGCGCCACCGGAAGACTGAAGGATGTTCGTAACCTCACCCCGGCGGAAATTCTGGATCAGATTGTCCAGACGGGGGAAATGCTTCAGGCGGAGGGACGCCGTCTCAGGAATGTGGTTTTTATGGGAATGGGTGAGCCCTTTCACAACATGGAGAACGTGTTCCCGGCGCTGGAGCAGTTGAGTAGCCCGGGCGGATTTCATCTTTCGGGCCGGCATCTTCTGGTTTCCACGCTTGGGATCCCGGAGGGCATACGCCGTCTGTCCTCGTGCTTTCCCTCGGTCGGGCTTGCCGTGAGTCTGCACAGCGTGCGGCAGGGTATCCGCGATGAACTGATGCCGTTTTGCCGCCAATGGCCGCTCCCGGAACTTCGTGAGGCAATCCTGGAGCGGAATACAGTTCACGGTCAACCGGTGATGATCGAGATTCTGATGCTGGAGGGATTGACGGATACGGATGCTGATTGTGCGGGGCTAAAGGAATGGCTGACCGGATTGCAAGTGCATGTAAACCTGATCCCTTATAATCCGGCACCCGGCCCTGCGCCGGTTGTTGCGGGACAGGTTCTGCGCGGGTCTCAGGAGCAGCGGGTAGGGGAATTCCTGGCGGAACTAAAGAAAGCCGGGTTCAAGGCAACGCGTCGCCATTCGCTGGGTGCCGACATCCAGGCCGCCTGCGGACAACTGGCCCGGTAACGCCCGCCGGTTTTCATGCCAAGCGTGGAGAGGGGTGATTTGAATTTGATCTTGCCTCTTCCGCTCGTTAAAGTGGCGGCACTTTTTATGAGCGCACAACAGTCCAAGAGCATCACGGTCTCGCCTTGCCCGCCTATGCGCGGCGTTTTGTCGGTTCCGGGAGACAAGAGTATTTCGCACCGGATTGCCATGCTTGCATCCTTGGCTTCAGGCACCTCGACGGTTCGGGGGTTTCTCCGGAGTGAGGACTGCGTGACGATTCTTGAGGCCATGACCCGGCTGGGAGCCCACGCTGAATTCATGGGGGATGAGCTCCGGATCACGGGAACCGGGGGATTGTTTCATTGCCCTGCCGGAGTATTGGATATGGGAAATTCAGGAACCGGTATCCGGTTGTTGGCCGGATTGCTGGCTGGACAGACTTTCACCACCGAAATGACCGGGGATGCTTCCTTGCGCTCGCGTCCCATGCGCCGTATTTCCGAACCATTGATCCGGATGGGAGCCGCTGTTGATTTGTTGGGGAATAACGGGTGCGCACCGATCCGGATCACGGGCGGAACCCTGCGTGGGATCGAGTATGCCCCGCCGGTCGCCTCGGCTCAGGTGAAGTCCTGCGTGCTGTTTGCCGGCTTGTTTGCAGAAGGGCGGACCACGGTTGTGGAGGCCAGTCCCACGCGTGACCATACGGAGCGACTGCTGATGGCGATGGGTATCCCGGTCAGGGTGGATGGCCTTCGGGTTTCCCTGAAGGGCTGTGGCGCTGCAGGCCCGAAAATCCAGGCTCGCGCTTGGAATGTGCCTGGCGATATTTCCTCCGCCGCATTCTGGATGACGGCCGCAGCCTGCCGAGAGGGATGGTCGGTTGAGTTGCCCGGTGTGGGCTGGAATCCCCGCCGGAATGCCCTGGTTTCGGTTTTGCGGCGCATGGGGGCTTCCATTCATTTTGAGGCAAGCACTGATGCCACAGCCTGTGAGGACATGGGCACGATTCGCGTCGAGGGGCGGCGGCTTCGGGGAACTGAGATCTGCGGGGCTGAGATTCCTGACTTGATTGATGAACTTCCGCTGGTCGCTGTCGCCGGTGCGCTCGCAGAGGGGCGTACGGTTATCCGGGACGCTGCCGAGTTGCGGGTCAAGGAATCCGACCGGATCCGCAGTGTGGTAGACAATCTTACCCGGATGGGGGTCAAGGTGGAAGAGCGACCCGACGGGATGGTTATTGAGGGCCCGGCGACGGTGCGGGGTGGAGTGTCGATTGACAGTTACGGCGATCATCGTCTTCCGATGGCGATGACCATTCTTGCCATGACTGCGGACGCACCCGTGCGATTTGACGATATTGCCTGTGTGAACAAATCCTATCCGGAATTCTGGGATGATTTTCGAAAGGTTGGCGGCCATGCCGAATAAAGTGATTGCAATTGACGGGCCGTCGGCCTCCGGGAAATCGACCGTGGCGCGAAAGGTGGCGGCGGGGCTTGGGTATCACTATGTGGATTCCGGCGCCTTGTACCGGGGGATTGCCTGGAAAGCCGCCGGGATGGGCTGTGACCCTGCGCAGTCGGCGGCTGTTGTGGCCGCCATGGGTTGCATGAAGGTTGTGTTTTTTGTCGAGGCGGGCGCGGTGCGGTACCGGATTGATGGGGTCGAGCCCCGGGCCGAGATTCGAACCGAACGCGTCAGCGAACAGGTCAGCTGGGTGGCGGCAATTCCTGAAGTGAGGACGCAGGTGACGCAATGGCTTCAGGCTATGGCCGAATTTGGAGATCTGGTGATGGAAGGGCGCGATATTGGAACGGTGGTGTTTCCCGGGGCTGACGCCAAGTTTTATCTCGATGCAAGTCCCGAGGAGCGTGCCCGGCGCCGTCATGCGGAACTTAAGCCCGCCGGAGAAACGGCGGATGTCAACCGGGTCATGGATTCCCTAAAAACACGCGATCAGCGTGATTCCGGGCGGAAAACCGCTCCCCTTAAGCTTGCCCCCGACGCCCAGGTGGTCGATACAACCGGCCTTTCCATTGACCAGGTTGTGGAGCAGATTCTTCATCGGCTTCACGTCAATGGATAGGCTTTTTCGGGCTGCGAATGCTTCCTGTTTCCCGTATCTCCGTTTTTCTCGAAGCATTGACAGGACGGAGCTTCGCCGATACGATTTAGGCCTTTTCTGAATTGGAGTTACTATGCCGACCTATGATTATGAATGTAAGAAATGCGGCCATTTTGAAGTCTTTCAGAATATCAAAGACGCGAAACTAAAGCGTTGTCCCACATGCAAGGGAACTGTGAAGCGATTAATGGGCTCCGGGTCCGGGATTATTTTCAAAGGATCGGGTTTTTATCAAACCGACTACCGGAGTTCCAGTTACAAGAGTGGCGCCAGCGCCGACTCCGGATCGACCGAGAGTAAAAAATAATCCCGAGGCTCGAAAGGACCGCCATGGCTATTCGCATCGAGTGTTCAAAGTGTGGTTTTCAAAATGAACTGGGACGTGTGTTTTGCTCATCGTGCGGACAGAAGCTTAATCTGCAGGATACATCCATGACGGATTTGAATGCCCGGCGGGAAGTTGATTATGGGAAATGGATCCGGGTTTTGTTGATGGGAGTGCTGATCCTGAGTGTGGGTGGATTGGCGGGGGCGATTCTCTGGCCGGTCAAAGCACCTCCTGTCTTTTTCGAGGCCGCGGGTTCGGTCCAGATCCCGATCAAGGCAAAGGCGGCCCGAACCGCGTTGTCCTACAATCGTGAAATCAAAATCGACCTGACGGAAGCGGAGTTGAATGGATTTCTGACGGAACGGGCCAAGTCCCGAAAGGCCGGGAAATTGATCATTGACCTCAAGACGGGCATGTTTGACCTTTATGCAGGATTTGACTGGGTGCCGACCACGAACATCGCCTGGTTGGCTAAAGTGAAGATTCCCGTTACCATGGACATGCGGGCGGGATTTCAAGCCGGGGTCTTGATGATTGAGCGGGCTCGAGTCGGACATCTTCCGCTGCCTGGATCCTCGAAAAATGTTGTGATCGATTATTTTGGGTCTTTGTTTTCAGATATCACCGGAGAAAAGCGAGTGGTTTCATTCCTGAAGAATGTTGCGATCGAGGACACCAAGGTCACCCTGGTGCTGGCTCCGTGAGTTTTCAATTCCCGATGCTGAATAGTCAATGGTTCACCGCCTGCCTCCTGCTTTTATGGGTGCCTTCTGCATTTTCCGTTCCGGTTGTAACCCTGAGTGCCTCAGGCCGCTACCGGGTGGTGGGATCAGATACTCTCGAAAATACCAATTATACTCGCTGGGCTGAAGACATGACCCTTCAGTTCGAGCGGTTTCTGGGAATGCCCATTTCTTCGGAGCGTCGGAACGTAATCGAAATTGTCCTGGAGGAGTCCGGACCCGTATCCGTATCCTGCTCACGAAACGGAGAGGTGTTGAAGCGCGACCTTATCCTGTCCCGGACGGGCACAGTGGATTACGACCTGATTCAGGAAGGGTTGATCCGGTTGATTCTGACGGGAATTGTGGATCGTCGCCGTCGTGAGGCGGAGTTGCCCGCTGTTATTCCTGAGATTCCCCGGTGGTTGAGCGTGGGACTTGCCCGGAATCTGAACAAGGAACAAGTGGCCATGAATCGAAAAATCCTGAAGGTTTCCGGAGTGGACTTGGGGACAACCCCTGCCTCGGCCGTGATGGGGTGGAAACACCTTCCCGAGGGGTGGCATAGTCGGCAGGCGCTGTGCGGGCTTCTGGTGGCGTGGATCAATTCTGTTCCCGAGGCCCTCGACCGGGTTCTGGAGCGAGTGGTGCGACAGGAGGCGATATCTCCGGAATGGCTTGCCGTGGCGGGCGTTCAGATGGAGTCCGTGGCAGGGATGGAAGTCCAGTGGAAGGAGTGGCGGCAGCGGCAGGGTCTCGCCATTCAGGAATTTGGCGGGCTTTCTCTAGCCCTGATTGATCAGGTGAAGGCGGAGTTGCCCATGGAATTCAATACCCCGGAACCAGTGTGCCTCCAACCCCGTGAAATCATGGAGGCGCGGAAGAAATGGCCCGTTGCTGTCGCGAACGGGGCAGCCCTTAAGATGGAGCGGCTTCAGATGGTCACGATGGGAAAGGCTCCGGAACTGGGGGCGATTGCCAATTTGTATGGCCGTTTTTACGAGGGAGTGGTTTCTGGAGCCTGGACCCCGATCTTGAAATGGCGATTAAGCCGGGCTGAATCCGCCCTGAAACAGTTGGAAGCCCTGACCCGTTCCCGCGAAGCCTATCTTGATGAAGTGGAGCGGGATATGGACGGGAAGCGACGAGATCAGAATCCGAGGCCCGGGGAGGGGTTGGTTCCCGAGCTTGAAAAAAGTAAAATAGAGTCCTATATTGACGACGCTGAGAAACGATACCAGAAGCCCTGAAAATCCGGGTCAGCAGAGGAAAAGATTCCATGACATCTCGTAAGATGACACGCAAAACTACGGTGGGCTCAATTGATCCCTCTGTTCTTGATTTTACCGCCGGAAGTGACCTGCAACTTGACTTGGCGTTGGTTCAAGCTGACTGTATTGGATCGGCCGCCCATGTCACCATGCTTTCGCGAATGCCAATCCGTCCGAAGGTGATCACCGGAGCCGAGTGCAAGGCTGTGATTCGGGAATTGGGATCCATCATGCAGCGCGCGGCAGCGGGGCAGTTTTCGATTTCCCTGGACGATCAGGATGTTCACTTGGCCGTGGAGCGGATTCTCACTGCGAAGCTGGGAGATTTGGGCAAAAAGATTCACACGGGTCGTAGTCGGAACGACCAGGTTGCGGTGGATCTTCGTTTATTTGCCCGGGAAGAGTTAATTGGAGCGGTATCTGAAACTCTGGCGCTAGCGGCCGTTCTGGTGGGATTTGCCAAGCGGCACGAGACGGTTCCCATGGTCGGGCGAACGCATATGCAACCAGCCATGCCCAGTTCGGTGGGGTTATGGGCGTCGGCGCATGCGGAGAGTCTGCTTGACGATGTCGCTTTGCTGATGGCGGTGTATGACTTGAATGACCAGTGTCCGCTTGGTTCGGCGGCCAGTTATGGCGTCCCGCTTCCGATTGACCGGGTGCTCACCGCGCGCCTACTCGGGTTTAGTCGCCCGGTTCACAATGTCTTGTATGCCAACAATGCCCGCGGAAAGATCGAGACGCTGATTCTTCAGGCGATGACGCAGGTGATGCTTTCGCTGTCCCGCCTGGCGCAGGATCTGATGCTGTTCACCATGCCCGAATTCGGATATTTCACTTTGCCGGCGGAATACGGCACGGGAAGCAGTATCATGCCGCAGAAGAATAATCCCGATGTGGTGGAGTTGGTTCGGGCTCGTGTGGCTCGAGTGATGGCCTGCGAACTGGCCGTGATGGACATTGCCCGAAGCCTGCCCAGTGGGTATAACCGCGACCTTCAGGAAACCAAGGGTCCCTTCATGGAGGGTGTTGCCACAACCCGATCCTGTCTGCGAAGCATGGCGCAGATGACGGAACGAATGGAGGTCAATCCCGGGGCGTTGCTCAAAAGTTTTTCGCCCGGCGTTTTTGCCACTGATCGCGCGCTGGAGTTGGTGGGGCGGGGCATGCCGTTCCGGGATGCCTACAACTATATCAAGGCCAATTTGGACGAATTGGAGACGATGGATGCGGTCGAGTCGGTGTTGAAGAAAACGCATTGGGGTGCGCCCAACGGGCTTGACTTTGGGTGGTATGGGGAGCGAATCAAGGCAGGTCGGGAATGGCATAACGAGGAGTGGTCCGCCCATTGCAAGGCTGTGACGAAACTCATGGGGATTAAGTACCCGGTGGAGTGACAAAGCCCTTGAGGGCAATGCTTTTCAAGTCAGTGAAACAGAGGAAGGGAAACCATGAACAAAATAAAAAAAGTTTTCTCAATGCTTGTCGTTGTGTTTTTTGCATCGTCTGCGGCCGTCTTTTCACAGGGGGCTGGTAAGGATGACCTTCTGGCCACTCAACAGGTTCCTTTGTTGGATATGGTGAGCCGGGGGGGGGCGGTGATGGTGGTGCTTGGACTGATGTCGGTAGTCGGCCTGGCGCTGGTGATATACTTTTTCGTTATTTTGCGTCGTAGTCAGGTGGTTCCGCCTGCGCTTCGAGATGACGTTCTTGACAAACTTGAGACGGGCGAGTGGGTTGATGCCCGATCCGCCTGCGGGTACAAGCCTTGCGCTTTTTCAGAGGTTGCCGTTTCGGCGATTGATTATGCCCGATCTGATGAGAAGCCGGATCCGGCGCTCTTGAAGGATGTCATTGAGGGAGAGGGCGGACGGCAGGCTTTGATTATTCAGGGTCAGACCCAGTATCTTTTCGACCTTGCGGTTTTGTCTCCGATGGTGGGGCTTTTGGGGACGGTGTTTGGCATGATTCACGCCTTTAACGCGGTGGCGCTGGATTTAACAAAGGCCAAGCCCATGTTGCTGGCGGCGGGCGTGGGTGAGGCGCTGGTGGCCACGGCCGCCGGGTTGATTGTCGGCATCCCGACGATGGCGTTCTATGCCTTTTTCCGGAACCGGGCGGCCCGGTTGATTGCCGAGCTTGAGGTGGCGTCCGGCCAGGTCATGAATATTCTTCTGAGCAAGAGGAGCAAATGAACTTTCGAGGCAGGCACCAGCCCAACCCCATCGCGTTCCAGATCGCGCCGATGGTGGATTTTTTGCTCGTGTTGCTCTGTTACTCGATCATGAGTCAGATTTTCACGCAGTGGGAGGCCGAGTTGGATGTCAAGCTGCCGACCGCGGCATCGGCTCAGATCGAGCAACGCCTTCCTGGTGAAATCATCCTGAACATCATGAAAAACGGGGCGACGGTTGTGAATGGCCGCACGTTGAGCGATCCTGAGCTGGCTTCGCTACTCAGGCGCCTGGTTGAATTGTTTCCCGGTCAGCCGGTTCTGCTTCGGGCGGATAAGCAGACCGACTACGAGCATGTGATCAAGGTCCTTGATTTCTGCAGGCAGGCCGATATCTGGAATGTGTCCTTCGCCACGGGGTTGGTGGAAAAGAAAGCCGGGCCGTGAAACACGTTCGTTCCAGCATTCGATCTGCCCGATCAGTCATAGTCATCGGATTGATCGGATCTGTTCTGTTATTTCCGCGACCGTGTTTCGCCCTCGATGCAGCGGAACAGCTTCAATTCGCCGACGGCCTTTATGCGCGCGGGATGTGGGATACGGCGTTGAAGGAATATCAGGCTTTTTTAGCTCAGAATCCTGACAAAAAGGGCGAGAGCGAAGCTGTTTACTACCGCATGGGCGAGAGCTACCGGGCGCTGGGTCGGCTCCAGGAGGCTGAAGCGGCCTATCATCGGGTCTATGACGATTATCCAAACGGCGAATTCCACTATCGCGCTGGCTTGCGCCGTGCGGAGTTCCTGGAGCAGGCGGGTCAGGGTCTGGAACAGGTGCAACTACTCGTGGCTATGCTGGCTTCCTCCCCGCCGCCGGATCTTGCCTCTGCTTGCCGTTACACGCTGGGTGCCGCGCTTGAGAAGCAGGGAAAGGTGGCTGAGGCCGTTGAGGCGTATGAGGCGGTGATAAAAAAATATCCCGGCACTCCCTTTGTGTCGTATGCCGCCCTGGCTCTGGCCGGTCTGGATCGCAAGGCCGGGGGTGACCGGAGCGCCGGGCTTTATCGGTTGGCGGCTACAAACGTTGCCTCCCCGCGGGTGAGGGCCGAAGCCTGGTTTCAATTGGGAGATTATCACTTTGGCCGGAAGGAGTATGAACAGAGTGCCCGTGCTTATGAAGAGTTGGCGTCGCAGGTTCCTTCCGACAGCCGGGTTGCCGAGGCGCGGCTTCAGCAGTCCTGGGCGTTGTATCATGCCGGGCGGTTTTCCGATGCCCTTAAGCTCTGTGAGGGTGGCAGAACGGAAGGGTGGCTGTATCTCAAGGGGAATTGCGAGCGGCAACTTTTGAAGAACGATGAGGCGGTGGTCACTTATGCTGAGCTTTTGAAGGCGTATCCCCAGGGGGCGATGGCGGGTAGTGCGGCCTATGAGCGAGCTCTGTCGTTTTTCAAGTTGGGCCGGTTTCAGGAGACGATCAGCCAGGCCAAGGGACTGACCTCAAACGAGTCAATCCGGCGGGATGTATATTGGCTTCTGGCGGAATCCTATGCCTCGATGAAGGACGAGGACGGTGCCGTTCAGAATTACCGGCTTTTGGTGGAGCAGTATCCTGCGTCTCCTCTGGCGGGTGATGCCCTGTACCGGTTGGCTCATGGGCTGCAGAAAAAAGGCGATTTTTTGCAGGCCTCGGAGATGTTCGGGCGGTTGGCCTCCGAATTTCCAACGCACGATCTGGCGGCGCAGGCGGTTTTCGCCCAGGCATCGTGCCTGGGCAAGGCGCAGAAGCACACGCAGGCGGTAGCCGCCTATGCCCGACTGGTTGAGAAATACCCGAACTGTTCGTTTGTCGAAGATTCGCTTTATCAGAAAGCCACGGTGGAGACTTTTCTGCGCCGGGACGACCAGGCGTTGGAAACGTGGCGCGACTTGTTGACCCGCTTTCCGGTAACGAAATACGGGGCCGATGCCCGGTTCTGGAATGGGGTCCTTCTGGAAGAAAACGGAAAGTTGGAGGAAGCCGAGATGGCTTTCAGGTCGGCCTTGAAGGCGGTCCCCCCGCCTGCGGACGAGCTGGTTCAGCGCGCCAGATTTCGATTGGCGCTGGTGTTGCAGCGGCGTGGCGGAAAGTCCGGTGAGGCGGCGGCATTGTTACAGGGATTGATGGCGACGCCAATGCGGGAAAAGTTCCCGCCTGAATTGGCGGAGTGGCTTGCCGATTACCAGATTAATCAACGTGAATTTGTTGAGGCGGGGCTGGTTGCCGATTGGTTGGCAACCCGTGCAACATCAGGGAACTGGCGTCAAATTGCCTGGTGTCTCAAGGGTAAGGCGCTTCTGGGGCAGGGAAAGAACGAGGAAGCCCGACAGGCGTTTGAGCGGGTGGTGGGAATCGATTTCAAGAGCCAGGCTATGGCCGAGGCCTGGTTGAAACTGGGCGAATTAGCTTTGGCGGCAGGGGATGCGGCCAAGGCGAAGCGGGCGTTCGAGGAGGCGGCTACACTGGCAGCCTCCGATATCCTGCTGCCCATTCGTGTGAAGGCCTATGCGGGGATTGGTCGGGCTTTGAAGGCTCAGGGGGATCCGGCAGGTGCCTCCCGTCATTTTCTGAGTGTGGCCGTGCTGTTCGATGATCCTGTGCTGGTTCCCGAGTGCCTGTATGAGGCCGCCCAGTCGTTTGATGTCATGGGGCGCAAGGAAGATTCCAGAAAAGCTAAAAAGGAATTGCAGGAACGCTACCCGGAAAGCGAATGGGCGAAGAAAGTGAAGCAATAAAGTGATCCATAGGATCTGATCGATCTGTTGGATTGGGCTGATTATGAACTATTCTGCACGACAACTGAGTTTTCGCCGTAAGAACCAGCCGTTGGGTGCGGTGGAGATTGTCCGGCAGCTGCATCGGCGGAATGTGATGTGGTATGGCCTGGCCGTGGTAGTTTCGGTGCTGCTACATCTGCTGTTGATCTTGTTCCTGCCCGGAATCAGCGCGTACAAGATCGAGCCGGGGCGATCAGGCGAGAAGCCGATTTCATTGCGGTTAGAGGACGTCAAAGTGGTTGCACAAACCTCGGAGTCGGAGCGGCGCCCGCCAAAGTTCAAGCCGGAAGCCGCGAAGGGGACGGCGGTGGCCGGTGAAATTGGTGCGGAGATGACGACGGTTCGGCGATCTCTGGATGAATCCTCGGTAGAGCCCCGGCAGGTGGGGGCAGGGGTCTTGATCGGGGAGCAACGCACACTGGCAGAGCCGATTCCCGTGGATCGCCTGCTGTGGGAGCCGCGCCAGGAAATTTTGAGCATCAATCAGACAATTGTGAAGGATGATGCCGCCGTCAGTCGGCCTCGTCGGTATATTCAGATGGTGCCACGCGAAAAACAGGGGGTGGATATTGCAGCCCCGGCGAGTCGGGAGTCTCTGGAGCGGGGGATTTCTTCGACGGGCGCCTATTATCTGGTTGATGACCCCTCCCTGTTCACCTGGGGGAAAAACCTCGCGTCCAGTGCGGGGTTTTCTGGTGCGGCGAGGGATGTGCCGCCGCCGCAAACCACGCTTCGGGAGGAGCCGCGTAAGCTGGTGGATGCTGATCGCATTCCCATTCTCAAGGCTTTGGAGAAGTATCTGAAGGCGGAGGTGTATCTCTACCGGACCCCGATGGATCCCCTTTATGATTACTGCAGGATTGAGATTAAGCGAAGGACGACGGAGCTATTGCCGGTTCTGGGAAAGGATCTTTTGTTTGTGCAGGATGGTTCGGCAAGCATTACCGAACAGAAACTTCGTTTCTGCCGGGAGGGACTGCTCAAGGCTCTTAACCTGCTGGCACCCGGTGATCGGTTTAATGTCGTTGAATTCCGGGATTCTGTCTCGCGCTGCTTCGAAACCTGGGCCACGGTGAATCCGGATACCCTGCAACAAGCGCGGGACTTTATCGGTCGCATGGAATCGGTGGGGAACACGGATATTTTTGATTCCCTGAAGGATCTTTTGGCGACCCCCCGCCAGTCGGGGCGGCCGGTGATTTTAATGGTGGTGAGCGATGGCGTGGCCACGGCGGGAGTGACGGATCATTCGGTGATTATTGAGGCATTCAGTCAGGTGAACCGCGGGGCTGTATCGGTTTTTACGGTGGGAACTTATCCGGGGGTCAACGCCTACCTGCTTGATCTGTTGAGCTATCGTAACCGGGGTGACACCTTTGTGGTGAAGACGGGCCGGTGGGATATTCCCGATGTGATTGAAAATCGGGCGCGCGAGGTGAGTCGGCCGGTCTTGTCGGATGTGCGATTCAGGTTCTCGGGCCAAACCTATTGCGAGGCCTATCCGGTGCTGACGGCAAACCTGTACATGGATCGTCCGTTGATCTTGTTCGGGCGGGTTCCCCGGAACACGGGAAAATTGGTTTTTCAGGCGACGGGTCAGGCGGCTGAAATCCAGTGCGATATGGTTTTTGACATTGATCTGGCGAAGGCGCTGGAAGGCTCATCGGATATCCGGACACAGTGGGCCTGGCAGCGAGCCTATTTCCTGATTGGCGAGCACAACCGCATGAAGCAACCCGGCATTCTCACCGAGTTGAAGACTCTGGGTAAGACCTACGACATCAAAATTCCCTATCGGAACGAATGGAGCCGATAAGGCGGTCGCCCGTGTTTAGGGTTGTTCGCCGGGCAGTTGGGCGACTTCGGCAATGACGAGGCAGACATCGTCATCAAACCCGGAAATGGTGGCAAAGGCTTCGGCATCGGCCACCATGGCGGGAAGCAAAGCTTCGGGCGGTGAGTCAAGATGCCGCTGGGCGCTGGCGTAAAGCCGTTCCACGCCATATTCCTCACGTTTCGCCCCTTCGACTTCAGTGATGCCATCGGTATAGATGAGAACCCCGTCGCCGGACTTCAGTGGAAGTTCGATGGTTTTGTAAGCATGTTTATCCAGAATCCCGAGGGCGGGCCCGAGGGGTTCCTTGTTTTTTCGCAACGGGGAGACGGTGCGCTGGATTCGGTTGATCAGAAGCGGATTCGGATGACCGGCATCACTGAACAAGAGACGTCTGGCGGCAAGGTCGAAAAGGACATAGGACGCCGAGACGAACATGAATTCCTGGGCATCACGCAGGATGGTCATGAATTCCCTGTTCATACGGGAAAGAAGCAGTCCGGGGTTGTTTGCGATGGGTTTCAATTCCTCCATCATGCTTCGGATGATGGCGGTAATGAGGGCGGCGCGCATTCCGTGCCCCATGACATCGCATACGAACAGTCCTGCCTGATGGTTGGAAATAGGGAGGATGTAGAAGAAGTCGCCACCCAGAGTGGTGCTGGGTCGGTAAAAGTGGTTGAATTTAAGAATGCTTTCGACGGCGGATGCTTCCGGAGGAAAGGTGGGGAAAGTTTTAGGGAGAAGGGCGAGTTGGACTTCCCTGGCCATGTCGAGGTCGGCCTCCATCTCGTTGTTCCGGATGCGGAGCTGTTCGGCATACTGCTCGCGCTGGGCTTCAGCCCGCTTGCGTTCGGTGACGTCATTGAATGAGAGGACGATCCCGATCAGTTCATCGTCGGTATTGAAGTTGGCCGTGGCGGCGGCCTGGACATAGAAGGTTGATCCGTCGGTTCGGCGCGCTTCAACTTCCTGACACCAGGCCTCCCCGGTTGCCACCCGGTCCGTAATGGCGAGGCCGAGATCAGGGTTACTGAACAAATCCGCCAGGGATAATTTTTGCGCGACCGCCTGGTTTTCAATGCCCCACATACGCAGAGCCATTGGGTTTCCGTACATCAGGTGGGATTGAAGGTCGGCGATGGCGATGCCGCTTCCAGCCAGTTGGATGGCGGTGTGTTCCGTTCGCAGTTGTTCTTCGGCCTGCCGGCGCAGAGAGATATCGCGGACAAAGAAGCAGAGATAATCCTGACCGGAAAGGAAGAGGCGGTTGATGGCGGTTTCGGCCGGAAAGACCGATCCATCTTTTCGGACAAAAAATGACTGGAGCAGCACGAAGCGGGTATTGGCCAGATTTTCCCGGATCATGGGCAGAAGGGTTTCGTCCGCTCCGTAGAGCAGGTCGAAGACTTCCATGCGGCAGAGGTCATCATGTTCGTGGCCGAGAAACTGGCTGACGCGAACATTGGCGTCCACAATCCGGCCGGAATAATCCGTGATGACGGCGCCATCGTAGACATTCTGGAGGAGTTGCTGGAAATCCGAGTCGCCGATCATACTGCTGCTGGCTTTGGCCTTTGTGATTCGGATGATCGGGCGCCGGGGGACCGTAGCAGCGCGGCCCAGCTTCTTTTCCTCAAGAAGGTCAGGGGTCAGGTCGATGCGCATGGTGCGGGAACTTTCACGCGCAACCGATGACGACGGGCTGTTCGACTCTGTGTTTTCCATAATGTCCGCGCTCCTACGACATTTCGGATTTACACTATCACGGGACGGCGGTGGAAACAAGAGTGGCTATGAGAGCTCCCCCCGACAGATCTCCCCGCCCTGTGCCGGGTGTAAATGAAGGGGGTGGGAGCCGTTCTCCCTGACTAATTTCCCTTGACCCAATCGGGTAAAACTGCGATCTGAATCGATTCAGATGGCTAGGAAACGAATAAAGGCGGGGGCGAGGCAGCGCGATGTGGCCGCTGTCGCCGGGGTATCTACGGCGACTGTCTCGGCTGTCGTCAATGGCCGGGCGTCACAGTATGGGATTTGCAGGGCCACCCAAGAAAAGGTCCTGGCGGCTATCCGCCAGATGGGTTACGCGCCGAGTCTTTCCGCTTTGGACATGGTTGCCGGGCGCAATTCACTGGTGGGACTGGCCATCACCACCGATTATCCAGGGTCGGAGCGACTCATTGCCGCCATGGAGCCCGCGCTCGCGCAGGCTGGGTTCAGACTCCTCGTGATTTGTTTGCCAGCGGACTCGGCGGCGGCTGTCGACCGTATCACCAATTTGGCGCGGTACGGCATTGGAGGATTGGCAATCTTCCCGGCGCGGGCCCTGCCGCTTCCAGGAATCGCCTGCCCCGTCGTTATGGTCGGAAAAGCCGGGGTTGGATTGCCTTCCGACTGTAGCCCGTCGGCAGTGAACCAGCTTGGTCTGGCCACCGCTCGGTGGCTTCAGATGGCGAGCCAGGGTATGCCGCCCGGTGAACTTCTGCTGGAGCCGGTGCCTGAGGTATCGCAACCAGCGCCCGAGATTGTTATGCCGGAGCTGGTGCCAGAACCAATTGCCGTGGTGAGAGAAGGGGAGCCGGTTCCTGGTGTCTCAGAAGAGCCGACGCTGTAAGCGAGTCTTCGTGGACGCAACAGGACCAGCCGCTCAGGAACCCCTGCCACCCGAGACACCGGCTGATCCCAACGCTATATCAGCCAATGCTTAACAGTTTAAGCAAACGATATGTTATGCCATCTTGATAGACCGCAAAACATCCAGTGGGCTTTTTGCAGGATTGCGCATGTCCTTTACCACATGGGTGTAAATCTTATGTGCAGCTGCACATAAGATTTATTATGTTCAGGCAGTGGTTATGTGCAGTTCCGTCGCCCAGTCGCATGCCGGCACAGGACGCTGCCGGCAGCGACTCAACATAATATTCTATCGGTCCCGGCCGAAGAGCGTCCGCGGAGTGTGCCACACCGCTAGAGCGCCTT
>CAMDCX010000002.1 GCA_945890715.1 PVC group bacterium | reverse complement strand
CCAATTGCGCTATACTTTTTCATGGCTGGTTTCCTTTCGTTTTGCAGCTATATGACTGCGTTATTATTTGGGGATTATACCCCGCTTATTATACGGAGGAAACCAGCCTTCTCATCCTAACTTGAGCGAAGCGGGTGTTCAAATTCCTTCCGATTTTGCTGGCATTTAGATGCGTCTGCCCTGCGTGAAATGTCAGAGGTTCAAGGGACGGGTTCACGGTTCACGTCTCACGGTCTTCAACACGTCTCCGGCGAGGAACAAGGACCCGGCAATGCATACAATGCCCTTGTTTTCAAGGGCCCAGTCCTTGGCCTGTTCAAGCGCCCGGGGAAGGGTGCCGGTCTCCGCCTGCCATCCTTCTGTCCGGGCGATTTGCAGAAGTGTCTCCGGGGCCAGACTGCGCTCGTTGTCGAGGGGAACGGTCCAGCAGCGTTTCACCGTGGCTCCCAGTGCTTTTGCAAACCCGAGGGCATCCTTGTCGTCACACATCCCCCAGACGAGGGCGACTTTCTTTTTCCTGAACAATTCATGCAGGGCAAGAGCCAAAGTTCGCGCGCCATCGGGATTGTGGGCACCATCAAGGATCACCGGCGGTTCATGGGAAAGCAAATCCAGCCGTCCGGGCCATACCGCCTCCGCAAGTCCCGCCCGGATCATGTCAGAAGGAATAGCCAGCGGACTACAGGTGGCGAGCGACTCCAGTGCCGCCACCGCGGTGGCGCAATTCTCGAGTTGATGCTTGCCCAGAAGCTTCAGGGTAACGGGACCATAGTGAGCCTCGCCTCCGGCAATCGACACCTTCTGACCGGTCAGATCCTGGGCGATACGTCGCACGGCAATTGAATCCGGGACATGGATAAACGGGGCTCGTCTCGCGTCCGCCGTTTTCCGGATAACGTCCAGCGCCTCATCCGGCGTCGCCCCGCATACGATGGGGCGTCCGGGCTTGATAATTCCGGCCTTTTCGCCGGCGATTGCCGCCAGGGTATCGCCCAGATAAACGGTATGTTCCAGCCCGATGCGGGTGATCACCGAAATCAGGGGCGTGAGCACGTTTGTGGAATCGAGCCGCCCGCCCAGTCCGGTTTCCACCACCGCCACCTGAACCTTCTGGCGGCGAAAATACTCGAACGCCAGCGCCGTGGTAAACTCGAAGAATGTTGCCTCGCGCCCGGTGGCGGCCACGGCGGCGGCATGGGGCTCCATATCCTCAAATAAGGTCGCCAGGGCAGCATCGTCGATGTCGATCCCGTTGACACGAATCCGTTCATTGAAACGAATGAGATGGGGCGAGGTATAAAGGCCGACCCGGAGTCCGGTTTTCCGCAACACGGCGTCCAGCATGGCGCATACGGAGCCCTTGCCGTTGGTGCCCGCCACATGGATCGCGGCAAACGCATGCTGGGGATTCCCCAACCGCTCGAGTAGCGCCACGGTCGTCTCAAGCCCCGGCTTGATCCCGAAGGTTCGCAAGGCATACAGCCGCTCAAGGGAATGGGTGAGGTCTTTCATTGATTTAAGAATGACCATTACCATTCCAGGCCGCGGGAATCAAGGTCTGGCCTGAATGGCGCTAAGTTAAGGACTGTAACAAGTCAGGGAGGCATTTTGGAGTGCGGCGGCTTGACGCCGCTTTTGCGCGACCGGCTTGACGGTCGCGGGGGCGCAAGGCCAATGCCTATTGAGTCCCATCGGGACAGCGCGTCAAGCCGCGCTGGAGAAAAGCGGCGTCAAGCCGCCGCACTCCATAAGCTTTTCGGCCCGGTAATTGCCTTCATAGTCCTTATCTTAGCGCCATTCAGGTCTGGCCTTGTGGACTTTCCCTGTCTTTTGTATAAATCCCCGTTTTCAGAGAGAACATCATCATGAATAACACCATCCCCTCAGTCAGACTTCCCGCCGACTACCATATGCATACCCCGCTGTGCAAACACGCGGCGGGAAGCCCGGAAGAATTCAAGCAAGCCGCCCGCGAACGCGGTATCCGGGAAATGTGCTTCACCGATCACTCCCCTGAACCGTCCGGCTATGATTCCAAGCACCGCATGTCGATCGATGAAATCCCCGCCTATTACGATCTTATCCGTTCCCTGCAGGATGACACCCCGCCGGCGATTTTTCTAGGCATTGAGGCTGATTTCTTTCCGGGCTGTGAGTCTTTCCTGGAGCCCTTCCTGCCCGCTCAACCGTTTGATCTCGTGCTGGGCTCGGTGCACTACATCAAAGACTGGGGATTTGACAACCCGGATTACCGGAAGACCTGGGAATCCGTGGATCTCAAGGGGGTCTGGACAGAGTACTTCGCTTTATTGAAGGCTCTTGTCGATACCCGCCTGTTTGATGTGATCGGGCATTTTGACCTGCCGAAAAAATTCGGACACCGCCTGCGCGACTGCGACATGAAAGAGCTGGTTCAGCCGGTTCTGGATCATATTTCCCAAAGTGGTATGGGGATTGAAATCAACACCTCAGGGTGGCGCAGGGAAGTTGGCGAAGCCTATCCGTCTCCGCTCATCCTGAGTTTGGCCAACGAACGGGCCATTCCCATTACCTTCGGGTCAGATGCGCACGCGCCTCAGGAGGTCGGCTACAACTTCGGGAAGGCACTTCAACTGGCTAAAGAAGCGGGCTACCGGGATTCCCTGCAGTTCCGTGGAAGGCAAGGGTCTCGCGTCCCCCTACCCAACTGATATCCACCCGGTGGACGCCGACCTCCGGGCGGCGTCTGATCGCGCCCGGAGGTCGCGATCCACCTTGGAGGATGCCGGGTCTATTTCAGGACGATAACAATTTTTCCAAGGTGTGGGTCGTGATTCCGTAAAACGCCTTCAATGCCTGAATTTTTTTCAGAATGGGCGCGGGATCCACGGGATGGGCGCGCTTCACAGCCAGTATCATCTTGTTCTTGCTGGTGTGTTCCAAGGAAATGAATTCAAACACCTGGGCCTCATACCCGGACGCTTCCAGCCAGAGCGCCCGCAGCGTATCCGTCACCATTTCAGCCTCCTGCCCGAGATGGATACCGGACTGGAGCACGGGTTTGAGAACGGCGGGGCTGACCATCTGGGGACGAATCTCCTTATGGCAGCACGGTGCGCACAGCATGATCTCCGCCCCACCCCGGATGCCCATGGCAAGGGCCAGATCCGTGGCCGTATCGCAGGCATGCAGCGCGATCATGATCTGGAGGGGCCCCGACTTATAATCCGTCACATCCCCGGAGTCAAAGGCCATTCCGGTCATCCTGAGTTTTCGGGCCACTCCCCGACAAAACTCCACGAGATCATCCCGCCGCTCAACTCCCGTTACCCGGGCCTCACACCCCAGGGTAGTCGTGAGATAGTCATAGACGGCAAAGGTCAGGTATCCCTTTCCCGAACCGAAATCCACCACGGAAACCGGCTTGGCCCGGTCAATCCGGGATGCCAGCAGGGCTCCCTGAAACAGGCTGATAAACACGTTAATCTGCTTCCATTTCCGGGACATGGAGGGCAGCACCTGGTCATTCCCGCGGGTAATGCCCAATTCGGCCAGAAAGGGACGTTCCGGATCAATCAACCGCTCCTTGGCGTGATCATGGGCGGAATCGGACGTCGTTTCAGTTGTGGCCTTGCTGACACTCACCCGGCACGTCCCCTTCCGGGTTATTTCCGCTTGAACAGTTTCCGTCGTGGAAAACAAATGGGCGCTTTTAAACTCCCCGCCCAACAGACTCCGGATCTCAACGATGCCTTCCGGAACCGTGAAATTCCGGGTCACATCGCGGGTTGAGTACCGATAGACGAACGACAGGCATTCCTGACCCCGGATAATGACCGGCCGGATCAGGATTTTCTGAATCTCAGGATCCGAGCCGCGATACTTTCCCAAAACAATCCGGATCACCGCTCTTTGTGTCAACCCCTCTTCAAGACGGCGGAAAAGCTCCTCCAGGCCAGCCAGACATTTGCCCATGTTGATCACCCATCCTTAAAATCCATACATGGGGCGTAACTGGCCCACTGAAGGGACCCCATCATAGTACTCACCCTTGGGCCCGACCCACTGCGCGCCGACCTGCCGCAGAGTCACAGGCGTAAACGAACCATTCGAGTTCTGGATGCTGATGGTAATCGTCATCGGCTGGGGCGGCGCCACTTGAACCGGCTGTTGAACGACCGTAATCTGCTGAACCACCGGGGGTTGAGGTTGCACATAAACCACCCGGGATGTTTCATACACGACAGGAGCTGGCTGCACATAGACCGTGGGACGTTCCATGGTTGAGACAATGGCGGCGGCAAGCCCAAGTCCCACCAACCCGAAAATCAAGTTCCCCCGGCTGTCCCGGGAATATCCATAATGACGACCTCCATCGCTATATCCGTGATAGCTACGCCCGCCGTGATCATACCTGCCGCGATCATGCCCGCTAGACCTGCTCCCGCGATAATCACCCCGATAAGGCTCCGCCAGTGCAACCGATCCAACCAGCACAAGCGATACCACCACTCCACACGCTTTCATCATTGTTTTCATTTTCTACCTCGTTTTCAGGGAAGTTCAGTAAACACACCCTTGCCATAAAATGCCGCTTCAGGGTTTATAGTGTACCAAACGCAAAAAAATACAACACACCTCTTGTTTTGGACTTGTCTTGTGTGTCCACAGTGTGGAACCTGTTGAGGTTGAGTAACTATAAAGGTCATCGCCATCCATGCTTATTATCGTTGAATCACCGACCAAGGCAAAAAAGATCCAGTCGATCCTCCGCGTGAAGACTTTGTCCACGGTGGGACACTTCAAGGATTTGCCCAATTCCGTTATCGGAGTGGACCTCAAGACCTACGAGCCCACCTTCGTGGTGAATGAAAAAAAGACCTTTCTTCCGGATCAGTTGCGGGCGGCGGCAAAGAATGAAACCGTGATGCTGGCGGGTGACCCGGACCGGGAAGGCTACGCCATCAGCCGCCATATCTATGACGAGGTCAAGTCCGTCGCCAAGGAATGCTTCCGCATGGAAATCTATGAGGTCACGGAAAAAGGGCTCAAGGAATCCCTGGCCAAAGCGGTTCCCTTTGAACAAACCAATGAGGGCCTCTACCAGGCCTTCCTGGGGCGCCGGGTCGGGGATCGCCTGGTGGGGTATATCCTCTCCCCCCTGGCCAGCCGCCGCCTTCACAACACCTTCAGCGTCGGTCGGGTGCAATCCCCAGCCGTCCGCCTGATCGTGGATCGGGAACGCGAAATCCGGGGATTCAAGAATTCCCTGTACTGGATCCTGACCATTCACCTTAACAAGGATGGGACATCCTTTCTGGCGACCCACATCAAGGGGAAATTCGACAAGCAAGCCGATGCTCAGGCGATCGTCAATGCAATCCAAGCGGAAACCCATGCCGTAACGGAGAAGGTCGACCAGAAAGAGACGCGACAGTCACCCAAACCTCCCTTCACGACGGTGGATCTTCAGGCGGCAGCAGCGGCACGCCTGAAATTCAGCCCCGAACAGACCATGAAACTGGCACAAGCTCTGTTCGATCATGGACTGACGACGTATCACCGGACCGATTCCGTCCGGATGGATGAGGCTTTTGTGGCCAAAATCCGTGACTTTACCGGAACCACTTTCGGCGCCGAGTATGTCCCCCCCAAGCCCAATGCATTCAAGTCAAAAAACTCCCAGGCCGAGGCCCATGAAGGCATCCGGCCCACCCATATGCATCCGGCGACCGACCTGGCTGCCCGGGTCGAGAAAGAACAACTTTCTGCCGATCATGCCCGGCTCTACGAGTTGATTTATCGTCGGGCTGTGGCAAGCCAGATGGCACCCGCCCGGTATGATTCCACCCTTCTCCTCTTTGATGTGGCCGGGGAAAAGTTCAAAGCCAACGGCCGCGTGTTAAAATTTGACGGCTTTCTCAAGGTCTACGCCGAGGTTGATGAAGAAAAAGAACGCAAGGCAGACAAAGGGGAGGAGGAAAAAGTGCAAACGCTTCCTCCCGTCGCTAGGGGAGAACGAGTGCTCAAGGACAAAGAAACTCTGGACGAGAAAAAGACCAAGCCGCCTGGCCGATTCACTCTGGGATCACTGGTCAAGGAACTGGAGCGACTGGGCATCGGGCGCCCTTCCACTTACGCGTCCATCACCAAAAACATCAGCGACCGGGGCTATGTGGGGGAGGAGAAGGGGAAGGTCGTTCCCCTGCCCCGGGGCGAAACCCTGATTGATTACCTGCGGGAACAGCATGCCTGGGTGATTGATTATGAATTGACCAGCAAAATGGAAGCCATTCTGGATCAGGTGGTTGAAAACAAGGAAACCTGGCAACGGTTCTGCAAAGCCGTTCACAACAAGATGGGCTATGCCAGCCCGCCGGTTCGGGGCCTGAATGGAGGCCCCAGCGAAGCCCAACTCAAATACGCAACCTACCTTGCCACCCGGGATCAAGCCACAATCCCTCCTGAAATCATCCAGAACGGAAAGCTTCTTTCCTCCTGGATCGCAGAACGGGTTGGGACATCCTCCCAGACGCCAGGCTGACAGATGGGTTTAAAGTGGTGCCGGAGCACGGACTTGAACCGTGATACCCTTACGGGCGGTAGATTTTGAGTCTACTGCGTCTGCCATTTCGCCACTCCGGCGTGATGGAACCGTGGTTTGTATCACTACAAGGAACCCCGGTTCAATCGGAAACTTCTTCAATGCGCGACGGAACCCACCTTGGCCTTGATGCCTGCGATGAGTTTCTTCTCAAGCTCAGGATCCTTTGACAGCTGCTCTGCAGCCGCTTCACGGCCCTGACCTAGTTGAGCCCCGTCAAACGACAACCAGGAGCCCCTCTTCTCCACCAGGCCGTGCTCGATGGCGCTATCCATCACGGATCCAGCCCACCAGATTCCCCGGGCAAACAAAATGTCAAATTCCGCCTCCACAAAGGGAGCCGCCACCTTGGTCTTCACGACTTTCACGCGGGTCCTGTTCCCCATAATCTTTCCGGCCGCATCCTTGATGGCCCCGATGCGGCGGATATCCAGACGTACCGAGGAGTAAAATTTCAATGCCCGGCCGCCCGGTGTTGTCTCCGGACTACCAAACATCACCCCGATCTTCTCCCGGATCTGGTTGGTGAAAATACACAGGGTCTTGGACGTCGAAATGGCCGCCGTTAATTTCCGCATCGCCTGCGACATCAGACGCGCCTGAAGTCCCATATGCGAATCTCCGATTTCACCATCCAACTCTGCCTTGGGCGCCAGCGCGGCCACTGAGTCCAACACCACCACGTCGAGCGCGTTACTACGAACCAGCGTCTCACAGATGCTGAGAGCCTCTTCCCCGGAGGAAGGTTGCGACACCAGCAGATCATCCAGATTCACCCCGATTTTCTTGGCATAGACGGGATCCATTGCATGCTCGGTGTCGATAAACGCCGCCAGCCCGCCATTCTTCTGGGCATTGGCAATCACGTGAAGAGTGAGTGTGGTTTTTCCCGAGGATTCCGGACCAAAGATCTCCACCACGCGCCCGCGGGGCAAGCCGCCCACACCAAGCGCCATGTCGAGAGAAAAGGCTCCTGTCGATACCACATCGATTTCCTTCCGGCCTTCTGCCTCGCCCAGGCGCATAATTGCGCCATCGCCGAATTCCTTCTGGATCTGCGCCAGCACCGCATTCAGGGCGGAATTACCGGAACTCGTGGTTGATTCATTCGTTTTTGATGTTGCTTTGCTCATATGAAAAAAATCTCCCTTATTACTTCTTATATCCGTCCGGGTGGGCTCGATGCCACGCCCAGGCACTTTCGACTATATCATCCAAGTTCGACATTTTGGGAACCCATTTCAATATTTTCTTGGCCTTTAGCGCCGAGGCCACCAACCGGTCCGGATCGCCGGGACGACGGGGCGACACCACCTCGGGAATCTCCCGCTTCGTCACCTTGCGAACCACATCAATCACCTCACGAACCGAAAACCCGTTCCCTGTCCCCAGATTAAACGGGCCGGTCTGCTTTCCGGTCAGAGCCAGAATATGAGCCCGCCCAAGATCAACAATGTGAATGTAGTCGCGAATGCAGGTCCCATCAGGGGTATTATAGTCCGTTCCAAAAATATTCACATGCGGTTGCTGCTTCAGCGCCACCCGGATCACATTCGGAATGAGATGCGTCTCGGGCTCATGATCCTCGCCGAATTTCGCGGTGGCCCCGCAGGCGTTGAAATAACGAAGAAAAACAGGCTCAATTCCGTGGATTTTCTGATACCACGCGAGCACCTTTTCAAACATTAACTTGGATTCCCCATAGGGATTCACAGGTCGCTGAGGGGTATCCTCCGTGATCGGAATACGATCTGGAAACCCGTAGGTGGCACAGGTGGAGGAAAATACAATCCTGGGAACCTCATGACGAACCATGGCCTCAACCAAATTCGTGGCTCCCGTGGTGTTATTGGCAAAATACATGCCGGGATCATTCATGGACTCCCCGACCAACGCATAGGCGGCAAAATGCATGATGGCATCCGGCTTGGCATTCTTCAGCGCCCTCTGAATTTTGGCGGCATCCCGAAGATCACCCTGAACCAGCTTGGCCCGCTTATCCACTGCAGCCTTGTGCCCGCGCTCAAGATTGTCGAATACCACGACCTCATGACCATCATTCAAAAGCAGCTCCGTCGTCACACTGCCAATATATCCAGCCCCTCCGGTCAGAAACACCTTCATTGTTTTTCCTCCACAGCCTTTAATCGAGCTTCCATTTCAGAAAGTTTCTTTTTCATTTCCGGCAACCGCATAACCGTCGCATGCAACTTCTTGGCTTCCAGCGCGGGAGCCGCCGGGGATCCCAGCATCACCGAGGCGGGCGAAACATTCTTTGAAATCCCGGACTGCGCCATAACGACGGTGTCGTCGCCAATATGGAGATGCCCCCCGACGCCAACCTGCCCTCCAAATTGCACGCGGCTTCCGATATGAGCACTACCGGCAATTCCGACCTGCGCCGCCAGGGCGGAGTCTTCACCGATCGTGACATTGTGGGCGACCTGAATCAGGTTGTCGAGTTTGGTTCCCTTTCCGATGCGGGTTTCACCAAAGCGGGCCCGATCAATCGTGGTATTGGCTCCAATCTCAACATCATCCTCCAGGACCACAATTCCCACCTGTGGAATCTTTTTCCAATGCCCAGCCTCTTTCACATACCCGAAGCCATCGCTCCCGATAACGGCGCCATTCTGGAGAATCACGCGATTGCCAGCCCGCGTATATTCGCGCAGGGTAACATGGGGATAAAAAAGGCAATTATCACCCACCTCGCACGAATGACCGATATACACCTGTGCCACCAGGACTGAGCCGTTTCCAATTACAGCCCCGGACTCAATCACACAGTGCGGCCCGACCGTCACATCCCGACCCAACTTGACATCCGCCGCGACAACGGCCGTCGGATGAATTCCCGGCGTGTGGGTGATGGCGGGCCTCGCCAACCAGAACGCCACCTGGGCAAAGGCGGCATCTGCACTCTTGACCCGGATGAGCGTGGCCTGGGTTTCCCCTGTCCACGTCTCGTTCACCAACACCACTCCGGCCTTCGTCGTCTTCATGGCCGGCGTATAGCGCGGGTTCCCCAAAAAGCTTAGTTCAAAGGGCCGTGCCTGATCCAGGGATTCGACGCCCTTCACCTCAAGCAACCCATTCCCTTCGACACGACCATTCAGGCGTCGTGCAATCTCTTCAACGGTAAACGACATAACGGTTACTCCTTGGCGGGGGAAGGCCTGTCCGCGTTCAATAATTTCAGAACCGCCTCCGTGATGTCCATCTTGGAATCGGAATACAGCACGGATTCCAGACCGTTGGCGAGCAGTCCGCCATCGGCCAGCACAAGGGTATATCCATCCTTGTCGGAACACACTTTAATGGCCTCCTTGATTGCCCTGCCGATTTCAGCCTGAATCTTACGACCCTCTCCTTCCAATTCCTTTTTTCGATTGGCAGCCTTCTCTCGGATCGTATTTTCAAATTCGATAACTCCGCTCAATTTCTCCTCGGCCAGCTCCTTTTTCTTTTCACGAGCCTCCTCGGTCAGCGCCTTGTTCTGGGATTCGGCGCGAAGCGCCTCGAATTCCTGTTTCATTTTTTTATGCTGGGCCAGAAGCTTGTCCCGCTCGGCAGAAAAATCATCAATCTGCTGCTGGATGCGACGCTCCGCCAGATCGGTCTTGTAGTAGTCCTTAAGAATGCGCGCCGTATCCACCGTCGCCACCTTAAGCTCCCCCGCTCCGGCCATCCCTGAGACAAGACCGGCCACCGCCAACCATGATAGTAATCGCATGTTCATCGTTTTTCCTTTTTCTATAATCAGAACCCGTATCCAATCCAAAAACTCCAATTTTCCGTCCGTGACCGCGGATCATCCTTCTTCACGGGCCAGGCATAATCGAACCGCATCGGAAAACCCGGAATATCAAGCCGCAGCCCCACCCCGGCGCCAGCCGCATAGGTGCTCAGGTCAAAGTCGTAGGGATCATACCACACATTCCCGATATCATAAAAGGTGGCAAACCGGAATTTTGGAATCCCGGGAATCGGCACGGTGTATTCGGCACTGGCCACCGCCAGGCTCTGTCCGCCAGCGGGTCGGACATCGGGGGAGCCATCTGCGCGCTCCGCCTTGGGGCCCACCCAGCGATACCGGAAGCCTCGTACCGTTCGCGCGCCCCCCGCAAACAATCTCTCGGAAAGCGGCACCTGATCGGTTGATCCATAAGCATCCACCACTTCCGCGCGAGCCCTGAAACTGAGCACATGCCTCCACCACAACGGCACATACAGCGATCCGCCTGCTTCAATATCATAAAGCTCCGTATCAAATCCCAGCGGACCGCCCATCAGGGTTCCCTGCGCATACAATTTCGAGCCACGGGTCGGCACAAAGAAATTATCACGGGTATCCCGAGTCCAGATCGAGGACACCGAGCTCGCCACCCGCCGGGGGTCCGAAAAGTACATCGTGTCGGTTCCGCCATCCTTGTTGACCACCACATACGCATTTGTATCAGCCGAGTCCTTAATCTCAACCTGTTCAAGCCGGTACTTGAAATCCATCCGGTTCGCCCCCCACAGCGGCACGCCCAGGCCGATCGCCCCACCCTGCCGAAGCACATCATAATCCCGGTCATTCTGCCGACTGCTGTACAGATCCACGCTCAGAGACAACTTGCGATCCAGAAACCACGGCTCAACGAACGAAATCGAATACGCCTCGCGGGTCGATCCGAACTCGGCGCGAAGTTTGATTTTCTGACCGGCCCCCATGAACGGCTTCCCGCGAATGTCAAAATTTCCCTGACTGACCTCGGCAAACCCGATCAGTTTATCGATGCTCGAGAATCCCACGCCGGTCATGAACTGGCCAGTGCGCTGTTCTTCCACTTCAAACACCAGATCGGCCTGATTGGTCGACGACCCGGTCTCCGTCCGGACTTCAACCGGCTCGTGCGTGCTATTCGCCGAAGAGAAAAAGCCCAGGTTCCTCAGGCGGTTTTCACTCGTCCGGACACGGACTCCATTATATTGCTCGCCGGGATACACCAGCAATTCACGCCGGATCACCTTGTCCTGGGTCACACTGTTCCCCCGGATCAGAACATTACGGATATTGGTCAACCGACCTTCCATGACCCCATACCGGACATCGACATCACCGGCCTTTGCCAGAAGATCCAAACGAGGCTGGACAAGGGTATCCATGTACCCGCGGCTCTCATAATAATCCCTGATGGCATCCGCCCCCTTGTTGATAACCGAAGTCGAGGCCTCATTACCCGACTTCAAGTCTGCGGCCTGAAGAAGAACAAGCTCAGGAAAGACGGCGGCGCCCGTAATCGTGACCCGGGCAATCTTGTACTTCACGTTTTCGAGAACAGGGATCGTCGCTTTGTAACGACCCGTTGTGACCGGCTTCAACTCCGGAGCCAAAATCTCCACGTCCAGAAAGCCCCGATCCTTGTAGGCCGCGCGAAGTCGCTCACACCCGGCCTGCAACTCCTCTTTACTGCAGGGAGTTTTATGAAACCAGCCGATCGGATTATACCAAGCCATGATATCCATGGCCTCCCGAACCACGGAATAGTCAATCGATTTTCTCCCCGGAAAATCATACTCGCTGATTTGCGCCCGATCGCCTTCCCGGATCCGGATCGTCAGGGTAACCTGTCCCAGCCGGGGGTCGGGACGATCCAAGGAGGTTGTGATTTCAACTTTTTCGTAAAGGCGTTTCCGGTATTCCTCCCTGAGTTTAACCACCCGCCCGGCAACAGTCGGCTCGTCAAGATAGTCCCCGGGATTAAGACCCAGCAAATCCTGCACCTTGGTTTCGCCAAGCTCCTTGGCTCCCAGAACCTTCACCGGCTTGATCAGTTTTTGCTTAGGCCGAACCACATACGTCAGAATTACGCCTGTGGCGGATCCACTCACCTCCGCCTTGACATCGGTTATTTTTCCGGAATTCAGGAGGGAACGGACATCATTCGCCACCTCGGCCCGGTTCAACACTTTTCCATTACTAGCCGCAATATACGACCGCACCATCGGCTCATCGACGGCACCCGGCCCGACCGACCTGATCCGCACGTCCCGAATCACCGGCCCCTCGGAGGGAGTGGTTTGCGCCCCACCGCATAAGGCAAAGCCGGTGGCGAAAACAATCCAAAGCACTGTTTTCTTAACGGACATGATCATCCTTGATCCTGACGGATGTAACTGGGTTGAACGGCTCCCTCATCGACACCATGTGCTGAATCCCGGAAGCGGGTGTAGGCATCATCAAATTCCATCCTGATTTCCTCCATCGCGGGGCCATTGCGGTTCTTCGCAATCTCCACGATGGCCAGTGTACGATTTTCCCGTTCCTGATCGCTGGCCGTCCGGCAAGGCCGCCTTAACAGCATAACGATATCGGCATCCTGCTCAATCGAGCCCGAATCCCTCAGATCGGAAAGCTTGGGTTTCTCCTCACCCCCGCGAGCCTCGGGGGCACGACTGAGCTGGCTGAGGACCAAAACAGGCAGACCCAACTCCTTGGCCATCGCCTTAAGCCCCGCTGAAACATAAGTGATTTCAACCTGGCGTCCGTGCCGCGAATGTTCCGGTGCACGAAGCAATTGAAGATAGTCGATGACGATCAGCTCAACAGCATGCTTGCTTTTCATGCGGCGGGCGCGAGCGCGAAGCTCGGTGATGTCTAATCCCGCACTGTCATCAATGTAAATCGGAGCGTTGCTCAAGGCGTCGGCCGCTGAAATCAGACGCCCGTGGTTGGTCTGCGAAATAAAGCCCTCGGCAATGGCATGTCCCGACACCTCGGCGCGGCAGCAGATCATACGCTTCACGAGATCCAGGCACGACATTTCAACACTGAACACGCCAACGGGCCGTGGGCGGGATTGAGAATCCCCCTTCCCCAGGGCAACATGCTCCACAATATTCATGGCTAGGGATGTTTTTCCCATCGAGGGACGGGCCGCCAGGACGACCATGTTTCCGGGTTTCAGCCCTTTGATCGTCTTGTCCAGATCCTTGAACCCCGTGGGCACCCCCAGGAATCCCTTTTGTTGATTATCAAAAGTGGCGACAATCTCATTGACCAGCTCATGCCACGGGCGCATCTGTCCGTGCTGGTTGGCCGTGATATCGAAAAAAGCCTGCTCGGCCTGTCCAAGAACAGACTGGGCCTCGGCGGTGGGGTCGTAGCAATTGCGCTCGGCGGTTCGGGATGCCTCGATCACCCGACGCAAGAGGTGCCGGTCACGCACGATGTCGATGTAATATTCCGCATGGGCGGAGGTCGGCGTGGCATCGACAATCCGATGAAGCGCGGGAGCGCCGCCGACCCGTTCGAGCAATCCGGCAGCCTTGAGACGTTCTCCTACGGTCAGGAGATCAATGGGCCTGCCTTCACGATTCATGCCCATCATCGCATCAAAGATGGCGCGATGAACGGGAATGTAAAACGATTCAGGATCCAGTTGCCGCTCGATACAAAGGTCCATGACCTTTTCCGAGTCCAGCAAAACAGCACCCAGAACCCCCCTCTCCGCGTCCTCGCTATGCGGTGGAACGCGCTCGAGTGGCGTCACCTTGGACGAGACAGGGGCATCGTTGGCCATGGAACTATTCCTGGACGACCCAGACCTTGATCAGGGCTTCAACTTCCGGGTAAACCTTGACCTTGACCTCAAACATGCCGAGTTCCTTGATGGGACTCTCGAGTTCGACGGCGTGCTTGTCCAGTTCAAATCCCTGCGTGGCGAGAACACTCAGAATTTCGCCGCTGGTCACTGACCCAAACAATTTCTCGCCTTCGCCCACCTTCATGCGGATCGTGTAGGATCCCTTCTGAATGGCGGCGGCCAGATCACGGGCCTTTTCCTTGGCAACCTTCTTTTCGGCATCCCGCTGAGTCTGGAGCTTCGCCAGTTGGCGCCGCGTCGACTCAGTCACTGAGGCCGCCAGTTTATTGGGCACCAGAAAATTCCGGGCATAACCATCCGCCACCTTGACCACCTGGCCGGCGACGCCGAGGTCCTTGACATCCTGCATCAAAATCATTTCCACTGACATAGTCTCTTCTCCTCACTCATTGGCGTTCCCGACCCCTCCCCCACGTCTTCCTGTTGAGGAGGACGCCGACGGAATAAGTCCGGAAAACCCTTTGACTGTATTTAGCGCAACAAGCCCATTACACGGGCACGACGAATGGCCCGGGCCACCGAACGCTGCTGCTGAGGCGAGGCGCCTGTCAGCCGCGCCGGCAGGATCTTGCCCTGCTCGGATGTGAATTTCCGAAGCAACTCATAATCACGCGGGTCGATATACTTCAGGCTTTCGATCTGCGGCACGCGCCGCTTCGACACCATGTTCACCGTGCTGTCCCTGTCCCTGTCTCTGTCTCTTTCTCGCATTGCCATAACGTGTCTTCCCTCTCCTTAAAAATTAAAACGGCAGATTATCATCATCCCCTGCGGCCGGGCCATTATCCACCACGGGCGTCTGTGCCTGTGGCTGCGCAGCGGGACGCGGCACCGGTCGCGCCTCACCGCCGGCAGACTCAGCCGAATCACTGTACTCAGACCCGCGTTTCGGCGAGCTGAGAAACTGGGTTCGGTCGGCCACCACACGGAGGCGATTGTGCTTCACCCCGTCCTTTTCCCACTCCTCATACTGCAGGCGACCCTCAACCAGCAACGGGGAGCCCTTGGATAAATATTGTCCACAGGCTTCGCCCTGTTTCCCCCAGACTACCACTGCAACAAAACAGGTCTCCTCGCGTTCCTCACCGCTTGCCAGTTTGTATTTGTTGTTAATGGCCATCCGGATATCGGTCACGGCCTTGCCGGAAGGCAGAAACCGAACCTCGGGGTCACGGGTCAGATGCCCGATCAGAAACACTTTATTCAGGTTGGCCATAATCGTTGGCTTTCCAGACTAAGCTTTGACCGCAGCGGGAGGAGGCGTCACCAGTTTGTCGTCAAACCGGGTAATCTGAACACGAAACACATCGTCGTTCAGGTGATATCGGGAGGTCAGGGTTGCGATTTTTTCCGGAGCAATCGTAAAAATCACGGACAGGTAAAATCCGGATTCCTTCTTTTGCATCACCCGGGCAAACGCGTGGCGCCCCATGTCCTTCGACTCCAGAATCTTTCCACCGGCCTTTGTAATTTCGCCGGTGGCATAGGCCGCCAGATCCTTCAGGCGCTCTTCCTGAACCGTTTCACCAAAAATGAACAAACCTTCGTACTTATTCACTGCTTCTTTCCTCCTGCCGTTACATCATTTTCGCCGGCACTGTTTTCCTGCCGGGTATTAAACCGGTTCATGGCGGCATCCATTCCCTGTTCCACGACTCCCAGGACAGCATCCACCGCCGCCTCGATCGCCTTTTGGGCTGCTGCCCAGTCCTCACGCCCGAACACTCCAAGCACATGATCCACCAGGTCATCCCGACGAACCCCACGCCCGATCCCGACCCGTACCCGGTTGTAGTCCGGCGTCCCCAGCACCTCGCTGATTGACGCCAACCCCCGGTGTCCACCCGTGCCGCCTCGTTTCCGGAGGCGCAGGCTACCGAGCGGAATATCCGCATCATCCATCACCACAAGCAGATCAGCCGGAGTCAATTTGCGGTAATTCAACACCGCCCCCACCGACCGACCGCTATTATTCATAAACGTCTGCGGCTGAACAAGAATCAGTTCCTCACCCGCATGGGAAGCCGTCCCGAGCCGCGCCTCACACTTCGCGCTGCCCTTCAGCCTGCATCCCAACCGTTCCGCCAGACGATCCACCACCAAAAAACCCATGTTATGCGGCGTACGCTCGTATTCCGCACCTGGATTGCCAAGACCCACGACCACTTTCATAGACGGGATTACTTCTTGGCAGCAGGCTTCTTCTCCTCTTTCTTGGCAGGAGCGCCGCCCTTCGCGGCAGCCCCGCCCTTCGCAGGAGCCGCACCCTCAGCCGCTTCTTCATCCTTCTTCTTGCCAACCACCTCGGGCTGGGCTTCCGTCGCGACGACTTCTTCAACCTTCTCCTCACGAGGAGCAACGACCGTGGCCACCGCCACATCGCCAGACGTCAGCACCGTATACTTCGAATCCAACACAATGTCGCGGATCATCATGGTCTTGCCCAACGCCATTCCCGAGACATCCACATCGATCGAATCCACCAGATCGCCCGGCAAACACTCGACTTCGATATGACGCGCCAGATGCTCCAGAATACCACCCTGTTGCGAAACCCCGACGGGCTCGCCCTTGAGTTCGACCGGGATCGTGACGCGCATCTTCTTCGTCATGGAAATTTCGAGAAAGTCCGCATGGATCACGCCACCATACACGGCTTCGTGCTGCACTTCGCGCAACAGCGCCTTGATGACTTTACCTTCCACATCCAAATCCACGATCAGGTTTTCACCCGTGTTGTGCTTGACCATCGTGTCAAATTCGCGTCCGTTGACCTTTACCGAGCGGGCCCCTTTTTCTCCGTACACCACGGCGGGCACGAAGCCCGTCTTGCGTAATGCCTTCGCGGCGGATGTTCCGGATGTTTCGCGCGTGCTCGCAGTCAGTTTGATTTCCTTCGCCATACTTACCTTTTCCCTTTCGCCTTAACCTAAAGTTTAAACAATGATGAGACCGATTGATTGTCATGAATGCGGATAATGGCTTCCCCCAGCAAACCGGCCACCGGAAGCACCGTCACCGGATACCCGTTGGTCTTCACCGTCAGGGGAACCGTATCCGTCGCCACCAGCTCCTTGATTGGGGAAGCCTTCAGTCGCTCGATGCCCACATCCGTCAACACGGCATGAGACACCGCCGCAAAAATATTTTCAGCCCCATTCTCCTTGAGAATACGCGCTGCCGAGGTCAGGGTCCCCGCCGTGGTGGCCAGATCGTCGACCAGGACACAGTTGCACCCCTTGACATCACCCACCATAGTCAGGGCTTCCACTTCGCTTGGACCCTTGCGCTGCTTGGCCACAATCGCCAAGCCCGCCTTCAGCATCTCCGAGTAGGCATGCGCCATTTTCAATCCGCCCGTGTCCGGCGAAACCACGACCAGGTTCGTGAGTTTCTTATCAATTAAATACTTACCCAGCACCGGGGCGGCATAGAGATGATCCACCGGAATATCGAAAAAACCCTGCAATTGCTGGGCATGGAGATCCATGGTCAGCAACCGGTTCGTTCCGGCCGCCACCAGAAGATTAGCCACCAGCTTGGCCGTGATGGGAACACGGGGTTGATCCTTACGATCCTGCCGCGCATACCCGTAGAAGGGCAGTACCGCCGTAATGCGGGCCGCCGAGGCGCGCCGCAACGCGTCAATCATGATCAACAGCTCCATGATGTTTTCGTTCGGAGGGTGACAGGTCGGCTGCACGACGAACACATCCTTGCCCCGGACATTTTCCAGGATCTTCACCCACGTCTCTCCATCGGGGAAACGCTTGACATCCGCCTTACCCAGGGGGAGACCAAGGCTGTCGGCAATACTCTGCGCCAACCTCGGATGAGCTGTTCCTGTAAAAATCTTCATGTTACTCGTTTTCATCATCTGCCTGATGGTTGCCCGACTAGGACTCGAACCTAGACTCTAGCCTCCAAAGGGCCGTGTGCTACCATTACACCATCGGGCAATATTTGCGCGACTCGTGTCCATAACCACGAACCGTTTTCGCGCTTCATTCGCGCCTCGATCGCCAGGGCCTGCTCGTGATTCTCGGCCACGGCAAACACCGAGGCTCCGCTGCCCGACAACAATACCCCTGCCGCACCCGCCGATTTCAGCCTTCCAGCCACAATCGCCAGGAGCGGATATTTATCGTATACCGGCACTTCGAGGGAATTCACCAGGCTGGCACAAGCCAGTTTCTGGTCGCCCCTTTCAAGCGCAAAGCGTGCATTGATAAAGGTTTCTTCAGTCGAAGTCAACCCCGATCTAAATCGCCGGTAAACATCCCCCGTGGGAACCGTAAATCCCGGGTTGACCACCACAATCCACCAGTCCACTCCCGCCGTCCAACAACAGGGCACGGGAGTGATTTTCTCTCCCCGTCCCTCCATACAGACAGCCTTTCCATACACCATCGCCGGGATATCACTCCCCAGTTGCGCGCCCAGTTCCATGAGAGCCTCGACCGACAAGCCCGTCCCCCACAGACTGTTCAAGCCCCTCAACGTGCCTGCGGCATCCGCACTCCCCCCGCCCATCCCTCCGCCAATCGGGATTTCCTTGCGGATATGGATTCGGGCACCACGAGAATACCCCGTGGTTTCCTGAAGCAGACGGGCCGCACGCGCCGCCAGGTTATCGCCCGGTGCAGGCAACAGAGGCAGAACTTCACCCGGCAACCCGACGACCTCACACATCACCTCAATCTCGCGTTCCTGAAGCGTAAACGTCAACGTATCATAGAGGGATACCGGGACAACCAGGCTCCGGAGATCGTGATAGCCGTCCGCCCGTTTTCCAAAAATCTCCAACGTCAAATTGATCTTGGCAGGGGCAAGAAGTGTCAGGTTCTCGTTTTTCATGGCGCGCGGAGTTATCAAACGTCCTCCCGACTGTCAAGCTAGCGCCGTTTCCGCAATCACTTTCCCCACGGCTTGAATCAGATAGCGCAACACCGGCTCGGGAGTGATGAGGGGCGGCATGACATAAATCACCGGGCCGAGCGGGCGCAGGAGAATCCCGTTTTCACGCAGGCGGTCGCGAACCCGGAGGGCGCGGGCGGTGCCACGCCCTTCCTTGTCATCCTCCAGTTCCACCACGCCGATCATGCCCAACGAGCGGATATTGCGAACCCCGGGAAGGGAAGCCAGTGGCTTCAATTCCTCCGCCAGCACATTGCCCATGGCGGCAGATTGGGCAACAATTCCCTCCTCCTTGTAGACGCGCAACGTCTCAACCGCCGCAGCGGCGGCAATCGGATTTCCGGCAAAAGTATGACCATGATAAAAGGTGTGATCCTCGGGCTTGTCCCTGAACGTTTCGTAAATGGCCGTCCGCGCCACGGCCGCACTGATCGGCAGATACCCGGCCGAGAGACTTTTCCCGAGGCAGACAATATCGGCCGTTATCCCCGCATGGTCGCAGGCAAACATTTTGCCCGTGCGTCCCATTCCCACGGCAATCTCATCAGCAATCAACAACACCCCCTCATCCCGGCACAGTTGCGAAAGCCGCCGCAGGTATTCTGGATTTTGAATCCTCATCCCGCCTGATCCCTGGCACATGGGCTCCAGGATGACGGCGGCCAATTCATGGGCATGCTGCTTGAGAAGCATCCTCATCGTGTCAAAACATTCATTCAGACAGACCTGCTCCGATTCATGGAAAGCGCACGTTCCACAACAGGGCGAGGGAGCCTGGAAAACCTGAAAAAGGGCGCTTTTGAAGGGTTTATGAAACTGCTCGAGATAGCCCACCGAGACCGCACCGAGCGTATCGCCGTGATAGGCGAAATCGAGCGCGACGAACTTCGTCTTCTCCGTCTGCCCCATGTTAGTCCAGTATTGAAGCGCGATCTTGAGCGCGGCTTCCACGGCGCACGACCCGTCGCTGGCGAACATCACACGCCGGTCGTCGGGAAACAGCCCGACGATCATCGAGGCCAGTTCGATGGCGCGGGGATGGGACAGGTTTCCAAGGATGCTGTGCTGCAGTTCCCGGGTCTGCCGGATGATCGCCTCGACGATGCGGGGATGGCCATGCCCCAGATTGCAGGCCCACCAGGAGGAAATGGCGTCCAGATATTTCCGCCCCTGATCATCATAAAGAAAGGCACCCTCGCCATGGGTGATTACCGAAAGGGGCTGATCCGCCAGAGCAGAGAAACGGGTGTAGGGGTGCCAGATTTTATCGCCGGATGGATTCATCTAGCCTCCCCTTGGCGAAACGAACCCCTTCGCCTTCCAGCAACTGCAACTTGCGGCGGATGGCGGCACCCGCAATTTTGCCTTGAAAACCCCCGATGGTCAGATTGGCGGCAATGACACGGTGGCAGGGTACCCTGGGAGCAAAGGGATTCTTTTTCAACGCCTGCCCGACTGCGCGGGGCGAGCCGCAACCAAGACACGCGGCAATCTCAGCGTAGGTCGCGACCTTACCCCTGGGGATCCGGGACACGGCATCATACACACGTTGTTGAAAGGGGGTCACCTTCATCCGCTGATGACTACCACAGATGCCTCTGAAAAACAACCTGCGAGCACTTGACCCTGCGGGAATGATGAGGCAGTATATTTCCTGAGTTGCTCAAAACCCAAAAACTAAGGAGCGTTACACAATGATAATCAGGACACTCTTCCGGAACCTACTGACCCTCAGCGCAATCACAAGCCTGGCACTCCCCTCCATGGCACAAATGGTCGGACTCCCCCTGCTCGACACGGCCGGCACCCGAGATCCGGGAAGTCTTGAGGCCACACCCGGAATCGCGCTCGGGGAAGATATGAATTTCCTGGGCGCACGGGCCACCATCACCCTTCTGGATGAATTGCGGGGATTTATTGACCTCGGGCGGCTGGACACCCGCGGCAAGGGTGACAATCTGGCCCTGCAGGTGGGCGGACTGTACAGTCTTCCAATGTCCGATTTTTGCGATACCGCCGTCAGAGGAGCCTTCTACTACTCCAATACCGACTTCCTGGACATTATGGGTGGAAACGTCATGATGATGTTCAGTGACGAAACGCTGCTCGACGACCTGTATGCTTATGGCGGGCTGGGCATTGACATATCCCAGAAGAAGGTCTATTCCGACAGCCATTCGGAAATCAACCCGGCGGTGGCAGTCGGCCTCACCTATAAAATCACTGACAATTTCTGGGTATTCCTGGAAGGCAACTACGTAGACGGCTGGTATATGGCCACCGGGCTAAGCATTCGTTGAAAAAAGTCCGGAAGCCCACTTGACACATCGCCACAGGACGGGCATTATCCGTCCCTTCCTTCTGGGGGCGTTTAGCTCAGCTGGTTAGAGCGCTTGCCTCACATGCAAGAGGTCACAGGTTCGAGTCCTGTAACGCCCACCATCCTTCGCTCGGCGCTACGCTTGAGCTACGGATGGTCTTCGACCACTAAATCAAGCCGATAGAAGGATGCCCTTCGTAGCACAAGGCGTACCCGCCGCAGGGCGTAGTAGGGCATCCTTCGCTCGGCGCTACGCTTGAGCTACGGATGGTCTTCGACCAGTAAATCAAGCCGATAGAAGGATGCCCTTCGTAGCACAAGGCGTACCCGCCGCAGGGCGTAGTAGGGCAGTGCTATTCCCGGGGCGAAGGCGGACTCTTCAAACAACCGGCTGCGAGACTACGGCTGGCAAGCCATGAACGACTTCCATTACGTTTACCGATTACGCAGTTGCACCCATCCCAACCAAGTCTACACGGGATTGACTGAAAATCTACAGACACGCCTTCAAAAACACAACAAGTGGACCGCCGGGGACAGGTTGTTTGTTTGACACAGCTCAATAATGGGTTGACATCTGATGCGTGATGCGTGATGATTCACCTCATGAGGACTACTCTAAATATCGAAGATGATGTGCTCTTTGCGGTGAAACAGTTCTCCCGTGAACGGCACGAATCAGCCGGACATCTGATATCTGAACTCGTCCGAAAGGCATTGCTACCTACATCAGCCGGTCGCGAGAGGAATGGGGTTCCGATGTTCCCGGTCAAGCCTGGAGCCAAAGTTGTTTCAATGGATATGGTCAACCGGCTGAGAGACGAGGCCCCGTGAAGATTTTTTTACTTGATGTGAATTTGCTTCTCGCGCTCTTCGATCCACAGCACATACACCATAATCCAGCACATGACTGGTTTGCCGCCAAAGGAAAATCGGCATGGGCGACCTGCCCCATCACTGAAAATGGGTTTATCCGAATCGCCAGCCACCCCAGTTACCCCAATTCGCCGGGCCGGGCTTCCATCGCCGCTGACCTTCTGCGAAAATTCCGCAGGTGCTCCGGCCATCATTTCTGGCCAGACGCCGTGAGTCTCATGGACGAGGCTCTTTTCCAGCTCGCCCCCGTCTTATCCGCTAATCAGACCACAGACGTTTATCTTCTCGGCTTGGCTGTGAAACACGGCGGGAAGTTGGCCACATTTGATCGGTCTATTCCGGCCTCGGGCGTGATCGGCAGCGAACACGCCTTGGAAATCGTCACCCCGGTGTCGCCTGGCTAACCGAAATAGAAAGACCAGCTTCCCCTCAACGTATTCCTTTAAGAAACCGTGGCGTTAATTTTGGTCCCGGGTATCGCCAATTTCAGTTGTCAGTTTGCTCCTTACTTCTCCAACAACCTCCCTTCGCGCTGTCCTTATCCTGGCGCGACCTAATCGTAATCATATTCTGCTGCCCCGGAGAGGATTACGATTACAAACAAATCCTTACCAAATATTCGATTGATTCAATTCGTGCGGGTATCAACACCAAGGCCAAGAGCATGAAGACCTACCGGGAACGGTACCAACCGGAAAAAGCCATTCTCTTCTCAGGATGCGGGATAAACCAAATGGACAACGGGCTCCTGCACACCCCGCTTTATCTCGCCGGCATGACAAAATCCTGAAAACAGGTTTCACGCCTTACGCGAGAGAGAGACTGGGATAATTACTGCGGACGGCGCTAATAGCCGCTTGACGGCGCCGATTTTTGAAGTATATTTATAACCATTCGGTTACTAACCATTTGGTTTTATCAATACGCCATACTATACAAAATGAAGAAGGGTTGGACCATGATACCGTTTAGGACAGGGGTTCAGGTGACCGGACGGGATTTTTGCCCACGTGAAGAAGCGCTAAGGTCGTTGCGTGAGTGCATTCAATCATCCGGACGCGTCTATGTGGTTGGTGAACGGCGAATCGGCAAATCATCACTCATCGCCGAATCCGTTCGCCCTCTCAAATCGATACGTCCCGTGTTTGTGGATTTGATGGCCGTAAAAGGTCTTGAGGATATCACGCACCGGTTGGGACAGGCACTGATCCGGACGGAAAAACGCCACGGGCACATCCTGGCACTTGTCAAAAGACTAGCCTCCTTGCGACCCCAGATCTCTGTGGACAGTCTCACGGGCTCACCCTCAGTTACGTTTGCGCCGGGCACCGGAAACCAATTGGACTCCTTGGATGATCTTTTTGCGTTATCCGAACAATGGCGTAATGCGGTTGTGATCCTGGATGAGTTTCAGGACATTCTGGAGTTAAGTGACGCTTCGCGGATTATTGCCAAGTTACGCAGCTTAATCCAACAGCAGCAAAACACATCCTTTGTGTTTTGCGGCAGCATTCGGAACCGCATGGAGGAAATCTTCACCCATGAACAATCGCCCTTCTTTAACTCCGCCGTCCGCCTCTTTGTCGGCCCACTGGACAGAAAGCTTTTTGGCGATTTTCTTTATCAGCGGTTCCAGAGCGGCAAACGCCATATTCCAGATCGTATTTTGGACATAATTCTAAATGCATGTCATGAGAATCCCGGGCACGTCCAACGTTTTTGCATCAGCCTGTGGCAGGTTACATCTCATGGCCAGGAGATTGGCGACAAGGACATTGCAGCCGCATGGGGCATGCTATTCGCCATGCAGAAAGATTCCTATGAGTTGCTGTTGCCCTCACTGAGTCCGCACCAGACAAAGGTGTTGCGAGCCCTTGCCCATGCCGGCGGAGAATCAACCTTGTCGGCTAACTTCATTGAAACCACGGGAATTACACTTGCGCCCTCCGTGCGCAAAGCCATGGTCGCGCTGGTGGATCGCCGATTAGTCCAAAAAGTTGATACCACCTACCGCTTTTGTGATCCCTTCCTTGCAGTTTGGATCCGGCAACAGTCGATGTAGGCTCCTGGATGGCATTGTGGTCTACATCACCAAGCCCTGATTGACAATGATCTATCACCCTGCCCTCACGCCATGCGGTCGAGCATGTCGAGGCTCATGGCGTAACGCAGGGGCTCGCCTTCCTGCCAGCGGCGGAATTCCTCGATCATGGTGTCGGCCATGCGGACCACCTCGTCGCCGTGCGCACCGGCGAGATGACTGGAGAGCTGGACATTCGGCAAGAGGATCTTCAGCCGGAACGGCCACAGCAGTTCAATCAGGCGGAGGCCGAAGCACCCGTTACCACATCCCTCCTGTAACAGGCTTATCGGGCAAATTCCTCAGCCACTTCCATCGCAATCCGCGACCACTCCCACAAGCGCTGGGGCTTGTAGCGAAGGGTTGAGATATCCTTCATGATCAGTTCCACATGGCAGGCGCCACCGGTCGCTTCCATGAATTTCACCAAGTCGGCCCGCGCCCGATCGGGATGCCAGTTATCCTCGGCCAGAATCGCCGGGCTGGGCTTGCGGCTTAGCACATACTTGCCGCCCAAGTCCGACACAGCCCGCTCACTCTTGCACCAGGGACTGACGGAAACTTTTCGCAGGTTGGGGATGCGTTTCAGGATCTCCGCCTTACCGTCCAGGGGTTCACAGCAACCGTAATAGGTTAGCCCCCACCGCTTGAGCCAGCGCAGGTCGTGCTGGATGGCAAACTCCCAATGCATTTCAGGCGAGACCTCTGAAAAGATCTGGGCATTGGAACAGCCCCACATGTTGTGCGGCTTCACATGATCGGACTGAAAGTCCTTTCCCGGCAGGGAGGACACATAGCCGTACCCCCCCGATCCCACGCGCGTATTATTGTTATCCAAAGCCAAGAGACCCTGCGCCTCGAACTGGTCCATTTCCACCATCCAGGCATCCGCCATCCGCTCCACGGCGGCGTGGACCAATTCCGGACGGTCATACATATCGGTCATGGCGTCCTCGATCCCCCACCACCGGATCAGGAAGTCCCAGGGCGTGAACCAGATGTGGGATTGGCCCACCTTCTTCACCGGCATGATCCCCGCATAGACTGAATTCATGAGCTGAAAGCGGGCTTCCGTCTCCGCCACATTGTGCGTGACGACCGGCATTCTGATCTTGTCCAGATCTTCCAACTCGCAGATCTGTTTGTGAAAATGCCGCGACACTACCTCGTTTGAGTCATCCGTTTTGACGACTTCCACATCCTCATGGATGCCCCATCCACTGTCTTCAATGGCCAACGGACAGGCCAGATAGTCATTCACAATCATATCGGCAGGAAGATGGCGCCACTGGTAGATCGTCTGCCGAATCGCGCGCTCCTGGTCCCGGGCCCAGGGATGCTCGGCCTGGAGCGTCAGTTCACCATCCACGTCCATTTCGTTCCAGCAGATTTCGTTGATCCATACCATGGGGCGTTCAGACTTCAGGTCGTTGAGGGCCGTCCAAAGGCGGGCCTTTTCCCGATGTACGGGTAACGCAGCAATGGCGGCCAGATCACCCGCCAACCGGCGGAGCACATCCACATCCTTCCCGGACAGTTTGATTTCCCCGGAAACCGACTTCATTGTCTCATGACTGACATCGTGCAACATAACAACGACCTCCTGTGATTATGATTACGATTAGGATTAGGATTATGATTACGATTAGGATTACGATTAAGATTAGGATTCTTGAGGCGCCATATCGCGGACAAATGTGCGTTTCCAAAAGAACCCATAGCAGGCGATAATGGCAAAACAAGCCAGCGGCATCAGGAAGCCGATCCGCATGGAGTACCGATCGGCCAGCCACCCCATGAACATGGGCATGATCGCCCCGCCGACAATGGCCGTCACCATCCACGATGACGCCACTTTGGTTCGTTCCCCAAGCCCCCGGATAGCCAGGGCAAAGTGGGTGGGATACATGATGGACATGAAGAAAAAGCTCATCATCAACGCAATCACCGAAACCCAGCCCAAGCCCAAAAACACAAGTGCCATGAGCAGGACATTACAGGAGGCGTAGAGTCCCAGTACGCGGTGGGCGGGCGCCCGCCGCAAAATGGCGCTGCCGGAGAAGCGTCCGATAGTGAACAAAACGAAGGCCAGGGAGAGCATGGCGCTGGCGCAATATTCCGTGATATGCCAGGCCCCGGCTTGAGCGTATTTCATATTTGCAGGCAGCAGGTCGGCCATCCATAACGGCAGGAGCGGCGTGTAATCAGGATCCTTCATGTAATTGATGAAAAAGCTGAATATCCCAGTCTGCGCGGCGCAGTAGAGGAACTGGGAGACAACGGCCAGGACAAAATGCCATTCCTTGAACAGGGGGCGTTCATGCACCTTGCCATCCACCCCGGGCCGGGTCTCCTGTCCGGCATGAATCTCAGGAACAGGCACCAGGAAAAACGCGATGATCAGCATGACCACGATGCCGGCGACAATCAGGTAAGGCACATAAAGACCGGCGTTGCTGGTATTGACAGTTTCCGTCTTGGACAAGATGAACGCCCCGCCCAGAAGCGGCCCGAAAATCCAGCCGACGGCATTACAGCTTTGCGCCAGATTGATGCGGGCGACTCCTGTTTCAGGCGCACCCAATACCGTGGCGTAGGGATTGGCGATGGTCTCAATAAAGGTAAAACCGCTGGCCACAAGTCCTAGCGCCAGCAAAAACACCGTAAAAATCAACATCTGCGACCCCACAATCCGGGTCACCGGCACAAAACAGACGCAACCAATCACAATGACGATAAGACCGAAAAGGATCCCGCCCCGATACCCATATCGCCGGGCAAACAGACCCGCCGGAAGCGCCAGCAGGAAGTATCCGCCATACCAGAATCCCTGCACGAGGGCGGACTGGGCCTTGCTTACCTGAAGCGAATTCTGGAAATGCTTGTTGAGCACATCGATCATGCCGTTGCACAGCCCTGACAGGCAAAACAGGCAGCAGACCATGGCAAACGTCAACAGATGATTAGCTCCATCCGCTGTGCGAAACATGGAGATGGGCCGCCTGCCGGGACTGTTACCGCGAGGCGTTGTGGAAATCATGTCGGGAGTATTCATGGTGCGGAGCGTAACTTTTCCCCCACAATCACGCCATAAACAATCTTGACAATAACATGCACGATCTTAACCTTGTGGACAACGTGGAGATCGCCTGTGCTCGACAATTACAAACTTATCGTTCTGGCTGGCGGCTTCGCCCGTTGCGACCGGACCTGGACCAAGGCCTCGACGGGAATTGAGCAATGCTACAAACTCTACGTGCCAACCTCAGGATCGGCATGTATCGGGACCGACATCGGCAACGTCCCGTTGGTTCCCGGCCAGATCTACTTTATCTCCGGATTCCGGCTCAAAACCCAGAACTGTTCAAACCGAATGGACATCCACTGGCTGCACTTCATGCCGGAATCCCTCTATTTGCGCTACCTTCTCGATCAATCTTCCCCGGTGCAGCATTGGTCAAGCAAGGAGGACGGTTGGGGGCCTGATGGCTACGGGAAGTTGGCGCGCATGTTCCCCCCCTATAACGGCCGGATGCAGCCCCCCCGTGAGGACACACAACCGGCAACGGCCTGCCGGATTCAAGGGCTTCTGTTGATTACCATCGCGCGACTGTTGCGAGCCCTTGATGCCTCAACACTCGACTCCTTTCATCCGCAGTACTACCAATTGAAATCGGCAGTGGATTATATGCAATCACACTACCAGCAAAATCCCTCCCTGCGGGATATCGCTGCCCGGGTCAATTTAGCGCCGAACTATTTCCATCGCCAATTCACCGCCCTTTTCGGGATATCTCCCTTCAACTTCATGATGAAACAACGACTCAACAACGCCCGGCACCTGCTCTCCAGCACCTCGCTCACGATCAAGGAAATCGCGGAGGCCGTCGGCTATGAAAACCCTCTCTATTTTTCACGCGTATTCACCGCCCATCTGGGCATGGCCCCATCACTCTACCGCTCATCCAATTCCGAGATGTAACACCCCAAACGTATTGGACCACGTGAGCCGTGGTGGCTCCTTTCAGCACGCGCATCATCGTGTTCCCAGGGTAGACTGGTAGTAGGCAAATAAGGCCTCAGCGCTTATTTCTTTCGCCGTCTCGCCTTACCACCCTTGGAGACTTTCCTGACCTTGGCTACAACCTTCTTTACTGGCTTCATCGCCTCCAACCGCTTCCGGGCCTCGGCCTTGCCAATACCCTTGATTGATAGGATGGCCACCTTGGATGCATCCTTGAGCTTCAGCATCCCCTGCTGTCGTTCCCAAGCCCGAACGCCACCAAGAGAAACGCCTGTCAATTTTCCAAGCTCCTCTTGTGTCAGCCCTAATTTTCGGCGCAGGCTTTTCACTCCCCTGCCCAGGATCCTGACTTTATCGTCCACGGGGGCTGCGGCAGGGGCGGGAGTTCAAACGGAATGTGTAAGAGGGGAATGAGTGAGGATTACCGCCCACACAACCCGGCTGATCGCGTCTTCCATAACAGATAGATCGCCGGGTAGACCAGCAGTTCCATCAGGAATGAGGTGGCGAGGCCGCCTACCATCGGCGCGGCGACGCGCTTCATGAGATCGGCGCCGGTTCCCATGGACCCCATAATCGGCATCAAGCCCATCGAGGCGGCAGCCACGGTCATCAGCTTGGGCCGGATCCGTTTCACCGCACCATGAACGATCGCCTCATGAAGATCGGCTAGGCTGCGAAGCCGCCCCTCCCGCTTCGCTTGATCATAGGAAAGATCCAGAAATAAAAGCATGAATACGCCTGTTTCAGCATCCAGTCCCATCAGGGCGATCATCCCGACCCACGTGGCAATAGATAAATTATACCCCAGCGCATACAGGAGCCAAAAGGCCCCGACCAGTGAAAAGGGAACCGCCAGCATCACCACCATCGCTTTGAAGGCAGACTTGGTGTTCAAATACAGGAGTACAAAAATCAGCAGAATCGTCGCCGGGATGACCAGCTTGAGCCGCTCGCGAACCCGCAGCATATTCTCATACTGACCGCTCCATGACAGGGAATAGCCCGTGGGCAATTTCAGATCCCGAGCCACCGCCTGCTTGGCTTCCTCGACATAGCCGCCAATATCACGCCCGGCAACATCCACATACACATACCCCACCAGCATGCCGTTTTCATCACGGATCATCGCCGGTCCTTGGTTCAGCGTGATCTCCGTCAATTGCCCCATCGGCACCTGAATCCCTGCGGGCGTGGTCACTTTAATCCGCTCCAGTTGATCCAGATCGGACCTGAAATCACGGGCATACCGCACATTGATCGTATATCGCTCACGCCCTTCAACCGTGGTGGAAACCTCCACCCCGCCGACCGCGGACATGATGACCTCGTGGACATCATTGATCGTCAACCCGTACCGAGCCAACGCCTCGCGACGGGGCACGAAATCCACGAAATAGCCGCTGGCTGTCCGCTCGGCAATCACGCTCCGCGTGCCGGGCACCTTCTGCAGAATCGGTTCAAGCCGGGCCCCCACCCGCTCAATCTCCTCCGTGCTCGACCCGAACACCTTGATGCCAACCGGCGTGCGGATCCCCGTGGACAGCATATCGATCCGCGCCTTGATGGGCATGGTGAACCCATTCACACAGCCGGGAATCTTAATCGCCCGATCCATTTCGGCGATCAACTCATCCCAGGAAATCCGTTCCGGCCAGAAATAGCCCAGTGCCCCGCGAACCGGCTTCGGTGCCCACTTGGTAAACCAGCGCTCCTTCGCCCGCCATTCGGTCGGCGGCTTCAGCACCACCGTGGTCTCCATCATCGAGAACGGCGCCGGATCGGTCGACGTGTCAGCGCGCCCCGCCTTGCCAAATACAGACACCACTTCAGGAAAGGCTTTAAAAATCCGATCCTGCGTCTCCATGAGGCGCTGGGCCTCGGTCACTGATATGCCGGGCAACGTTGTCGGCATATACAAAATGACTTCCTCATTCAATGGCGGCATGAATTCATGTCCCAGCTTCAGGAACACCGGCACCGTGGTGGCCACAATCAATACCGCCGACAGGAGCACTGCCTTGGGGTGGCGCAACACCCAGCGGCAGGGCCCCTCATAAAGCTTGAACAGCACCCGACTGACCGGATGTTTTTCCTCGGGATAATACTTGCCGACCACGATCATCGACGCCAGCTTCGCCAGCCACCGGGGCCGGAACTGGAACGGCTCCATCCGGGTGAATGACATGCGTACCGCCGGATCCAGCGTGATGGCCAGCAGTGCCGCAATGGCAATGGCCAGAGTCTTGGTGTAGGCCAACGGCTTGAACAGGCGCCCTTCCTGATCAACCAGCGTGAAAATCGGCAGAAACGCCACGGCAATCACAAGCAGGGAAAAGAAAACCGATGGCCCGACTTCAAGCATCGCCTGCAACCGGATCTGATGATAATCCCCTACTCGCCCCTTCTCCTGCCACAACTCCAGTTTCTTGTAGGCGTTCTCCACCTCCACGATGGCGCCATCCACCAGCACACCAATGGAAATGGCAATCCCCGCCAGACTCATGATGTTGGAACTGATTCCCAGCCAATACATGGGAATAAAGCAGGCCAACACCGAAACGGGAATCGTAATAATAGGCACGATCGCCGAGGGCAGGTGCCGCAGGAAAAACAGGATCACCAAGCTGACAATGATGATCTCCAGAACCAACTCATGCTTGAGGGTGCGAATGGATTTATCAATCAGCTCAGACCGGTCATAGGTCGTCACCACCTCCACGCCGGCCGGCAGGGAAGGTTGCAGTTCCGCCAGCTTGGCCTTGACCCGTTCAATAACACTCCGGGCATTTTCGCCGTGACGCATCACAATAATGCCGCCCACCGTGTCGCCCTCGCCGTTCAAATCTGAAACCCCGCGCCGCATCTGGGGGCCTAGCCCCACCGTGGCCACATCACGCAGCAGCACCGGCGTGCCGGTCCGGTCAGCCTTGACGACCACCTGAGCGAGCGCGTCCGGCTTCTGGATATAGCCCCGGGCGCGAACCATGAATTCCCGGCCATTCCACTCAATCAGCCGGCCACCCACCTCGTTGTTGCTCTTCCGGATGGCATCGGCCACTTCGATCATCGACAGGCCGTAGCCCTGCAACCGGTTCGGATCCAGCGTCACCTGGTACTGCTTCTGGAATCCGCCGATTCCCGCCACCTCGGCCACACCCGGCACGCTCTGCAGCGCATATTTCAGAACCCAATCCTGAAAACTCCGCAACTCCGACAGGTCATGCTTCCCGCTTCGATCCACCAGGGCATACTGGTAGACCCACCCGACACCAGTCGCATCGGGCCCCAATTGCGGCGTCACCCCGGCTGGCAGACTCCCCTGCAACTTCGACAGGTATTCCACTACCCGGCTTCGCGCCCAGTAGATATCCGTGCCATCCTGGAAGATCACATAGACATAGGAGAACCCGAAATCGCTGATGGCCCGGATCGCCTTCACCTTTGGAGCACCAAGTAGCGCAGTGACGACCGGATACGTCACCTGATCCTCCATGATGTCGGGGCTGCGATCCCACTTGGTGTAGATAATCACCTGGGTATCGCTCAGGTCAGGAATAGCATCGACCGGGATGTTCCGCAGGGTATACCAGGCATAGGCCGACAACATGGCCACCAGCCCGATCACCAGCAGCCGATTACGCGAACTAAACGTGATAATCGAGTTAATCATGGCATTTTATCGCCCGAAGGGCTCTCCATGGCCGCCCGGATGGAGGACTCGGAGTCCACTAGAAAATTCGCCATAATGACCACCTGGTCACCAGCGACCACCCCGGAAAGAACCTCGTAATACCCATCGCTCCGTACCCCGATCCGGATCTCGATGGGCGTCAGTTTCCCCGCGCCGTCATCCCGGAAAACATAACTGTGCGTTCCGGTCTGCATGACTGCCGTCTCCGGAACAACCGTCCGCTCCCCGAGCGTCAATCGAAGACCGGCATCGGCATACATCCCCAGTTTAAGCGTTCCGTCAGGATTGGAAACCGTGACCCTTGCTTTCAAAGTATGCGTCTCCGCATTCAGACCCGGCGGCAGAAACGACACCTCGCCCGAAACCGATTTGCCGGGCCGATTGGGAAAACTCAACTCAACCGGTAATCCCACCCGAATCAGGGGCAGATCGGATTCAGCAACATCGGCTTCCGCCCACACCACGGAGCAATCCGTCACCACCATCAGGGATTCTCCCGGCATAATCTTCTGTCCGGCCAGCAGCGTCTTCTCCGTCACAACGCCGCCCACCGGCGAATACAGGGTCATGGTTCGTTCCACCCGATTAGTCTTCTCCAAGGCTGAGATCTGATCTGCGGTGAGATCCCAGTTCAAAAGCCGTTGTCGTGCCGCCTCAATGAGCGGCTTCATGCCGGACTGCAACGCGACAAGGTACTCCTCCTGTGAGGCAACCAGAGCGGGGCTGTAGATCGTCAGCAAGGGATCCCCCTTTTTCACCACCTGACCGGTCGCCGACACATGCAATATCTCGACAAACCCCTCGATCTTGGTGGTCACGCGGATCTGACGGGTTTCATCCGGGACAATCCGGGCAGGCAACCGGAGGATCCGGACCATGTCCCTTTTTTCAATGGCGCCCAATTTCAGGCCCATCCGCTGTCGGGCTTCCGTCGAAAGGGTTACCGGTGCCAACCCCGACACCCCGCTCTTCCCCTCCTGCCCCGCGGCCGCCTCAACCGGCACCAAGTCCATCCCGCAAATCGGGCATTCGCCGGGTTTCTCCGACACGATCTGCGGATGCATCGGACAATGATAGCGGCCAACCGTCTTGATGGGAGGGGCGGCGGCCTCGCCGCCCGTCTTCGTCCTTTTCGAGCACCCCATCGCCGAAACCATACCCATCGCCAACAACACCACTAAAAGCCATTTGAAGTTCATAAGCTCCCTCCCACGGCTCGTTCCAGTGCCGCCCAACCCGAACCCAACTCGCCTTCGGCCATCACAGCCATGATCCGAACAGTCAAACCGAACCGCTGACTTTCCAGCCAGTCGCTGAAATCCACCTTACCCGCGCGATAGCCCGCCTCACTCGACTGAAGCCGGACGGCCGCCTGGGGAATCAACTCCTTCTGGTATAACTCCACCGTTCTCCTGGCCGTCGCCACCTTGTAGCAGGCCGATTGAACATCAAGGGTCACCTGTCGCTCCATGGCCATGCGATCCGCCTCACTCGCCGAGGCCATCATCCCCGCCTCACGGATCGCCGCACGGGTTTTCCCACGCCACAAGGGCAGGTCGACGCCCACCATAAACATCACCATGTCATCCTGACGCTCAATCGCCCGGTATTCCAGACCCACCTTGTAGTCCGGCTGGGATTCGCGCGTCATCAGTTTACGTTGCAACTCACTCCGATCCACCTTGAGTTGTGCCCCTTTGATCTCAGCCCGTTTTCCCAGGGCCAACTTGACCAGAATCACAGGATCAGGAACCGCGCCACCGGGAATCGGCGCAAGGATTGTTACCGGCGCTTGATCCGCATCGCGATTCATAAGAAAGGCGAGCTTGGCTTGGAGTGTCTTTTCGCGACCTTCCAATTCTACCAATTTTTGCTGGAGCATTGTGCTCTCGGTCCGGGCTTTGATCGCATCCACCTGGGCCGCTTCCCCTGCGGCATAGCGCACTTCCGCCACCTTGGTCATGCGGCTCAAAAGGTCATCCTCAGTCCGAGTAATGAGCAAAGATTTCTGGACCGCCTGAAGTTCATACGCAGCGTCCTTAACCATCAAGATCACCTCCTGAGCCATGACCTCCGCCTCGGCCCCCATCGCACCCGCCTCATTCACAGCCACCGCTTCGCGCAATCCACGCTTTCCATAACCGGGAAGCGGCTGTTCGATTTCAAACCGTTTTTCCGAGGTATTCGGGAAGGCACCGCCCGACGTGGCGTCCATTCCTCGATAGGTAAACATGGGATTGGGCAGACTTGTTGCCTGGACAGGCCGTTCCAACATCGCGTCCCGTGTAGTCCCCAGGGCAACCAGGCGGGGATTCCGGCTCAACGCATCCCGGACAACCTGATCGAGGGAGAGGGATCCCGTCTCCGCGACAGCCAGAACGGCAAGCATCACCACACAGACAGCCACTACCGATTTACAGGTGGACCGCGACCTCCGGGCGCGGTCGGCGCTCGATAGACGACCCCTTGCTCCTGACGCCGCCCGGCTCGTGCTTCGTAGCGAAGGCAGGCTTCGCTGACTTCGCAGAGTAGCAAGGTCGGCGTCCACCCTGACAGTATTTTCGGATCTATTCATGGCTGCATCCCCCCGCACACAAGCCCTCGCCACCGCACAGGCACCGGGTCAAATCCGAAAGAAACTTTTTCCGCTGATCCGAAGTCAACAAGACACTCACCCTGCGGATATGCTCCAGAGTTGCCAATTCAGAGGCGGCGTGGATCCGAGTCCACACCGCCTCCTCAAAACCCGGACGAGGCTCAATTCCCCTTCCCTGTTTCAGCAGGACCTTCAGCTTTTCATCCGGAGTCATGATTATTTTCCCTTGGGCTCAGCCTTGTCCAGCGTGACCCCATCTTTCTCCAACTTGGCGATATACTTGGCAGGATCCTTTTTGATAGCGGGAAGACAGCCAGCACAACAGACATAGATCCGCTTACCCTCGGCATCCACGTACAGGTTGGTTTTCACCGCCCCACCCATGACAGGGCACATGGTCTGCTTCTTGATAGCCTGCCCCTCTGCCGCGCCCGCCACACCACTCCCGATCAACATTGCCACAACACCCAACATCCCTAATATTTTCTTCATGGTTATTCTCCTTTGATCAGTAAAACGTCCGGAACCAAAAAAACCCTCGGGGAAATTGCTGGAAATATGCGATTGCACTTGCCGAGCGGGAACACTTATACTGTGTACACAGTTTATGTGGAGTGATCTTAATGAAAAACGTGACAATCGCCTTGGACAATCCGATTTATGAAGCGGGTCGGTTATATGCTCGTGAACACCATATTTCACTAAACGGCCTTATCCGAAGCCTCCTCCAGCAAACGGTTATGCGCGAATCGGGAAAAGGTGCCTGCGACCAGTTCTTTTCCGTGGCCAACAAAGCGCATGGCAATTCCGGCGGGAAGCGTTGGGCACGGGAGGAATTGCATCGTGGCTAAAATCTTCCTGGATACCAATATCCTGGTGTATACCGTGGACGAGCATGATCAGGTTCGCAATAAACGCGCCCGGGAATTACTGGAAATGGTTCATCACAGCGGCCAAGGGGTTATTTCAACCCAGGTCTTGCAGGAATTCTATGTCGCTGTTACCCGAAAACTTCATGTGGCTCCCTTGGTGGCAAAACAACTCATCGATGCGCTTCCCCCCATGGAAGTCGTGGCGGTTGATGTGTCCATGGTTCGGGAAGCTATTGACACCAGCATCCTGAGTCAGATTTCATTTTGGGATGCACTCATTGTCGTGGCGGCGCGAAAAGCCCGCTGTTCTGAACTTTGGACAGAAGATCTTAATCCAGGCCAATCCATTCTCTCTGTCACGATTCGAAATCCGATAGCGACAAAGAACGAAACTCAAGTTAAAGAGCCAGGAACAATCTACCGTATCAGACCCCGATCTCATAAACGCATCTCTCTACCCTAATAACTTCCCCAGCCGCACCCTGAGGTACTGCCGGGAACGATAGAGACGGGATTCAACTGATTTCGTGGTCGCCTGCATGACAGAGGCGATCTCGCCACAGGACAGGTCTTCAAACACCGACAACACTAGTGCCGTACGCTGGTCTTCGGGAAGATCCATCACAGCGGTCATGATGAGGGCTTCGCGCTCCCTGAGATCCGCCTGATCTGAGGGATTTGACTGACCCCCAGAGAGTTCTCCCTCCGGAGTCATCTCAAGCGATTGTGCCGGTCGGCGCTGACGACGGCGCATCGCATCGATGGCGGCATTGCGAGCCAACTGGAACAGCCAGGTTGAAAAACGATCGCTGGGCTTCCTGAAAGCAAACCGGTCAAGGTTCCGGTAGGCCCGAACAAAGGTGTCCTGGGCGATATCCTCCGCCCCGGCGGCATCCCCTGTCAACCGGTAGACAAAATTCAGGATCGGCCCCTTATAGTGCCCCATTAGCTCAGTGAACGCGTCATCGTCTCCCGCCTTTGCCCGACCGACGCATTCCCGATCCAACTCTTGGCGATCTGGCATGCCAGACTTATACCACTCTCACCTCTTCCCTCCAAGCGGCATGATGTCAGATCGACTAATCTTGATGTCAGTAGGGCCCTTGCTGTAGTCTACTGTGATTAATTAAACGATTGCCGGACAGGAGCCTATGATTATTACGATTGCCATTGTCGCGATGCTTTTTGGAATGACTATTTTTGTGCATGAACTCGGCCACTATCTGGCAGCACGGTGGTGCGGATTTATTGTAGAGACCTTTTCTATCGGATTCGGCCCCGCGCTGTGGAAACGGAAAGTCAATGGCACCGTTTACAAAATAGGCTGCATTCCGTTTGGCGGCTATGTGGCGCTTCCCCAACTTGACCCCACGGGCATGGCCCTGATCCAGGGGTCAAATGAAACAGAGGACGGCAAGGCGACTCCACCTGTAACACTCCAGGCCATGCCGCCCTGGAAACGGATTGTTGTCTCGGCCGCAGGCGCGGTAGGCAATATGATCTTCGCCCTCATTCTGGCTTGGGTTGTCTATATCGTGGGTAAACCCGCCACGCCCGCCGAGGAAAGCGCCCTAGTTGGCTATGTGTCCACCAACAGCGGCGCCTACGCCTCCGGGCTTCGCATGGGCGACGAAATCCAGACCGTCAATGGCGAGAGAATTGAAAATTGGACCGACTTCCTCATGGCCTGTTCCCGTTACAAAACCGTCACCGTAACCCTGAAGCGGGATGGAAGCACGACGACGCTCACCATGCCGGGCGAGGAATCGCTTTTCAAGATGGACGGCAAAAGCCTGTGTATGATTCTCTCGGTCGATGCAGGCATGAGCGCCGACCGAGCCGGCTTGAAACGGGGCGATATCATCACAGGTCTCGATGGCCAGACGATCATCAGTCGCGCCCAACTCATTGCACTGGTTACGGAACGTAAGGGCAAGCCCGTCCCCATTACCTTCAAACGGAATGACACCCTGATGACCGGCATGGTGACCCCCGACTATGATGAGGGCACTAAACTGGTTCGAATCGGAGTTCAATTCAATCCAAACGAAGTTGATTTCGACCGGATTGTGCATCCCGCCCCGATGGCCCAGATCAAATCCCATTCCCTGGCGATCTTCCGGACACTTCAGGCGTTGACCACGCCCAGCCAGGCCAAGGCGACCTCCAAGCAGGTGGGCGGCCCGCTGGCCATCCTCATCAGCTATTACTTCATCGTCAAGGCCAGCTTCATGGTGGCAATCTTTTTCACCTGCTTCCTGAATGTCAATCTGGCAATCCTCAACATTATGCCCATCCCGGTTCTCGATGGCGGCCACATCGTCTTCTCGCTCATCGAGATGATTTTCCGACGGCCGGTTCACCCCAAGGTGGTTACGATATCAACCAATATATTCGCCACCCTTCTGATTGGACTTTTTGTGATCTTAACGTATCGGGATGCCCTCCGGTTTACCCCGCTGGGGGGTCTGGTGAATAAGTTAATGGGCCCCAAAAACCAGGCCACCGAACAGGTTCAACCGGCCGTTGCGCCTGCCACAAGCCCTGCCAGCCCGTCGAAATAATATGCACGCCACGCTCCCCATCACCCGGCGCCAGACCCGCCAGATTCAGGTGGGGACGGTTGTGATCGGTGGAATGGCGCCGATCAGCGTGCAGACTATGACCAAGACCGACACCCGGAATGTCGCGGCTACGGTCGCCCAGATCCGCGAAATCGAATCCGCCGGCTGCGATATCGTCCGCCTCGCCGTCATTGACGAGGACGCCGCCCTGGCGCTTGCGGCTATCCGGCGAGAAGTAAAAATCCCTCTGGTCGCCGACATTCATTTCAACCATAAGCTGGCCCTGATTGCTCTGGAGGCAGGCATTGACGGCCTGCGGATCAATCCGGGCAACATCGGCGGCCTGGATCGTGTCAGGGAGGTGGTTAAAGCGGCCGCCCCCCGCCAGGTTCCCATCCGGATTGGCGTCAATGCAGGCTCCCTGGAAAAGGAGCTTCTCGAAAAGCATGACGGTGCCACGGCTGAGGCGCTCGTCGAAAGCGCCATGCGCCATGTCCGGATCCTGGAGGATGCAGGCCACCCCTGGATCAAAATTTCCGTCAAAGCCTCGGATGTCCCGCGCACGCTTCAGGCGTACCGACTCCTTTCCCAAACCACGGATCATCCCCTTCACCTCGGAGTAACCGAAGCGGGCACGCTCCTGAATGGAACCATCCGTTCCAGTGTGGCCCTGGGGATGCTCATCGCCGAGGGCATCGGCGACACGCTCCGGGTTTCGCTGACTGACCACCCTGTGCAGGAAATCCGGGTGGGTCTCGAACTCCTGCGCTGCCTGGGTCTGCGTCCGCCGGGCGCCAGCGTGATCTCCTGCCCCACCTGTGGGCGGATCCAGATTGATGTGGTCTCCCTGGCGCAACGGGTGGAAGCCGAGTTGGACCAGTATTATCGCGCCAATCCGACCGCCCCGCACCCGGCGATCGCTGTCATGGGCTGCATGGTCAACGGACCCGGAGAAGCCCGTGAAGCGGATATTGCCATTGCCGGGGGCCAGGGCAAAGCCGCCCTGTATGTCCGGGGCGCGTTTCTGGCCACCGTGCCGGAAGCCGAAATCCTGGACCGGCTCATGGAGCAGGTCAAGAAGTGGACGACACTCCGCGTTTAATGGCGCGAGAGCCAAAAGTCTTTCGGAGTGAATCCACGGCCTGATCCAGATTTTTGTTACGCCGATCCACAGGCGCGGCGATGGTATCGGCGAAAAGATCCGGCTGAACCGGAGCGGCCTGTTCCGGGGTGGCCAGATTATGAACACCGAAGCCAATCAGGCGAATCGGACGTCCAATCCGTTCCCGGTCGAAAAGGGTAAAGGCGCAGTGAATCAAATCGCGATCCGTATCCAGGGCCGCCGGAAACGACATCTGGCGGGTAATCGTTGAAAAATCAGCGAACCTGATCTTGATCTGGGCGGTACGCGCCAATTTTCCAGCACCCCGCAACCGGCCCCCAACCTCCTCAACCAGTTCCAGTAACCGCTGCCGTACCCGGGCGGCATCCGGCTCATCGCGGTCAAAGGTATGCTCATTGGAAATGCTCTTTTCCTCCCAGTGCGTGATGACCGGCCGATCATCCCGGCCCCGAACGAGCTCCTCCATGTCCCTCGCGCCGGCGCGACCAAACAACGACTCCATCACGGAAGGCGGAAGAGTCTGAAGTTGGCCAATGGTGCGGATCCCCTCCTTTTCCAGCCGGGCGGCCGACACCTTACCCACACCCCACATTTTGGTAACGGGCATCGGCGCGAGAAATGCCATGATCTCAGGCTCTGTCAGGGGAACCACCGTCAAACCGTCGGGCTTGTTCATATCGCTCGCAATCTTGGCCAGAAACTTGTTGGACGCCACTCCGACCGAAGCGGTAAGGCCGATTCGGGAGCGGATACGTGCCTTGAGTTCCCGGGCAATCGTTACGGCATCACCCCAGATATGAAGGGCCCCGCTGACATCCAAAAACGCCTCATCCAACGACAAGGGTTCTACCAGCGGCGTGAATTCCTCGAAGATCGCCATGATCTGGCCCGAAATTTCAGAATAGCGACCCATCCGCGGCTCCACAAACACCGCATGCGGACAGAGTTTTCCGGCAGTTCGGGAAGGCATGGCCGAATGAATACCAAATTTGCGAGCCTCGTAGGAACAGGTCGCAACCACACCGCGCTGATCGGGCGGAGATCCGACCACCAGGGGTTTCCCCTTCCATTCCGGATGATCCAGCACCTCAACGGCCGCAAAAAAAGCGTCCATATCCACATGCAAGATGGTCAGTCCGCGATTCAAGAGTCCCGTGTTCATTGGAAAGAGAGTCATCGTGCGACGGATCGCTTTTATTGTCACCTTTAAACCGGCCAACTCGTCAAGGAACGTCCGGATCATCCGTCAGGTGCGGATCCATAACGACATTCCCGGAAACCCCCGGCGCTCCACCCCAATAATTGTTCTGGGCCCAGAGATCTGCACCATCACCCGTATTATCCCAGCGAATCCCGACACCGGCATTACCCGTCATGGAATTATTTCCAAAAACGATTTCCGTCCCAAAGTCATACAAGCCACTATCGCTCGCGATCCTCATATCGATGCCATCACCCAGATTGTTCTTCGCGACATTGGAACGACCCGTCAAAGTCAAATGGAGACCCACTGTGGTATCGATACTGATCCCGTCAGAACTGTTTCCGGTCGCCACATTGTTCATCATCGCGATTGCGCCATCCGTTGTGGCACTCAAAACCACCCGAAGGCCATTCACGCCATTGCCGGAGGTCATGTTGCCATGGAGATTAACCGTGCCCTGTCCGTCAGTACTGCCGGATTCAACCAGGATTCCATAACCGGTGTTCCCAGATGCGGAAACATCCTTGATATCCACAAAACTATTGCCCTGAGTATTCGCATCGATATGAATTCCAGTATCGCCATTGTCATTGACATCAATGCCTCCGGACGAAAGCCTGGAAATAATGTCAATCCCGAGAAAATCAATCCCTCCGCCATGAAACTTCATCTCCTGAACAGCATTTCGGGATATCCAGATATGACTGTTTCCGCCGGAAAGGGACGTGCAATCGGTTTGAATGAAAATTCCGTCATTTCCATTTCTATTCGCCTGAATATCCGTCAAAGCGGCCCTCGCGACACCCTCGCCACTCAGCCTGGCATCAATACCCAATCCACCCCTATTACGATTGGCTTCAATGCCCGCCAAAACCAGATAAGAAGCGGTTCGGGAATCACTTCTGACCTTCAGATTTAATCCGGATAATTGATTGTCATCGGCCATAATATTGACGCCTCCCAGCATGGCCTCCCCCGTTTCTCCCAGATGAGGCGATGTTGCCGAAACGCTCGCTCGAATACCATCTCTGCCGTTTCCGTTGACCTTCGTATCAACAAACACCGCAACGGCCTTTTTATTGTTGCTGGCTTCGACACTGACGCCGTCCAATAAGTTCTGGGAATAGACACCCGACACTAACGCTCGAAAGGTATCGCCCCCCTGTGTAATCAGGAAAGCGCCACTTCCCCCCGATCCTGTGACACTGTTGTTTTCCAGCGTCAAGTCAACCTCGGTCGTCCCGTCGGACAACACATCAATCCCGTTCCCCCTCATACCTTCAATCCGGTTGTCTGAAATTTTGGCGTGGAGCGAGGGCATAAAATCGGATCGAAGCATGACGCCAGACTCCAGGCTTCCACTGATAATGTTACGACAAACACTGACACCCGTTACATTCTTGCCGTAGATTCCGGCTGCCTTCGAGGCAGGCTCATTGGACTCAGGACGGAAAGCATTCGGCTGGGTAATGTAAAACCCAGTTACCGTCACATTATTGGCCAGCGTAATGGCGGAACCCGTTCCCATGCCGTTCACAATAGGATAGATTCCGCCAAGATACCGGTCACCCTGCCCGTAGATCCGAGCGCCGCTGCCCCACAGCGTTAGACCATCGCGCAACACCACATTTTCATAATACTGCCGAGTCGCATCCCGCACATAGACCATCGTCCCAATCGCGCTTTGGACACCCGTATTGATCTGGCGATAGGGGTTCTCCCAGGAACCATCCTCCACACCGCTCAGGTTATCATCATCCACAAAGGTCACCCCCGACGCCAGCACCAGATTGAAATCCTTCCGGTCGAGACTCGTCATTTTCTTTTCCAGGGTCCGGCGATCCGACACCACTTCCACAGGATCGGACATATCGCTTCGAATATGTAGATCACGAACCACCATTTCCGTCATGCGGGAGGCAAAGGGCGCCTTCACGGCACCGGGCTTGAATCCATCCAGGGCTCCGACAAACGGATTCTTGCCGCGACTCAGGTTCGCCAGATCAAAGGGAACCGAGAGTCGGACTCCTATCGAATACTTCGAACCCAGAAGCGCTCTGTCCTCAAACCAGGCCGCATCCAGATAGAGCGAGGGCATCGGCTTGATCTCCAGACGTCCCTTCATGCCGGTGATGTCATCACCATAGTGGGCATTATAGTCATAATATCCCGCAAACACTTTAACATCGGCAAAATCGTTGACACCCGGAATCGGCAACAAAACACCGATTTCACCGTCAAATCCATCCATGGCCTGCTCTGCAATCTGATAATGCTGCAATGTCTTCACATCATAGGTGGAGGTGACGTCATAGCCATACTGCGTGATCAAATGCCCCTGCCCGGTCGGCGCGTACCAATAACTCTCCTGCTCCTGGGTTTTCGACGCCGCGGTGGCGTATTGATCCGACGTCTTCTTCCCCGTCTCGGGTAAATACGCATTCACGCGGGCATCCACCCAGGTGCTCAGGAATTCCAACCCACATCCGAACTGGTTAAACGTGTTGTCCAGGGAGGTATTCCGGAGGTCATAAAACAGATTGCCGCCAATGATGATGTTGCGATTCGGGAAAAGATGGCGGTACCCCAGCCCCAGGTTGAATTCCTGGCCGTCGCTGTCGTTCCAAGTTCCGCGCGGATTGACGAACATCAGGCCGGACTCGAACGGGATGATGGGTGCCAGAATATCTCCGGAGGTTTCCGTCTGCTGGTCGCCAAAGTGGAGCCCCAGGTTCAACCGTCCGGGAGGAAGCGGGTTACTCCATTCGGCCTCCACAGAAGCCGCCTGATCCGGAACGGGCGCGGCGCAAAACTTCGCCTGTTGCGCCAGCAGTGGCGCAGTCATCCATAAACTCAGAATCATCCCCATCATCAAGTGGATAATCCGTTGAATCTTCATGATCGAATTCACCGAACCAAATTCGTGTTCCCTGAGGCCACCACAGCGGCAATGACAGCGGCACCGATTCCTGAACCGTCTTTGGTTAATTTCAAACGGATCCCTTTTCCTGCCGGACCGGCCAACTCACGAATCGCGGCGGCCAGCACCCGGCTGTAACCGGGATATTTCTCAAAAAGAGAGCCGTCCACCGCCACGACCATCCGCTGCTTCGAGCGGCGCTCCAACCGCGTCAGCGCACCGATAATCAACGCGGCCGCGATGCGGGCGGAACGCCGCGAAACCAGTCGGCACACCCGGGCCATCACCCGCCGCTCCACCGGGGTCAGCTCCCTGCCAAACAATTCCTGTGAAAGTTTCTGAACCGCCTCCTTGGAGCCAGCCTCGAATACATCCATATGCCAACCTTTAAACGATTCCTTGTCGCAGAACACCGTCGGCACATGGCCGTCAAAAAAATGATCCTTCCGGATCAGGTCCAGCACCACCAACCTGACCAGTTGCGGCAGGTATTTCCCGGCAATCATTTTTTCAGCAAACTGGTGTGCCACATTCCCGGAATCCATATCCACCCGCCGGTCATAGTGATTCCGGGGGAGGACTTTATTGAAATTTCCGGTCTCCATGTTGATGATCATGCTTTTGCCGCGATAAGCGCCGGTCTCTTTCCTGATCCGTCGACTGGCCACACGCACGGCAATGTTGAATCCGGTTCCCAAAATAACGCCCATTCCGCAATCCGGATCCAGAACGGCCTGAGCCTGTAATGTCCCCACGGTATCATTGGCCAGAGCGACAATGTTCACGTTACGCACTTTTTTTTGAACGAGCGCCTGACGCTGAATCGCCACGACTTTCCTCCCCACAACACCGGACGCCGAAAAATCCTTGGTCCACTTCATGAGAATACCCTCATCAATTCCCAGTAGTTGAACGGGAAAACTAAAGGTATACCCCAGCGCGATTTCAGAGGTAATCGCATGATCCTTGAGAAATTTCCCGAGATACCCGGCAATCACCCCAAAAAGCGCGGTTCCGGTTCCGGTGATCTGTCCCGGGGTCAGCCGATACTTGGCCTCGGCAACAACCCGGGGCGGTTTCCCGAAACCGGGAAGTTCCACCAGCATGACCCTGAAATTGGTGCCCCCGAGGTCCAGCGCCAGATAACGCCCCTGCTCCCGGCCGCTCGCAGCATCACAATAAGCGGGCAGCATCGCAATCGAACTTTTCCGGCCGGCGAGCCCGGCGTCCATTTCCTTCGCCACAAAACTCCTGATTTTCCTCATACAGGAGAGCGGAACCGAAAATTGCCCGTCAAGCGTCTCAATCAATGATGATTTCATTTTTCCTCCAAACAGGTGGCTCTGTATACCACGCAAAAAACCATGCAATCAAGTTAAGATGCGCTTCCCACCCTGATTCCCGGGTTAAATGAGTTGTTTTACCCGGGTCGATTGGTGTAGACATAATGACTTCAATGAAAGCACCTGAAAAAGCCATGGTGAGCGTTGCCCTCGGGCTTCTGTTCGCCGGATGCAACATGACCCTGGTGGATTCGATTCCCCCTCTCCCGGAAGAACGGCATGCTCCGGTAGTGGCCGTGACCTCCTTCGACAACCGCGCCGGGTTTGACGGACAATGGAAATTGGGCGACGGCATGGCGGATCTCCTGGTTTCGGAACTGGTTCTGTCGCGTAATTTTGTCGTTGTTGAACGACAACATTTTGAAAAAATATCAGGCGAATTGAGCCGTCAACAGAGCGGGCTTTTCCGGCCGGAGGGAAAAACCCAGCTCGGCCGCATGAAAAATGCGCAATACCTGATTCGCGGAGTGGTGAATGATTTCTCCCATACAGGCGGGAGCAGTTTCTCCCTCTCATTTCTCCGCACTCTTTTCCTGCTCGGTCGCAGCCATACCGCCCGCGTAGCGCTCACCCTCACTCTCGTGGATGTGGAGACCGGCCAAATCCTGAGTGCCGTCCAAAGCGCGGGAATCGTTCGAACCAGCGAGGCCTTCGTCAAGGCCTCCTACGAGGGCGTTTCGTTCGGAGGGGATATCTTTTTTGAAACTCCGCTAGGCAGGGCCACGGCCCGCGCCATTTATGGCGGAGTCAAGCAACTGAGCCGGGATATGCCTGAAACCCGCTGGCGCCCGATGGTGAGCTGCCTCCGGAATGGCATTCTTTTCGTCAACGGCGGAAAAGACCGGGATTTCCGGGTCGATACCGAGTACACAGTCCGGGGCCCGGCAGAACCGGTAACCGACCCCACCACCGGTGATATTCTGACCTTCGTTCCCGGAACCAAAATAGGAACCGTCAGGATTATCCAGGTTGATGACAAGGTTTCCTACGCAAAACCCGTCGAAGGGCAGGGATTTGAACGCGGCCAGTGGCTGATGAAAGCCTCCTCCAAAAGCCGCGGCCCATGAGCAAGGAAGTTAAAATCATCTTTCAGCCCTCCGGACGGATCGTTCACGCCCTGCCCGGAACCGTCATTCTTGAGGCCGCCGCCCTGGCTGGATTCATCATTCACACCCCCTGCGGTGGAACGGGAAAATGCGCCAAATGTATCATCCTGATCCGAAACGGAAAGTGCCCGGCAACGGAACAGGAACTCACGGCTCTTGGAAAAGCTCGCACCGAGGAGGGATTCCGCCTGGCCTGTTTAGCCCGCATTACGGGCCCGATCACCATCGAAATCCCGGAAAACTCCCTGTTTCAAACCCATCAGAAAATCCTGACCGGTGACACCGGCGAGACGCGTGACGTCAACCCGCGCGTCCGCAAAACAGTCATTCAAATTCCGCCTCTCTCCCCTCACGAAACCCGCTCCGATCTCGAACGCCTTCAGGCTGCAGGAGTCTCAGTGCCACTGACCTTTTTGGCGCTCCAATCCCTGCCGAATGTCCTGCGTTCCTCCAACGGCCTCCTGACTGTCGTCCAAGCGGATCAGGATGTAATCGCCCTGGAACCCGGCGACACCTCATCCTCTTGCTATGGAATTGCTTTTGACATTGGCAGCACCACTCTGGTGGGAACCCTGGTGGATCTCCTGACAGGAATCGATATCGCGGTCGCCGCACGGGTCAATCCACAAACCTCGTTCGGAGATGACGTCATCTCGCGAATCCAAAAATGCCGGGGTGAAAAGGGCGGACTGATGCAACTGCAGTCGGCTATTCTGGACGGAATCAACCGGATCATTGACGAACTGGAACGGAAAACCCGCATCAGCCGCCTGTCCGTCTATGAGGTCGTCTTCGCCGGGAACACCACCATGCAGCAAATGCTCTGTGGAATTGATCCCTCGGCGCTGGGGGAACTCCCCTTTACCCCTGCCTTCCGGGATGCACTCGAATTTACCGCCAGGGATCTTCCACTTCATGTCCATCCCTGCGCCAAAATCACCGTCTTCCCGCAGATCGGGGGATTTGTCGGGGGCGACACCACAGCCGGCATTGTCGCCACCCGCCTCGACCGCACCACGGAACCCACCCTTCTGGTGGATATCGGAACCAACGGGGAAATTGTCCTGAAACACGGCTCGTTACTGCTGGCCACCTCCGTGGCAGCCGGCCCGGCCTTTGAGGGCGCCCGTATCACCAATGGCATGCGGGCAACAAGTGGTGCCATCGAGAAAGTCATCCTCGACGGGGACGTCAAACTCAACGTCATCGGAAACACAAAGCCGGCCGGTCTCTGCGGAACGGGTCTGATTGACATCGCGGCAGAGCTGTTGCGGGTCGGGATTCTGGATGTCACCGGTCGGATTCTGCCGCCCGATGAGATTCCGGCAACACTGCCCTCCGCGCTGCGTGACCGACTGGTGGCGGACAAGGGGGAAACCCATTTTCTACTCGTCCCCAAAACAGAATCAGCCACCGGCTCCCCCATTTTTCTTTATCAACGCGACATCCGGGAGTTGCAACTGGCCAATGCCGCCATTCGAGCTGGAATCAACATTCTCCTGAAAATGGCGGGGCTTGAGGCCTCACAGCTGGGGGCCATCCTGCTGGCGGGCGGCTTCGGCAATTTCATCCGGCGGAATCATGCCCGCCGCATTGGCATGCTACCGCCCATCCCCTGCGACAAGATCCGCTTCGTGGGCAACACCTCATCCTTTGGAGCCAAGCGGGTTCTGCTTTCAACTCAGGAAAAAGACTACGCAGCCCGGGTAGTCGGACAAGTCCGCCATGTCGATCTATCGCTCGACCCCGACTTCCACCTCGAATTCAGCAATTCCATGCTCTTCCCCGAAGCGGAATAAGACGATCTACCACGGAGTCGACGGAGGGTTGAGGGAGAGGAAGAAAATGTTTTGCGATCTTTCAAAATGGCGGGTACACCATTTTGAAAAATCGCAAAACACCTCCCGTGAGGAATAGGGGAAAAGCAGGCCACTCCAGTGGCGCTTCGCACGATTAAAACCTTCCTCGTCTGCTCTTCCTCCGGGGACGGTGTTTGCGGCATTTTATGTGGCGGGTACTCCCGCCGCATAAAATGCCGTAAACATTTTCCTTCTCTTCCTCTCCCTCAACCCTCCGTCTCCTCCGTGGTCAGTCTTCTCTTTCCGTCTGCGCCGTTACAGGGTGGCACCGAAGGCCATAACGGCCTTGATTTCACGGGCGATCTTCTGAATCACGGCGGCTGGAGCCGGAGCATTGAGCCTGAAGATGGCCATGGACTGATCGGTCTGGGGATGATGTGAGTGCCGGACATCCTCGATGTTCAGGCTGGCATCCGCCAGAGCCGCCCCCACATGACCCACCACGCCCGGCCGATCCTTGTACTGGAAACAGACCACATGCCCGCTCGGCTCAAAATAAAGTTTCTCAAACTGATTGATCCGGGAAATCATGATGGTGCCCTCGGCCACGGTTCCGCGAACGCTCACCTGCCGCAAGGTTGACACATCAACGCTTCCAGTCAGATCCACCGTCATGGAATTTGCAAACCCCTTCTTCGCATCCGTCTCACGATTCTGGTAGTCAATTCCGCGCCCTTTCAGGAAATGCTGCGCCGCCTTGGAATCCATGGACCGGTCGAATTCGTTCCAGAGCGCAGAGACCACCGGAACAATCAGCCAATCACCGTAGGGCTTAAGCGAACCGTAACAACTGGTCTCGATCTGTTTCAGGTTTGCGTCCTTCCCCATGACATGGAGGGCAACACGGGCAATGGTATTGGCCAGCATACAATAGGCCTCGTCCAAGCCCTCTGGAATATCGCGGTTGACGATGTAGGATGTGACCCCCTTCTCATCCAACTCGATCAACTGCTCGGCTGATCGACGAGCCGCCATGGCGTTCGCTTCTTTCGTGCTGGCGCCCAGATGGGGAACCATGATATCGGCTATATCCACAACCGTCTTCGGCCCGGCCTCATCCTTAGGGTAGACATCATTCAGGAATCGCAACCCCTTTTCCGCCTTGGTTTTGCGCAAGGCATCCTCATCAATCACACCCGCCCTGGCGCAGTTGATGATGGTCGCCCCCTTCTTCATCAGACTCAGAAGTTTGACGCCCACCAGCTTCTTGGTTTCGGGGGTTTCAGGGATGTGCAGGGAAATATAATCCGCCCGACTGAACAACGTTTCAAGATCAACCAATTCCACATCCATGGCCGCCGCCCGCTCGGCGGAAATCAGGGGATCATAGCCCAGAAATTTGCAGTCGAATCCCGACAATCGTTTTACCACCAGGCGCCCGATATTGCCGAGACCCACAATGCCCACGATCTTTCCGGCCACTTCTCGCCCCATGAACGCCTTCTTCTCCCAATCGCCAGCGCGGCAGGAGGCATCGGCCTTGATCACGTGACGGGCATCGGCCAGCATCAGGGCGATCACTTCCTCGGCCACGCCATTGGAATTCGCGCCGGGGGTATTCATCACATCAATGCCTTTTTTCCGGGCCGTCTTGATGTCGATGGTGTTGTAGCCTGCCCCCGCACGGATCACAACCTTCAGCAGGGGAAGCTTGTCCATGATCTCGGCGGTAACCGCCTCGCTACGGACAATCAGGGCATAGGCGTCCGGGTGCTTGGCGGCCAGCGCCACCACATCACCGCCGTCATCCTGATGAACCTCGTAATGGCCGTTGGCCTTGAGAATCTCATGGGCGACTTTGTCGAGCTTGGTCGGAATCAGAACTTTTTTCATGATGGTCTCCTGAGTTAGACTGTCCGGTCGAAATCTCCCCGGCGATGCAATACAACACGCCCATGGAGTATAGACGTCAAACTTTCCGAATCAAGAACTTTGCCGATAGGAAAAACACAACGATCCTCAAGGACGGCTCGCCGCCGCCCTCTGGCATTCACGCAACAGCTGACGGGCTTCCGTATATCCGGGATTTTTCGCAAGAAGTTCCTGCAAAACCGTCGCTGCCGACAGGGGGTTTCCCGCAATCATGAGATAATAGGCATGCGTGTAGGCGTAACGGGGTTCCTGAGGGCGCCACGCCGTCGCCTTGCCAGACCACCGGATCGCGTCCACAAGACTGGAGGCCCCCGCAATAACGGCCAGGTTGTACGCGGCCACGGCATTCGTGGGCTCGAGTTGAAGCACCTTCAGGTATTCCGAACGGGCTTCCGATAACCGGTCGACTTCGCCCAGCAACAGGGCAACGTTGAGGCGGACTGCGGCATTGCTGGGGGCAAGGCGCACGGCCTCGCGAAGGTGCCGCTCCGCCTCCTCGTTCCGACCCAACGAGTTCAACAATGAGGACAGGTTGACCCGTGCCGGCAGAAAATCGCCCCGCAACTGAATGGAGGCTTCATAATCGCCCAGGGCATTGGTGACGTCACGTCGCGCCACATGATAATTTCCGAGGTTATAGTGGGCTCCGGCATCATCCGAGCGGATACGAAGCGACGTTTCCAGTTCAGCCGTCGCTTTGTCGAGCGCCGCACAATCCCCAACGCCCAGACTTTCGCGTGGCAATGCCGCCAGCACCAGAGCTGACCGCACACGAACCAGCCGGTATTCATCCCGAACCGCCTTCAGCAACACCGCCACCACATCAGGCACCAAGTTCCCCTGACACGCCTCAACCGCGGCCGCACGCACATAGGGCGAAGGATCCGACAGCGCCACCGTCTTCAACACCGGCCACTTGGCCGCATCCGGACAAGTCCCGAAAAGACGTAGCAACGCGGCCGATACGGCCTCTTCCCGGTTTGTCCGTTGAATGTAATGAAGCATTTCCGGAAGGCGTGTCCAGTCCTCCCGACGCGCCGCTTCAATGAGTCCTGCCCAATACAGAGTGGGGGCCGCCACCTTGCTTTCCGGATGCCACTCCCGAACCTCATCCAGAGCCCAGGCGGCCGTCTTGTCGGGGTGGCAATTCAGGCAGGACAGTGTTGACCCGAAGGCGATGGCTGACTCGGGCATGGGAGGCCGCATAGAATGGTCACTGCGGCGCATGTTGGCAAAGGAGGTTGTAGGCATATGGCATGACACACACTCACTTCCCTTGGAGCCGGGTTCGTGATGAGTATGGGCGGATCCTTCCTTAACGCGAGCCTCATGACAGGAGCTACAGGCCTTGTTGGCGTCGGCTCCGGAGAAGCGATACCGGCCGCTCGAGGTGTGGCAGTGGAGGCAATCAAGTGTTCCTTTCCGAGCACAGGGGCTCAACATCCATCCGGTCATGGTGTAATTTTCCCCCAGATCACGTCCGTCAGGATAAAAATCCGGATGCTCCAGACCCACGAGGTCAAAGTGGTCGAAAAAACGATTACCAGGCGTAAAAGCTCCCGTAAGAGGCGATAGTCTCGCGTGGCAAGGAGCGCAAAGATCATTGCGTTGCACAGGGGTCATGCCCGTGGTGCTGATGATCTTCAGATCCTTGGGCGGCTGATTGGTGGGCGCCGCCTGGCAGACACGAACATGCTCATCACCCGGCCCATGACAGGTTTCACAATTGATACCCGGCTCGGTCCAGATGGTGTGATACGCATCCTTGGTGATATCATAGCGGGTGGCAAGCTGGCTCACATGACACCCGAAACAAGCGGTATTGAAGGTATAGAGCCGGTCCGTCCAATCCAGCGCCTCATCCTGCCGTCCAGCGAAATGCCGGACCCCGCTTCCCGGATTGTCATACCAGATTTTCTTCTTCACATCGAACGCGAGGGGCAAGACCTGGAGTTTTCCCCGATCCAACGGCGTGAGGAAATAGAAGACATTCTTCCCGCCCATGACATGAACCATCCGATAATCGCGGGTTCCTCTCGGTCCGGTTTCACGAACCACGCCGCGCTCCATGAGATAGCGATAGGCTTTCCCGCCAATCGAAATCGCGCCCGTCTGGGGGAGCAAATTGGTTCGGGCAAAGGCGGGGGTATAAGGCTGCATGGCCAGTCCGTGGTGCGAGGTTGACCACTTCTGATAGAAGCTCTCATGACAGCTCCGGCAACTTCGGGATCCTGTGAAGCCGGAGGACGGTTCCGGATTAAGCCTGACCATCACCATCAGCCCGATCGTCACCCCCGCGATCAGCACTCCCCCTACCCCGAAAATAGTTTTCTTCACGCAAAGCACAACTTCACCACATCCTTGAAGGATTGGACAAAATGCGGTTTTAAGCCTTTACGAATGTAAGCGGGAAGCTCATCGAAATCCTTTTTGTTTTCGAAGGGAAAGATGAGATCCACGACCCCGGCACGTTTGGCGGCAATGGTCTTTTCCTTCAACCCGCCAATGGGCAGGACAAAGCCGGTAAGGGTCAATTCACCAGTCATGGCGTAGTGAGCCCGGATGGGCTTGTTCAACGCCAATGAATACAGGGCCGTGGCCATCGTGATCCCGGCGGAGGGACCGTCTTTGGGCGTGGCGCCTGCAGGCACATGCAAATGAACAAAGTTTTTCTCAAAGAACTCCTTGGCTCCGACAACCCCGTTCAGAAGGGATCGCACATACGTGTAGGCAATTTCTGATGATTCCACCATAACGCTGCCCAGTTGTCCGGTCTGCTTGAATCCTGCGTTCTTGGCTTCAACCCGAGTCGCCTCGACATACAGGGTGGATCCACCCAGTGACGTCCACGCCAGCCCCATGACAACACCGACCCGCGGCTTCTTGTAGGGATCCGTCTCCGAGAAAAGACGCTTTCCGACATACTCATTCAACGTCTTGAGCGTCACGGTCACCCGCTTAGTTTTATTCTCCACAATCTGTTTTGCCGCCTTTCGGCAGATCTTCTTGATGTGGTTTTCAAGCCCGCGCACACCGGGCTCCCGGGCATAGCCGTCAATAATCTCCCGAAGTGCCGCGTCATTGATTTCAAGCTGTTTCGACGTCATTCCATGCGCTTTCAATTGCTTGGGAATCAGGAATTTCCGGGCAATCTGAACCTTCTCCTCCAGGATGTATCCAGCCAGCTTGATCACCTCCATGCGATCCAGCAGCGGCGCGGGGATCGTATCGAGCTGGTTGGCCGTACAGATGAACAGCACATTCGACAGATCGAACCGGACATCCAGATAATGATCCAGGAAGTCCTTATTCTGCTCGGGATCCAGTACTTCCAGGAGGGCTGAGGCGGGATCACCGTGATAGCTCGCCCCGATCTTATCCACCTCATCAAGCATGATCACCGGGTTCTGGGTCTTGCAGACCTTGATGGCCTGAAGAAATTTCCCCGGCATGGCACCGATGTAGGTCCGACGGTGTCCCTTGATCTCAGCCTCATCACGCATTCCCCCGACGGAAAACCTGTAAAACTGCCGCCCGATACTCCGCGCAATGGACTGGCCAATGGAGGTCTTGCCCACTCCGGGCGGCCCGACAAAACAAATGATGGATCCGGAAATATTCCCCTTGAGAATACCCACAGACAGGAACTCCAGGATCCGATCCTTGACATCTTCCAACCCATAGTGGTCGTTGTTCAGGATCCCGCCAGCTTTCTTGATGTCATAGCTATCCTTGCTGAACACGCCCCAGGGCAGGGATGTCAGCCAGTCCACATAATTCCGACTGACCGTGAATTCCGGAGAATGGGGCTCCATGATGCCGAGTTTATTCATTTCCTCGGTAATCCGCTCATTCGCCTCGGGCGTCAGTGTCAGTTTGGTCAGCCGCTCCTTGAACTCATCCAGTTCCGTCTCTTTGCCCTCTTTGACGAGACCCAGTTCCTTCTTGATCGCTTTGAGTTGCTCGCGCAGGAAGAAATCATGCTGCTGTTTGGAGACCTTCTCCTCGATGCTCTTGTTGATCCTGACCTGGATACGGGAGATGTCGATTTCCTTCTTGAGCAGCAGCAGTACCTTCTCTATCCGGACGCGGATGCTGAAGGCCTCGAGCACCTCCTGGAGATCCTTCCCGGCGGCGGTCGTCATGGCGGCTGCAAAATCCGCCAGGCGTCCCGGTTCCTTGATATTCGACCGGCTCAGGAAAAGGTTAAGCTCCTCCTTGAAAAGCGGATTGAGCTGAAGCAGTTCCTTGATTGCCATGATGATGGACAGCGAATAGGCGCGAAGCTCATCATTCTCAGACATCTCCGTCTCAACGATATAATCGACATGAACCACGACATGCGGATCCTCGCTCACCACCCGGGTAATTTTGAAGCGTTCCAGGATGCCGACCATGATCTGGATGGGCCCCTCCGGAGAAGGCTGGCTGGTCTGGAGAATTTCTGCGATGACACCCACCGAATAAAGATCCGCCGCTTTCCGGGGGATATGGCGCTCCTCGCTCTCGCCCTCATTTCGAGCCAGTACCAAACCGATGAACTTGGAGGACGAAGCCGCCGTGGCGGCAAGCATGGCCTTCAACACGTCATCATCCACGCTCAACGGAACCATCATTTTGGGAAACAGCGGCCGGTTCAGCAACGGCAGAATCGGCAGGGTATTGGGAAAGACGAACCGGGTTGGCACAATCGTCTTATTATCCGTCTTTTCGGATTTCTCCTGCCCCATCACCTCAACATCCGGAGTTTTTTTGGAATCCGTCATCATTCACCTCATATCGTGGTTCCCTTGCCCTTACTACAGCCAGCGACCCTTGTCCCGAACCGCCAGATTAACAGCGCGTTCCTCTGTCACCACACCCTGACGGGCGATGTTCAACAAAACCCCGACCCCCATCATCGAGACAATAAGGCTGGAACCGCCGTAACTGATGAACGGCAGAGCCAACCCCTTGGTGGGAAGACATCCGGTCACCACTCCCACATTGATTGTGGCCTGGATCGCCGTCATCAAGGTAAACCCGAGCCCCATCAACCGTCCAATAGGATCGGGTGCCTGAAAACTGATCACCGTTCCGCACGCCAAAAATCCCGCAAAAAGAAGAACCACGAGAACGGTGGCCGCCAACCCCAATTCTTCCCCAATAATGGCCAGAATGAAATCCGTGTGCGCTTCAGGAAGGTAGAAATGTTTCTGAAGACTCTCCCCCAGGCCAACGCCCCAGACTCCGCCCAGCGTAAACGCCTGCTCAGACTGCTGAAGATGGTACGCCGCTGCCGGATATTTATCCGGCTCAATAAACGCCAGAATTCGTCCCGCCCGAACCGGATCATGCATGACGGCAAACGCAAATCCAATAAGTCCGACCACGATGCCCAAGGCCAGATACCGGCGGGGACTCCCCCCGGAAAACATGATGGAACATCCCACCACGGCAAGCAGAATGGTGGTTCCATAATCCGGCTCCAGAAAAACAAGCCCTAACAACGGCCCCAGCAACAACCCCGGCTTGAGAACTCCCTCCCGGAAGGTTCCGCTTCTGGCTCCACTTTTGGCCATCCAGGTGCTCATCATGATCACCATGGCAAACTTTGAAAACTCGGAAGGCTGGGCGCTGAAGCTTCCGATCCTGAGCCAGCGGTAGCTCCCGTTGATCTTGACGCCCACATGGGGAATCAGAACAAGCACTAAAAACAATCCCGCAAAAACCGAGATGGGAATCCACCAGCGGGGCCAGCGGTGATAATCGATGGACGCCGTAATTCCGCCCGCCACAAGAGCCGCCGCCAACCAGACCAGCTGCCGGATCAGGAAGTAGTTCGCGTCCTTGTAGACAGCGTTCCCTTTAACAGAACTGGCGCTGGCCAACATAACGATGCCCAGCGCCAGCAACAAAAGAACGATGCCCACTAATATGGTGGGCGTTTTCCGCATCACTCAGCAGGCGGCGGAATTTTCAATGTCTGTCCGACCTTTACATCGGGAGACGACAGGCTGTTCAACTGGATCACTTCCTCGGCTCGAACTCCGTACATCATGGCAATGGAGCTCAAATCCTGATTAGGCTCGACAACATGCAGCACTTCGTTCGACTTGGGAGCAGGCGCAACGACCTCCACCGGACCAGGCACCGTACCGTCCACCGCCGGAACCGCAGTCTCCCCAGGAGCCGCACCCTCCACCGCAGGAGCCTTCTCAACCTTTGCCGCACCCTTGGGAAGCGCAAGCTTCTGGCCGATGTGCACCTTGTCGCTCGTCAGGCCGTTCGCCTGCTTGATCGCGCGAACCGTGGTCTTATGAGCCACCGCAATGTGTCCCAGTGTATCACCGGACTTCACCACATAGACGTCACCACTGAGGGCCACTTTGACGACCTTCTTGGCCTTGGCCGTCTTGGCCGGAGCCGGGGCGCCCAGATCAACATAACCCGGAAGTGTCAATTTCTGGCCAATACGAATCTTATTTGCATTGGTGATCTTGTTCAGGCTCAGGATATCCTTGGACGGAACCTTGAACCGCTTGGCAATGAGCCCGATGCTGTCGCCTGACTTGACCACATAGGTCTTGGTTTGAACTTCGGCAACCGGCTGCTTCACTTCCTCAACTTTGATCACCGGGGCAACCGTTTCCGTCATCGGCGGCATCACCACCGGTTCGACTGCGGAGGAATCAACCTTGGTTGTTCCGCAACCCGCGCTCAACATTAAACCACCTGCCACCACCACCATCGACCCCATCATCCGCGCCTTTTTCACAATCATGTCTCCTTTTTCAATGTCTCTTACAATATTGATAAACTGTTCGCCTCTATCCTCGAAACTTTTAAACTGGTCGAAACTCGCACAGCCCGGTGAAAGAAGAACCCACTCACCCGCTTGGGCATCTTTCCACGCCCGCTGAACGGCCTCTTTCAAATCCGTACATATCACACAGGGGACAGCGTCCTTCCAGGCGGAAGCCATGACCTGCGAATATTTCCCGATAATGTAGACACCGCGCACCCGCTTGACCAGATTATTTTTCACCGAATCCAAGTCTTTTTCCTTAAGCAAGCCCCCCGCGATCAGGCGCACGGGTCCGCACGCCATTCCCAGGCCGGCCGACAGCGCCGCCAAATTGGTTGCCTTGGAGTCATTCACAAACGTCACATTCCGAACCGTCGCGATCGTTTGCATGCGGTGGGGCAACCGCTCAAAGTGGCGCGCTGCCGCCGTCACACCCTCCGGGGAAAGCCCGGCTCCGACCAGCGCCGCCACACAGGCCGCCGCCGTTACCCCCATGACTTCATTGTCAAAAACAGTCCCCTCAACGGAAACGGGATGCACCAACCCAGGCCCGGTAATAAATCCCCGTGAGTAGCGGAAGGCGGCGGCTTCCGATAGCCCGAAAGTCGCCCGATGCGCTTCCCGGGGAATCGCCTCCCGGATGATCCCCGGCGCCGTCTCGGACATCACGGCAACCTGCCCGCCCGTCATCCGCGCAAAAAGCCGGGCCTTCAGTTTCAAATACACCTCCATGGAGCCATGCCGGTCGAGGTGGTTGGGGTTGAGGTTCAAAAGAATGCCGGCATCGGGGGCGAACTGATCCACCGTCTCAAGTTGAAAGGAGCTCACTTCCACCACAATCCAGTCCGGCGCCGACTCCTCGCACACCAGCACCGAAAGGGGGATTCCGTAATTCCCGCCGGCGACCGCCGTGAAGCCATCTTGTTCAAGCGCCTCACGGCATAGTTTTACCAGCGTGCTTTTTCCATTGGATCCGGTGACCGCGAGAACGCGACTGCGACAAAACCGCCACCCAAGCTCGAGCTCTGAAATGACCGGAATCCCGCGTTGCGTCAGGGTCACAATCCACGGATCCTCCATTGGTATTCCGGGACTCACCACAACCAGGCCGTAGTCGCCTTCCGGCAAGGCGCGGGATCCGAGGCTGACGATGCATCCCGCCTCTCTCAAGACACGCGCCTTCGCGTCCAGAGCCGCGCCCGAGCCGGCATCCAAAAGAGTGACCGCCACCCCCTGCCGCCGCAGCAGTCTCGCTGCGGCGTCCCCGCTGGAACCCAGACCGAGAACCAGCGCCGTCTTTACGGAGGGGATCAGGGGTTTAGGAGTTAAGGGGTTAAGCTGGCCGTGCATGAGATTTCTACTATCAATGAATTTTGAGCTCCTCTGACTGAACCCCTTAACCCCTTTTTACCTGATCTTCAGGGTCGCCACCCCAATGAGCGCGAAAAGGATGGAGAGGATCCAGAAACGGATGGTAACCTGAGTTTCACTCCACTTGCGAATTTCAAAATGATGATGAATGGGCGCACAGGCAAAAATGCGTTTGCCGCGCAACTTGAAGGAAGCCACCTGAAGAATGACACTCATCGCCTCCATGACAAACACCCCGCCCACAATCACAAGAAGAAGTTCCTGCTTGATCAGGATCGCCACCATGGCAATGGCCCCGCCCAGCGCCAGACTGCCGGTATCACCCATGAACACCTGCGCGGGATGACAGTTGTACCACAGGAACCCGAGACTCCCCCCAAGCAGGCATCCGCAAAACACGGCCAGTTCCCCGCTTCCCGGAATGTGAGGAAGAAACAGATAGTCCGCAAAGGCACGATGACCGGCCACATAGGCCATTACCAGATAGGCCACGGCTACCGAACTCGTGCATCCGATCGCCAACCCGTCAAGCCCGTCGGTCAGGTTCACGGCATTGCTCGCGCCAACGATGATCACCACGACAAAGACCACGGCTAAAAACCACCCCATGTCGGTCACCAGCGGCCCCTTGAGGAAAGGCACCATCAACTCCCGGGCATGCTCACGGGTCGCGGGAATCACCAGCAGCGCCGCGCCCATCAATACTGCCCAAAGAAGCTGGAGTCCGGATTTGCCCCGGGCGCTCAGGCCTTTTGAGCTTTTCCCTTTCAATTTCGCAAAATCATCAATGAATCCGACTGCTCCCATGAACAAAAAGGTCAGCAGGGTCAGCCACACAAAAATATTGGTCGGCACCGCCCACAGCAAGGTGGACACCGTAACGGATCCGATGATCAGGATCCCGCCCATTGTCGGCGTGCCTTCTTTTTTCTTGTGCAAGTCATGTAGGGGCGCTGATTCCTCCTTGCGGACATACTGCTGAACCCTGAGGCGCTGGAGTTGCCGAATCACCCACGGCCCCAAAATCACGCAAATCAAAAAGGCCGTCGCGGCACCCGCAAAAGCTCGCACGGTGATGTATTTAAACACCCGCAGCTCGGACATCCAATTGCTGAGATAACTCAGATAATAAAACATTCCCTCAATCCTTCCCCGTCCCCATTGTCAGCCCGGGGATAATATCCTCCAGGCGCTTTCCACGGGATGCTTTTATCAACAGGACATCCCCCTTGACCATTCTTTCCTTCAGGTATTCTGAAGCTTCCGAAACCGTTACACAGGTATGAACACGCGCAGCAGGCATTCCGGAGGCCAGCGCCCCTTCCGCCATTCGTGCGCCCAGCACGCCCACCGTGACCAACCCCGCCCACGGGCCCTCGGCGAGAGCACGACCAATGTTCCGATGCGCCTCGATTTCGCCCGGACCCAGTTCCAACATGTCACCCAGCGCCAGCCATTTCTGGCCGGACCCTTCCCTGTCCCTGAAAGTGTCAAGCGCGGCCTGCATGCTGACGGGATTCGCATTATACGCATCATTGATGATCGTGAATCCGCCACACTCCCGGCATTCCCACCGCATCGGCGGCGCCACAAGGCCTTCAAATGCCGCCGCAATGCCGTCCCATGACACGCCAAACCCTCGTGCGACCGCCACCGCCTGCAGGGCATTGTGACAATTGTGGACACCGGGAAGCGGAAGTCGGAACGTATGGATTCCGCCGTCAATCCGATCCGCCACCACACACTCCCCTCCCTGTCGGGCCGCCCTCACCAGCACATAGTCAGCGTCCGATTCCGGATTCAGTGATGTGGTCACCACACGACAGCGCGCCAGACCGCGAAGTAGCCCGAGGCAGGGTTCGTCGAGGCTTAACACGGCCGTTCCACCGGTGGGCAAACTCCTGAACAATTCCCCCTTCTCACGGGCAATCGCCTCAACAGATTCAAAGAATTCCAGATGCACGGGCCCGACATTGGTAATCACCCCCCAATCCGGTCGGGCGATGGCACACAGGGGCGCCATCTCTCCGGGATGGCTGATTCCCAATTCCAGAACCGCCGCCCGTGACTCCGGGGGAATCGCGAGAATGCTCAGGGGAAGACCGATTTCGTTGTTCCAATTTCCCTTTGTCCGGGCGGTGGGCATGGCCGACTGAAGCAAACTGGCAATCATTTCCTTAACCGTCGTCTTCCCGGTGCTCCCCGTAACCCCGATCACCGGAAGCCCCAGCTTGAGTCGATAGCCGGTGGCGATATCGCGCAATGCCCGAGCCGGATCCTCCACGGCAAGCAAGGGAATCTTCAGAGAGGCAAATTCATCACGTCGACTTCGGGACACCAGGGCCGCACCGGCTCCTTTTTGAGCCGCTTCGCCGATAAACGCATGTCCGTCAAAACGCGTTCCAAGAATCGCCACAAACAAGGCACCGGGCACCACCTGTCGAGTGTCATGAACAATGGAGGACAGGGGGACTGACGGTCGGGACATCCACTGCCCGCCACTCCATCGCGCCACTTCATCGGCGTCAAAATTCAGGGTCATGATCCGCCTTCCATTTTCTTCAAAAGTGCCCTCACCACCTGGCGGTCATCAAACACCAGATAGGCGCCACGGACTTCCTGGGTGATTTCATGTCCCTTCCCGGCGATCAGAACACTATCCCCGTCCCGAGCCATGATCAGGGCCATTTCAATGGCTTTTGAACGATCTTCCACCACTTCATAATTCGAGCGATCACCAAATCCGGCGACAACCTGGGCCAGAATCGCGGCGGGATCCTCATCGCGGGGATTGTCCGAGGTCAGGATCGAGAGATCCGCCAACTGTGCCGCCACCGCGCCCATCGGAGCCCGTTTGGTCTGATCCCGATTCCCCCCGCATCCGAAAACCACAATCAGGCGATTTTTTGTAAAGCCTCGCAGGGTTTCAAGAACATTGGCCAGCGCATCATCGGTATGAGCGTAATCCACAAAGACACGCCAATCCCGCGCCGTATACACTTCCTCCAAACGACCCGGCACGGCAGTTCGCCGGGCCAGTCCTTGCAACACAGGCGTTTCCTCCAACCCCATTGCCCGGGCAGCGGCATACGCCGCCAGTGCGTTCTGGAGATTGAAACGTCCCAGCAACGGGGTGTGCACACGGCTTTCACCCCAGGGACTTCGTACCGTAAAATCGCTACCCGCCTGTCCCAGCACCAGATCGCAAGCCCATACATCCGCACCTTCATCCAAACCAAAGGTCAAGACCTTTGCTGAAATATCGGCCTCCGCCGCCAACCGGCGCCCCCACGGATCGTCCCGGTTGATCACCGCAAGCCCCGGCTTATCACTCCGCCCCAGGCTGGTGAAAAGACGGCGCTTGGCTTCGTAATATCGTTCCATGGTTTGATGATAATCCAGATGATCCCGGGTGAGATTGGTGAACACGACGACATCAAAATCAATCCCCCTCACCCGGTTCTGATCCAACGCATGCGACGACACTTCCATGACCGCACTGTGACAGCCTGCATGACGCATCTGATCGAAATACGACTGGACATCCAGAGATTCCGGCGTGGTCCGGGTTGCCGGAAGAATACGTGCGCCGATTTCATAGTGCACTGTCCCCATCAACCCTGGAGTCAGACCGGCCGCCTCAAGACTGTCCCGGAGCATAAAGGCCGTCGTCGTCTTCCCATTGGTTCCGGTGATGCCGATGACCTTCAGAGCACGACTCGGATTCCCATAAAATTCCCTGGCCAGATCCGCCAGGGCCACTCGCGCATCCTCAACCTGGACATGGGTGACATCACGGCCGGGAGAACGCGTATGCGGCGAGACAATCACCCCCGCCCCGCGCTTGACGGCGTCCTCGACGTACTCAAACCCATCATGTTTCGAGCCGGGAATGGCGACAAAAAGTCCGTCGGCCAGAACTTTCCGGGAATCATAGGCAAGTCCCGAAACAGGACGGTCCACCGTCCCTCGAACTCCGAGGTGACTGATTTGACTAAGCAGTGCGGATAGTTTCATTAGAAAGTCTCATTGCTGGTCGATGGGGCCGCGCGATGTACCGGAGCCGACCCTTCAGCCGGAAGGATTCCCAGGTAACGCACCGCCTGCTCCGCGATTTCCCCAAACACAGGCGCCGAAACCGCCCCGCCGGTATGAAGCGGCTGAGGTTCATCAAAAACCACAATCATGCCGATTTCCGGGTTTTCCGCAGGCAAAAACCCTACAAAGGAAGCCATGTAATCCGTTTCGGAATAATGCCCGCCGATCACCTTTTGCGCGGTTCCGGTTTTTCCGGCCACCCGAAACCCCTCGACCCCCGCCTTCGTCCCTGTTCCGCCCTCTTCACAGACACGGGCCAGAAGAGAGCACATCAACGCGGCCGTATCGGATCGAATCGCCCGACGCAACGCTTCGGGCTGCCGACGCAACAACACCGTCCCATCGGCGGCAACAACCTGCTTGATGATGAAGGGTTTCATCACTACCCCATCATTGGCGATCGTGCAAAGAATGCTCAGCATCTGGAGCCCGGTAACCGAGACTCCCTGCCCGATGGCAATCCGGCTTGAACTGATGGGCGCCCACTTGGCGACGGGCGGATAAATGCCGCCCTCTTCCCCGGGAAGATCAATCCCCAACTTGCTGCCGACATGAAAGGCGCGAAGATACTGATCCATCCGCTGATTGCCCAACATGATCGCAATTTTGGCAGCGCCGATGTTGCTGGACTTCTTCAGGATATCCGCAACATTCAGACGGGTATAGGCGTGATAATCCCTCAGGATCCTCGCCTGATAAAGCCAGCGTCCGTTTTCGGTATCGAACATCGTTTCCGGCTTCACAACCCCCGCATCCAAAGCGCCTGCAATGACCGACACCTTGAAGGTGGAGCCCGGTTCATACGTATGGCTGATTGCCCGGTTGATTTTCTGTGGATCCCGGGCCTCACGATAGCGGTTGGGATCAAACGCAGGCCGGCTGGCCATGGCCAGAATCTCACCCGTGCGGATCCGCTGCATAATGACAAAGGCCGCCCGGGCGCGGTTTCGTTCCATCGCCGAATCCAGGGCTTTCTCAACCATGTACTGGAGATTCTGATCAATCGTCAGCACCACATCGGCGCCATCCTTGGCCGGGACTTCGCGAATCCTGCGATCCATCATTTCCCGACGGCGACCATCCAGTCGGCTTTCAATCAGGCCGGGGCTTCCCTTGAGATACTTCTCCATGAGCTGTTCCAGACCCCATGACCCGACCCCGTCGCTATTCACAAATCCCAGCACCTGGCACAACAGGAGATTCTGCGGATACGACCGGGTGGAGGCGTCATCCCTATGGATCCCGGGCAACTTGAGACTTGCCACTTCATCAGCCTTCTCTTCCGGAACCGACCTTGCAATATAAGCGAACCGGCTGTTTGTCCTGCACAGCCGCTCCGTCACCTCGGCGACATTGAACTCCAATAGGGTGCTCAACCGTGCTACGGTGCGGGAAACAAGATTGCTTGCCATCAAAAGGGAAGGATCAGCCCAGATATCCTTCACTCCTATGTTCAGCGCCAGAATTCCGGCAGAGGAACTCCCATCCAGAATGCGCCCCCGGGGAACAGAAAGGGTCTGTTTGAAGGTTCGTGTTTTGGCGGCGGTAGCCCGATCCTGTTCGGGATTTTCGAGATGCAACACCACCAGGCGAATCACCAGTCCCACCATCGCCAGGCCCAGCAGGACCACAATGATGACACATCTGGTTGATCCCCGAGTCTCAGTTGACATTCATCACAATCCTGTCAGCCCGCGCCACACGCGACGCCTGACGACTTTCAAGGCCACGCAGGGTGTCAAGCGATCCATCATAACGAATACGGACAATCTGATCCCGGTTAGGCCAGGTCATGACCAGTCCGTGCAATTTCAAGGCCTGCTCCAGGTTGGAGGGCGACTGCAATCGTGCCCACTCACACTGATTCCTGACGAGTTGATCGCGCAGACGATCCCGAACGACCTCAAGCTGCTTGATTTCGCGGCCCAGGGTCTCAGTCCGGGATTGCAGACAAACATAGACCAGGGATAGCCCCGCCAACACAAGCACCAAGGCCACCAGAGGAATGGGAACGGGAAATTTAGTTTGCGTTTTTTTTCTATTTTTCTTGATCATCATCTAATCCTTTCGTTCCGCCACGCGCAGTTTTGCCGACCGCGCACGCGGATTTTCCCGACATTCCTCATCCGCCGCCATGACCGGCTTCCGGGTCAAAATTCTCATTTCCGGAAGCGTTCCGACCCAGTTCGCTCCGCCTTCAGGCAGGGACTCCAATCGCCCCTGATGTTCCACAAAAAATCGTTTCACCAGACGGTCTTCCAGACTATGGAAGGAAATCACCGCCATCCTTCCGCCCGGTGCCAGAATCCGGAGACCCGCCTCCAGGCCTTGTTCCAAGGCTTCAAGTTCACCGTTAACGGCAATCCGGAGCGCCTGAAACACCAGCGTCGCCGGATGAATCCGCCCTCGCCGTCCGCCATACACCGCCTCCACCAGATCCGCGAACTGCCGGGTGGATCGGAAAGGCTCGGTCATCCTTTGCCGTACAACCCGTCCCGCAATCGCCCGGGCCCGTGGTTCCTCGCCATATCGCTTAAAGAGGTCCGCCAGTGCCCACTCATCCAACGTATTCAACAAATCCGCAGCCGTAACCGGTCGGCTCAAATCCATTCTCATATCCAGCGGGCCTTCCCGCATGAAACTAAAGCCGCGTCCTGGATCATCGAGTTGATCCGATGAAATCCCGATATCCAACAGCACCCCGTCCACCGTCGTGAACCCATGGGCCGTAGCCAGCTCATCCATCCGGGCAAAACTGCCTTGTACCAGCGTGCACCGGGACACCCGTTCACCCAAATTCCGGCGGGCCCGATCAAGCGCACCCGCATCCTGATCCATCGTCAGCACTCGTCCTGAAGGGCCGACCGCCTCGGCAATCGCCCCGGTGTGGCCACCCCCGCCCAGAGTTCCATCCACAAAAACCCCGCCCGGCCGGGGCCGGAGCCAGGTCATCACTTCAGTGAGCAGTACGGCCTGATGCATGAAAGGTCTCCGGGTTGCGGATCGTGTGGTGACACACCACCGTGCTCATGATCCGCGGCCCCGCGCCAGCCACACGGCGAAAATCAAGCATATTGCCCACCGTATCAGCCCGCCGCAGGGAAGCCCGCCGCCACGGCAACGCGTCCCGCCACGCCGTGAGAGACCCGTTCAACTTCATTAATATGGCTGTTGATCCTCGCATTGATAATCCTCCCGGTTGGCCGGGTTAGAAGCCCACATAACGGGCGGCTTCACCCAGTTCCGAGGCCGCCTTCAGCCCCGCCTGTTTCCATAACACCGGACTCCACAACTCAAAATGGTCAATCGCCCCGATCAGAACCACCTGATCCGAGAACTGGGCGTGCTCCAATAAACTGTCATTCACGCGAATCCGGCCGGCCGAATCCCACGGAGCCAGCTGGGATTGCGATCCCAGCAACCGGGCGAACTGCCGCCCCTTGGTGTCCGCAATCGAAAGACTGCGAATGCTCTGCAAACGCTGCACCATTTCACGGGCCGGAAATACCATCAGATATCGCATGTCTTCGAGTCCGGGTAGGACATAGAGGCTTCCCGGTGTACCCGAATGATCCCTCCACTCGGAAGGAATCGTCAGGCGCTTCTTGGGATCCAGGGAATGGGTATAGGAACCCATAAAAACCCCTGCTCCAGACCCTGCCGGAATATCCGTTTTTTCCTTTGACTGCACAAGTGCCCCACAATGATGTACTCTTGCGACACAATGAACCACTTCGCCCCACCACCCGTCAAACAATTTTCATGTTTTTCTTTGGGTTTAAACCGAATTGTCGCTTGCCTGCCGTAACTCCGGAGTGTAGAAGTGTGGCGACGAATCAAAAACGGGGTTCACCATGACAAAACAGAGTAGCGCTGAAAGTTCTCTCGAATCCGTATCCTCAACCAAGCCGATTCTTTTTGAGGTGGCCTGGGAAGTGTGCCAGCAATTGGGGGGCATCTACACTGTGATCCGCTCCAAGGTGCCCAGCATCGTGGAACAATGGGGCTCCCGGTATTGCCTGATCGGCCCGTACAATCCCCAGACCTCACAAACCGAATTTGAAGAAGTCCAGCCCACGGGGATTTTTCATGAGGTGATTCAATCGCTCAACGAGCAGGGTATTGAGGCGCATTACGGTCATTGGCTGATCACCGGGCGTCCCCGCGTTTTGCTGTTGAATCCCCGTTCCGTCACTCCCCAGCTGGGCTGGATCAAATACCTTCTGTGGGAACACCACAACATCGCCATTCCCGACGGGGATGACCTGATCAATCAGGTCTGTGCCTTCGGGTATGTCGTGGAGCAATGCTTCCGGGCCATCACTAAGGCCCAAACCGGAAAGCGTGCAATCATCGGGCATTTCCATGAATGGATGGGTGCCTCCGCCATCCCGGAAATCCGGCGTGCCAACATTCCGGTGTCCATCGTTTTCACCACACATGCCACGCTGCTCGGGCGTTATCTGGCGATGAACGATCCGTGGTTTTATGATCATCTGCCGTTCGTGGACTGGGAAGCGGACGCCCGGCGGTTCAATATCGAGGCTCAAGTCCGGCTGGAACGCGCCGCCGCCCACGGAAGCCACATCTTCTCCACTGTCAGTGATATCACCGGTCTCGAATGCGAGCACCTGCTCGGGCGGAAACCCGATGTCCTGGTGCCCAACGGGCTGAACATCGAGCGGTTCGTGGCGCTTCACGAATTCCAGAACCTGCACCGTGTCTACAAGGAAAAAATTAACGATTTCGTGGTGGCCCATTTCTTTCCGAGCTATTCGTTCGACCTCGATCGGACGATGTATTTCTTCACCTCCGGCCGGTTTGAGTATCGCAACAAGGGATTTGATCTCACCATCGAATCACTGGCCCGTCTCAACCACCGCATGAAAATGGCCGGCACCAACAAAACGGTGGTGTTCTTCGTCATCACCCGTCAGCCGATCCGCTCCATCAACGCCGAAGCGCTTCACCGCCGCGCCATGATGCAGGAGATGCGGGATGATTGCCGCGCCATCGCGCACCAGATCGAGGAACGATTGTTTGTCTCGGCCTCCATGGGCAAATATCCCGACATGGATGAACTGGTGGATGATTACTGGCGCCTGCGCCTGCGCCGGCTCATGCATGTCTGGAAAACAAAAAACATGCCCACGATTGTCACGCATGATCTGGTGGATGACCAGCATGACGAGGTGCTCAACCAGTTGCGATCCTGCCAACTGTTCAACCAGCCTTCGGATCCCGTCAAGGTGGTCTATCACCCCGACTTCGTCACCACCAACGATCCGCTTTTCGGGATGGATTACGATCAGTTTGTGCGGGGGTGCCACCTCGGCATCTTCCCGAGCTCCTACGAGCCGTGGGGCTATGCGCCCCTGGAATGTGCCGCACTGGGGCTCCCCTCCATCACGAGCAACTTGTCGGGCTTTGGAACCTATCTCGAGAGCAACATCCCGGATCATGCCAAGGATGGCCTGCATGTCCTCGACCGGCGGCATACCTCTTTCGACAACGCGGCAAACACCTTGACCAACCAGCTATTCGACTTCATGCAACTGGATCGGCGCGAACGAATCAACCAGCGTAACCGGACCCAGATCGCCTCGGAACATTTCGACTGGCATAATCTGGGTCGCTATTATGCCGAAGCCTATGAGTCGGTATTGAAAAAAACAGGATTTGCGTAAACCGGAATCACCGAAAACGGAAGGTTCAGGTAGACGAAAAACGTCGGCATTCCTCTTGAATCAGCGCCAGGGTTTCACCGGTTGCCCGTTCCCAGGTAAATGACTTCGCCCAGGTAATGGCCTCTGCCCGCATGGCGTCGTACAAGGCCGGATTGGAGAGCAACTCGTCAATCCGCTGCGCCAGGGCTGGCACATCGCCATGTTTCACCAGAAAGCCGGTCTTGCCGTTCACAACCGACTCGCGCAACCCCTGGGCATCACTGGCCACCACCACGGTTCCGCATAAATTGGCCTCCACAACGGACAGCCCCCACCCTTCCTTGGGCGAGGTATAGAGAAGCACATTCGCCTGTTGAAGCAGAGCCGTCTTTTCACGCCCCCGCTTGTGCCCTAAAAACGACACTCGGTCATTCACCCCGGCACGCGAGACTAGGCTCTTTAAGTCATCCAGATAGTCCCCGGTTCCCACCACCTGATACTCAATCGAGGGATACTTATCCTTTAAAAGCCTCACGGCCTCAACTCCCAGTTCAATCCCCTTATATTTTTTGATGCGGCCAAGATAGATCAGAATGGGGTGGTCGGCGACAGGCTTCCGGGAGGGCGCATCGTATTGATCCTGGGAAAGACCGCTGTAAATCACCTTAAGTTGTTGAGCCGGAATTCCACGCCCAATCAAATCATCCCGCGTTCCCTGGGACAACACAGAGAACATGCACTTGCGATAGACGAACGGAATGAGGCGTTCATACAAGTAGACATAGGAGCCCACCAGAAACGAGGCTTCCCGGAAAACCGTGGTGCCGAAAAGGTGCGGAATCACGCAGAGCACCGGAACGTTACGCTCAAACAAGGGCATGAAAAAGGGCAGCTTGTCGATCCCTTCGATGATCACATCATAGCCGTTCTTCTTCAATTCAAACCGATAGACCCACGGAACAATAATATTGAAATAGGGCTGACGTCCCCTCCGCAGGATTCGGATTCCTTCAATAACCTCTTCCCGCGCAGCCCGGCCATGGCCGTTGCACAAATAATCCACCGTGTGCCCCTGAGCCACAATCCGCTTGAATATCTCCAGCAGAATGACCTCGGCGCCACCGGCCTCGGGGTGGGTGATATCCCGGTACTCAATGATCAGTATCTTCACGAAATCCTTCCATTACGACCGCCCCCTTCGGGAGCATCGCCCCATCACCACAGCGCCTGGTTTTGTTTCACCCAATCAAATAATTTCGCAACCCCTGCCGCCGGACTCACGCCGGGTTTCCACCCCAGCACTGTGGTGGCTTTTCGAATATCCGAAACATAAGCCTTCTGGTCACTCGGCCGCCAGTCCATGAACTTCAGGGGAATGGGCTTCCCGATTTTCTGCTCAATCATGGAAATCAACTCCAGCAACGAAAGCGTATTGTCCACCCCGCCGCCGGTATTGAATACGCCGTGCGGACTATCCGACATCACAAACCGGTCGTACGCAGCCACCAGGTCGCTCACCTCAAGAACATCGCGAACCTGCTTCCCGTCCCCGTAAATCGTGATCGGTCGGCCCTTGAGCGCGGCAATGACAAACCAGGCGACCCATCCCTGATCCTCAAATCCAAACTGGCGGGTTCCATAGATGCACGACATTCTGAACACGCCGATACGGTGTCCGTACAATCTCGCCCATTCCTGCATATACAGGTCAGCCGTCAGCTTTGAACACCCATACGGCGTGTGCTTGCAATGATCCACCGAAAAGGTTTCCGGAATCCCCTGCTTGTACTGACCGGTAAGCGTGTATCGTTTCGCGTCCTCAATCAATTCGACATCATTGACGTTGTCGCCATAAACCTTGTTCGTCGAACAATACACCACCGTCTTCCGCTCGCCGCTCCGCCGGATCGCCTCAAGCAGGTTGAAGGTACCCATGGCGTTTGTTTCAAAATCGGGGCGGGGTTCCTGAACCGAGGTCGTTACCGCCGTCTGGCCGGCAATGTGAAAAATCACATCAGCGTGCCGGCAATGCGGCTCCAGAGCCGCAAGATTGCATACATCCTCACACACACGCCGGATGTTTTTGAAATTCCCGAGATAGTCCCAGTTGTGCCGCGCGTTACGGTCATCGCAATTGAGAAGACGGGCCCGTGACAGGTTGTCATAGATCACCACCTCGTTATCCCGGCGGGCATAGTATTCCGCAACATGGCTACCAATAAAACCGGCTCCACCCGTCACCAGTACTCGCATAACCACCCCTTTTTCAAACCGTTACCGCTCTCTCAAAAAAACTGTCGTTCTCGCTGTGAAATTCCGCTCAAGTGTGAAGCACGCGGCGCCTCACCGTCAACGCCTTTTTTCCCAAGCTCCTGTTTTTCAGGATTGACGCACGGCGCCATTTTCCTACACTGCACGCCTTTCAAACAGGAGAAAGCAACATGGCATTAATTAACTTTGGTGGAGAAAAGGAAACCGTCGTCACCCGCAAGGAGTTCTCGACGGCGAAGGCGCGCAAGGTTCTCAAGAACGAGGTCATTGCAATCATCGGCTACGGCGTCCAGGGTCCCGCGCAGGCGTTGAACCTCAAGGACAACGGCTTCAAGGTCATCATCGGCCAGGCGCCGGAATTCAAGCGTGACTGGGATCGCGCCATCAAGGACGGCTGGGTTCCCGGCAAGACCTTGTTCGACATCGCCACGGCAGTCAAGAAGGCCACAGTCATCCAGTTTCTGGTTTCCGACGCCGCCCAGCGCAAGGTCTGGCCCGTCATCAAGGCCAACCTCAAGCCCGGCGACGCCATCTATTTCTCGCACGGCTTCTCGATCGTGTACAAGGACCAAACCAGCATCGTTCCTCCGAAGGACGTGGACGTGATCATGGTCGCTCCCAAGGGATCCGGCACCTCTGTGCGCCGCAACTTCCTGTCTGGCGCGGGCATCAACTCCAGCTTCGCGGTGTTCCAGGATGCGACCGGCCGGGCCACGGAGCGCTGTATTGCGCTCGGCATCGGCATCGGCTCGGGCTACCTGTTCCCCACCACTTTCCAGAAGGAAGTGTTCAGCGATCTGACCGGCGAACGTGGCGTACTGATGGGTGCCCTGGCCGGCATGATGCACGCCCAGTATGATGTGCTCCGCGCCAACGGCCACTCGCCGAGCGAAGCGTTCAATGAGACGGTCGAGGAACTCACCCAGAGCCTCATCCGGTTGGTGGACGAAAACGGTATGGACTGGATGTTCCAGAACTGTTCCGTCACCGCCCAGCATGGCGCGCTCAAGTGGCGCCCGATTTTCTGGAAGGCCAACCTCCCGGTCTTCAAGAAGCTTTATGCCTCGGTCAAACGCGGACAGGAAACCCGCGAAGTCATCCGCGATTGCGGCGGCAAGGACTACCAGAAGTACCTCGGCAAGAAACTGGCCGATGTCCATAATTCAGAAATGTGGCAGGCAGGCGCCGCCGTGCGCGCGCTTCGTCCGAAAGAGGGCGTCAAGGCCACAGCCAAGAATGCCAAGGGCGTGGGCGGCCGGTTGTCGAACTAAACCCCTCGACACGACCCATAAAAAAGGCAGGTGCCGCAAGGCCCTGCCTTTTTTATTTCTTACGAACCCGGATGTTCCAGCGTCACTTTTTTGGCGCACAACGGACAGGCTTTCGGGTCAAAGGTCACCGGCTCCATCTGGAGCAGGCTCACCGTAGGCTGAACAAACCGTGCCTTGCCGCCACTGCGGTCCACCAGCACGGCCACGGCCGCCACCTTGCCACCACGCCCCTCGACGATGTCGATCGTCTCCTGAACGCGGCCACCCCGAGTAATCACATCCTCGGCCACCACGAACGAGGCGCCCTTATGAATTTCAAAACCGCGGCGTAGCACGAGCATCCCCTCCTGCTTTTCGGCGAAAATCGAGACGACTCCCAGCGTCTTGGCAATCTCATGCCCGACAAACAGGCCACCCATAGCCGGGGCAATCACGCCGTCAAAATGGACCCCGGGCAATTCCTTGCGCAACTTCAGCACCAGAGCCTCACACAGACGGGCAGCAATGCGGGGCTGCTGAAGCACCTTGGCGCATTGAAAGAACTGGTCGCTGTGCAAGCCTGACCGCAATTCGAAATGACCGCGCAACAGCGCCTTGGTTTCCAGAAACACATTCAACACGTCTTGATCCGTCATACCGCATCTCCTCCTGTGCCCATTCATCCGGCACACGCGCACTGTGCAAAAGCCCCCCGCCAAAATCAAGCCAATCCCGGGCATCACGGGAATACTGATGCTAATATCGTTACTCTTGACGATACTCCCAAAGGGGATTGCCCTGTAAAATTCGGGGCATGATCTCATCTAAAACCCTGAAACGACTGACGGAACGTGTCCTCCGGCGCATCGGTCTGGAGCCCTTGATTTATCATTATGTCTGCCGGAAGAACCTGCGCCGTTATTCTGAAAATGATCGGGCCTTCCTCGCGGCGAACCCGGGCATGATCCTGCCGCCACCGCAACTACGATTTGATGTGATTGCCTGCAGTAGCGCCGAATACTACGTCACAACCGGAAAAAAGATGGCGGAACAGATCCAATCGGTCATCCGGAAGTGGGGCTCGCCGGATACCCGGGTCGTCTGCGAATGGGGGTGCGGGCCCGGGCGAATCCTTTTTGCTCTCGAGGCGCTGGATACCGGCAAAGCCATGGAGTTCATTGGGAGCGACATGTTTGCGCCCTCGATCCAGTGGGCGCAATCGGTTCCCGATTGCCGGATTGCTTTCCATCTGAACAACATGGAACCACCCTTGTCACTGGCTGATTCCAGCGTCGACTTTGTTTACGCAGTCTCTGTCTTCACCCACTTATCCGAAAGCCTATCCCGCACGTGGTTCCAAGAGATCATGCGGATTCTGAAGCCGGGCGGAGTCTTCTGGTTCAGCACCCACAGCGGGCAGCAGCACCTGAGCGAACTGAGTCCCACGCAACAAAAAAAACTCGAGCAGGGCCAATTTGTGGCCATTCCCAGCTGGCACAACGGCTCGCAGATGTACACAGGGATCCATTGCCCGGCGTTGATGAAGGACATCATCACCGCCTCCGGCGCTGAACTACTCGAACACCAACCCGGCGGGAACAATACTTTCCAGGACGCCTGGATTGTCAGGAAAATCAAAATTCAAACACCGTCCCCGGCTCCGGTGGCATGAGTTGTTGCAGATAGGTTCGGCCGGTATTGGTATAGCTCCCTCCTTGGAGCGTGATATAGATGATCTTCAGGGTTCCGCCATTCACCAGGGAATTCCCGCCGCCCCGGTTGTCAAGATTTCCACCGAGCGTGTCCACGGTGCTGGCCTGCAAAAGAATACCGCCGCCCGCGCCCGCGCCGCCATTGCCGCCCAGCCCGGCCGGATAACATTGCGCCGGGATGGAAGCGCCGCCGGAGCCGCCAAGACTTTGCCCCGCGACTGTGGAGGACCCCATATTTCCGCCTTGAGCAGCCGGCATCTGAGTCTGCCCAGTCCCGCCATTCTGCCTGGCTCCTGCGAGTCCCTTGGCCTGAACTGTTCCTCGCACCACAATCGTATTGGTTGCATACAACTTGATCCAGCCAGCACCCGGATTTCCGCCAGCCCCGCCGCCCCCACCTGAGGTTGTCCCTAGTAGATTCCATCCCGCCCCGCCCCCGGCGCCCCCGCCACCACCACCACCCATCAATACAGCATCATTGGTGGTGGCATCACCCTGCATTCCGCTGGTGGCATACCCCCCCATCCCGCCGTACCCACCGGGCCAACCAGGTCTGGTCAAAGCGGGATTTCCTGAATCATATCCCCCGCTCCCCGAAACCCCGCCACTGCCCCCAAACGGACCGGATCCCGGGGACCCGGTCCCTCCCGATCCTCCAGAAGCTCCGATGGAAGCAGACCCGAATCCACCATTCCCTCCATTTCCTCCTGTATAACCTGCTCCGGATGCATCCAACACCCCGTCAATCCGGATGTCGTTGGCGCTGATAGAAACCCCTCCGTACGCGGAACCATCCCACCCTTTTACAGAAACCGTCATCCCTGAACTGATAGTCATCATTCCAATACCGTAATGATTATTGGCGATTGTGGCGCCACCGGCAATGACCCAATTGCTGCCCCCATGATCACCCCCACTTAGATCAGTCCAGGCAAGGCATCGCCCGCATACCACTATCATCATCAACAACACGACCCGATTAATATTCAATTTCATCGTCTTCCCTCTTTACAATTTCCCGCTACCCGACTTGTCACCCACACCCCGTTGAATGAAAGCTTTTCCATCCAAGCGGTATACCGCGCCTTCTCGCTCCTCTAAAAAGCAGGCATTCAATCGAAGCCGTGGCTCCGTCGCGGCACGGCCCATTTCGAGAAAAAACTCCACCGTACGCCCGGCGTCAAACGACTCGGAGCCCCGGATGGCTGTCACCTTTAATACCGTTCCCTTGGGAATCACCCCCTTGATGTTGATGTCCTGTGTGCTTTTCCCCATATACTGGGAATCAACAGGAAAGGGCTGACTAAAGGCACTGCATCGGTTGATCAAAAAGAGTTCATCCATTTCCCGGAGGGTGACAATATAGCTGTCTTCTGCCAACTCATAGTCAGCCCCCACTTGCTCTTGATAGGGCGGGGTAAGGGAAAGATCATAATTTCCCGATACACATCCACCGGAAAATACCAGGGCCATTGCGGCCAGCACCGCCCCATAACCCCGTCCTGTCAACTGAGTCCTCTTTTTCATGTTAGTAGGCATACCCTCCATAATAATCCTGATACCCATGTCTATTTCCGCCCGGGACAAGCCGATTTCCCGGGGAATCCACAACTTGCCATTCCGTAGAACCTTGCATCATAAAAGGATCGCCCATGATTCTGGCGGGCAAAGGAAAATAATTGGCCTGGGGAACCCGATCAAAACGTTGGGCGCCGCCCTTCTCCTGATTCCAGAAGTTCTGAGCAGACTGAAGCCCCAGATAACTTTGACTGATATTAATCTCAGGACCATACCCCTGATAGGCAATCCGTCCCCGGACAGACGGCTCATCCACCAGATCGAGCGCACGCCGGAAGGTCATGCTTCCCTGACTGTGAGCCACCACATTGATCGACCCCGGTGTGGCAGAGGCTTGCCGCAACGCCGCAGCACCTCTGATCGCGGTGATGTCAATCAACCCAAACTCATTTCCTAATACTTGAAGGACATCCCCAATCCCATAAAAAGCGGATCGATTGGCAATATGCGCGGAATCACTCACCGAAAACTGCCGGCGGGTGACATCTCTCATTTTGGCGGCATCCGCACTGTCATTAAACATCCCGTTGAAGGTCACGAGTTTTCGTCGCGCATCCAAGGTCATCGCCCCAGATTTCTGAACATCCATGAAATCGCCGGACAGAAAACTGATGGGGAGGCCTGCGGCAACCTGTGCAGCATCCGTGGCTTTATCCAGAATCTGATACCCCGCAAAACTTCTTGAAAACGGATTGATCACATGCGACCGAATCTTCCAGGACTCTGCCGTCATAGTTGAATAGATTTCCGAGACCGCCCGGGCTGGTGCCACGATGATTTCCTCCAGATGACTGGCCACAGTGACCACACTTCCAATCGCCGCATTCCTCATCCGGGATTGCCAGGATTGTGAGTTCTCCATCCGCTTAACCGAATTATCCGAATGGACGGCCGCCGGAGTCGCCTTCCATTCACGGGATTGAGCCGTCTGACGTGGCGCATTGGGAAGTGCTGAGACAAGCTGATCCGACATCCATTTCGCAGCCTGCGACACTTCTGAAGCCATCAGATAACTCGTCAAGGCCTCCTTTGAAATTGAGCCCTCGCCAAAGGCCTCCACCATATTTCCACCATATACCGCGGCATGCAGCGAACCTTGAACCCCTCCTGAAAGCGGGGAATGTAGATATCCGAACGAGGATGATGCCCCATTATTCACATACTCACCAAAATTGGCAGGCACCGAACCAGTTCCCTCCGCCTTCATGAATGTTCCCATCATGCCTCCGGCCACAAAGCTGATCGCCGTATCCCGGAACACATTTTTAAAGCCCTCACCCGCCAATGTGGCACGGGAGCCTGACGACACAAAGGTGCTCGCGGCCGATTGGGTCGCCAATTGGATATTGAGATCCGCACCCGCCTTGGCCGCTGAATAACCAGCCCCATACCCCGCCACACTAGCTGCAGAGTTGATCGCCCATGACTGGGCGAAGTCACTGAGATTGCCATGCGAGATCATCGTCGTGGCGGCGGCCGACACCCCTTGAATCGCTACTGCCCCTGCAACAAAGGCGCCGAACGACGCGGTGGTTGCCGTGACCCCCACGGTTCCGAGTAACGCGGCCCCCAAGACCCCACCCGCCCCGCAGGTTACCACCGTGGCCACAATCGCCACGGCCGCCATGGTATATTGCTGCTGCGTAGCCTTCCGTTTATCCCGCAATGCGGTTTCCTTTTGGGAGGTCTTCGCAAAAAACTCATCCACCGTCCCGACCCCCGCGCTGCGCATCTCGTCACGCATGGTGGTATTGACCTGGCCGCCGCGCAGGTAATAATCCAGCCACCAGCCTCGCCGGGTGTCATTGGGTCCCACCGTTGCCCCGAGCCTGGGAATCGAGCTGATCCCGCTCATGAGAAGCTGTGCCGCCTCGTTCTCGTTCACCCCCAAGTGGCGATACTTCCCGACCATAGTCTTGATTTCGCCGACATGCGCGTTCTTGTACTGGTTGAAGGCACGAGCCGCATACTCGTTTTCCTGTTCAATTCGCTGACGCTCCTCCTCGGCCTGGCGAAGCGCCTCCTCATACTCCCGTCGCTGCCGCTCCATTTCACGAACTTGTCCGTATTGCTCGAATATCCAGTCGCCAACACGGCTATCCAGCGCACCATGACTCCACCGGTACAATCCATACGGGTCTGAGAACAGCAACGGATTATTTCCTGCATAGGCATAAAGATTCATTCCATCGACATACCCCGCAGGATCGCGCTGGAGGAACCGGCCCAGTTCAGCCGAGTAAGTCCGGTTCCGGTTGTGCATCAACCCTGTTTCGGCATCCCACTGGCGTCCGGCAAAGGTCCAGATCGTGCCGAACCCGCTTTGCTGAACCGGATTTTCCTCGGCGTTCACTACCGTCATCCGGCCAAAAAGGGAATACTGGTAGCTTTCAACGGGAGTTCCCCCTGAATCGATAAGAGCGGCGATATTAGCCCGCCAATCCCTCAAATAATAGAATGTCGCCCCGCCGCTCACCATGGCCACCGGTGTATCCAAAGTGCCCCCGTGAATGGTGCTTCGAGTCCAGGCCTCATTCGTCGATTCATCAATAAGGGTATCCCCGTCATAGTAGTAGGCCTGATGACCTGCAACGGTATCCTTGCCGACACGACGATTTGCGGCATCATAACGGTACCGGGCAATCACCTGTCCATTCGACCGAACCTCCACAAGCCGTGCCAGATAGTCATAAATAAAATTTCGGTTGTTCCAATTAGTCAGGCTTCCGTTCAAATCATACCGGAGCGATTGCGCCCCGATCTGGTCATACTGATTGCCGACATTTACCGAACGGGAAACAGACCCTTCAACCGGATTGGATGTGGACAACCAATTTCCAAGAGCATCATACCGGAGCGATTCCTCAAACACGTTGCTCAGGTTTTTTCGCGCTACAACCCGGCTCAGGGAATCATACATGAACACATCCCCTGCGCCCCCGTTTTGGGAGCACAGCGTCACATTCCCACCGGGATCCCGCGCCAATGTGGCCCGCAGATCACAGTGAATTCCCTGCTGAAACAGCGTCTGCAATCGCTCCCGGGAATCCAGTCCATGCGTTTCCACCACCCCGTTTCCATACGTGATAGTCTGGATTCGGGAATTGGGTGTATAAGCATAGGCGGAATAGGTCGTCGTGCCGTCCTCGTTTTTTAGGCCTGCAAGACGACCCTTGGCGTCAAATGACCGTTTCAACACAAAGCCGGAAGGATAAGTCACCGCCACAGCGTGCCCCCCCGTATCAAACTGGCGTTGAATTCTTTTTCCATTTTGACGCTCCTCAACAACCCGGTTGAGAGCATCATAGTCGTAGGCCACAACACTATCATCTGCCGAACCAGCTTGGTTGTAATCGATCGAATTCGTCAGTCGGGATACCCCGTCATACGCATACGCCTGTTGCGCCGTACCATTTACCCGCACCTCTACCAAACGATCCAAGGCATCATAGTGATGGGTGACCCCCGTACCGTCGGGCAGGGAATATCCTTCAAGCCGTTTCCCATGGGCATAAGTCCAGCGACTGACATACCCCAATTCGTCCGTAAAGGACGTCTTGTTGCCCAACGCATCATAGGCAGTCACCACAGAACCACCGTTGGCATTCACCCTGCGAACCGGGCGGTTGCCCGCATCATAGACTGTCACCGTTCCGGATTGTTCGGGTGTGCCCAGTGCCTCGACCGCGTTCGTGAGATTGCCCACGGCATCATAAAAATTGGCCGCTCGAATTCCGCGCCAATCCGTTTTGGAAACAACACGATCAAGCACATCATAGCCGGTTTCGGTAATGTCATTTCCATCCCGTACCCGAACAGCCCGGCCCCACTTGTCATAATCCGTCTGAACCGTCCGGCCATTGGGCTGGATACTGGAAATCACATTCCCAAGATTGTCATACAGCTCCTGCGAAACATGGCCCAGGGCATCCGTTGTACTCACCTGGCGCGCGAGAGCGTCATAGCCCACATGGGACCAATAACCCCGGGAATCCTTACGACTGACCGCCAGTCCGCGGGCATCATAGATGGTTTCATCAACCTTCTCCCCGGAGGTTCCGCGCGCCAGAATCTGTTTCACCATTTTCCCGCAAGCGTCATACTGGTACTCATTGATGACGCCGATATTATTCCGGTTGCTGACCAGATTGTCGCCCGCATCATAGTACGACCACGAGCGCTGTTCCTCGGGCGTCCCGGCGGCGGCAACCACACACTCCACACGCCCGAGGTCGTCATACAAGGTGACCTGGGCGGTTCCGCGCGAATTGACAGTCCGGACAACCTGCCCGAGCAGGTTATATTCCATCCGGGTCGCTTTTCCGACCGCATCAGTCACCTGAATCACGGATCCGAAACCATCATAATCAAATCGCGTGAGTGCGCTCATCGCATCCGTTGTCGCCACCACGGCGCCCATGCTATCGATTTCGTTGAGCTGAAGATGACCATTCGCATCCCGTGTGCCCAGAAGCCGGTTATTCCGGTTATAAGTCATCTCGGTGGCATTCCCCATTGCATCCACCTTACGCGTCACATTCCCCTCAGCATCATAACTGAATCGTGTCACATCGCGCGTCATCTCATCCGCTAAAGCGACCAAGCGATCGCGATCACGGCCGGTCACGCGCCCATCTCCATCAAGATCACCAGCCATGACCGCCGGAAGCGGGGAGGAAAAGGGATCGGCACCGGACCTCAATTCCTCTTTATTTCCAACCGTGTCCCCGTCAAAATCTCCGCCCAGCACAACTAGTTCCTGAATCTCTCCCGCCGCAAGGGCACGATGATAAAGGCGGACATCATCCAACCCCCCGGCAAAATACTGGGAAGCCAGACCGGGATTATAGCCAAGACCCCACAACGCGGCCGTGCCCGGAACAGTCCCCGAAACCCGATTTGAAGACACCGTCTTACCCTCCACAAAAAGAGAGACGACATCACCCTCACGGACTACAGCCACATGGGTCCAGGCCCTTGCAGGAAGACTCGCGGCACATGCCACTAATCCAGTCGGAACATTCAAAACTCTGAATTCAGGCTTGCCTTGATTAAGCACCATCGCCCCTGCACTTCCCTGCGACACAATAACTTGGACTGGATTCGTTCCACGGGAATCCGGGCAGACCCAAACGGAAATCGTAAAATTTGTATTTAGATCAAGCAGATTGGTCGTTGCAATCATGACCCCGTCCCCACGGCCATCACATTGCAGTGCCCCATCCATCCGCCCCACCGTCCCGGTGACACTTCCGGCTCCAACCCATTCACCGCCACGATGATTCGGCGAGCTATCCGCAATCATGATTCCATTGGTTTCATCAAGTTTGTACCAGGCCGCTAATCCCTGCCCGATTGTGGAATGGCACGGATCCAGCCCCATCCTGACTTCCTCGCCATCCGTAATGCCATCCTGATCACTGTCATCCAGCAACGGATCACACCCAAAATCTGATTCGCCATCGGCAAAACCGTCTCCAGTAACATCAACCCCGGCGGGGAAAAGCCCCATCGGCATGATCCCGTCATGGCCATCCACAAGGCCATCGTGGTCGGTGTCAGGGTCACACGGATCCAGCCCTAGTTGATATTCCTCAAAATTGGTGAGCCCATCACAGTCAGGATCCGACGAATCAGACGGATCAGACGGATCAAAGCCATGGGCGATTTCCCAGGCATTCGGCAACCCATCGCCATCGGTGTCGAGCCCTGGCGGTTCGTTCGTGGTGATGGCAAGGTTATCCAGAGTGGCGACCGATAAGGCGGGGCCATGGAATTGAGCCCGGGAGAACTCGACAACAGGATTGGCAAAGCAAAGCTCACTGGCCACACGCACTCCGTTCAGCCAGAGGGACCATCGCTGCGCAGGGTAGTTCAAACACGCCGTTAACCGGATCCATTGCCCCGTCGTCACCGGAACATGACTGGACAGAACGTCCCATCGTTGTGTGCTGGAAGCCTTCCCGGAAAGGACCAGCAGACCAGACGAATTTATGAAAAATGCCGATGCAGAATTGGAACTGATGATAGGTTCCGCTTGGGTAAGCCGACGAGCCAGCCTCGCCTGAAAATCAATCCAAACCACCGGTGCCCCGTCGCTGGCAAAAACATGAGTTGCCATTCCGGTGGATCCCAGCGCCAGGGCCTGGATTCCCTCAAAAACACAATTCGACTGAACCATCACCGCATTCGACCCACTCGCCAGCCACCCATTCTGGCAAACAAGATTTCCCGAAATCACCATCGGCGCTTCATAGCCCTCCACGAAAGGTAATCTGAAAAACTCATTGGAGAGTGATGGCACTCCGCCCACAATCAACTCCGCACCATCTCCGATCCCATCGCCATCCGTATCGCGAAGCCAGGGATTGGTTCCAAGCCGGCATTCGTCAAGATTTGACAGACCATCCTGATCGGAATCGACCCATGAATCGGAAGGATTGCCGGGATTAAGACCATACAGGGTTTCCCAATCGCCGGGCAGGCCATCCCCGTCCATATCAATATCAAGAGGCGGATTGGTGGACACCATCACGGCATCCAGAAACCCGGGGCGATAAAGAGGCCCTTTCACCCCAAACCCGGAATACTCTTTTGAAGGACAGGCAAACGCCAGATTCGTCGCCCACCGTTCCCCGTTGACATAAAGCGTCCAGTTCGTTTTGTCATAGTCCTGACAGGTGGTAAATCGGCTCCAGACGTTCGTCATCAACGACTGATGATGGGTCAGGGTTATCCAATCACACCCATCACGAGCAACAACATACCCCTCCTTGTTTACAAATAATCCCAGAACCGACGCAGCATCCAGAACCGGCATGCTAGCCACTGACCGGAATACGGGCTTGGCCCGCAGATCAGTCCAAACAACCGGAATTCCCACAGCCGCCACGGGATTAAAAATGGACACAGGAGAAGTACACCCGCCCAGTTGCAAAGCCTGGGTCGCCTCCCACACCATGTCCGTCTGAACCACCGCCGTAGCATTTGACGAAACCACGATCCACCCCTGTTGTCCCGCAAGAGTACCGTTAGTAACCGCAGTCGGCTCAAAGAGTTCGGCAAATGGAAGACAACGAAATGATCCCGCATTCGTCGGGGAATATCCCCGCATGATTTCAGCCCCGTCACCCATCCCATCGCCATCCGTATCACGGTTAACCGGATTAAGCCCAAAGTGATACTCTTCCTCATTGGCGAGACCATCGGAATCAGGATCATCGGAGGCATCCGATGGATCGCTCGGATTGAAGCCGTAGGCGATTTCCCAGGCATTCGGAAGACCGTCCCCATCACTATCAATATCCCCCGGTGCCACGGTTGTCACATGGAGATCATCCAGCCATGTTGCCGCGTTGCAGGCACCTGAAACCCTGACCCCGGTATATTGGGTGAGGGGATGCGCAAATCTCAGGTCGACAGCCACAGGAAAGCCATCTAGGCATAAACTCCAGACAGAATTTGAAAAATCCTGCATGAGAGTAAACCGGTGCCAATTTGTCCCTGATATCACCGGCGCATTCGTCACAATTTTCCACTCTGCGCCATCTCGCACAACAGGAAAACCGTCATGGTCGATGAAAAAGGAAGCCGTGGTAGACGGCTGAATCACAGGATGCCCCGCGATTTGACGCCCTACCGGAATAGCCCAGAAATCCGTCCAAGTGATACCCCCGAAAGGCCCCTTTACAACATGGAAGAGGTTTTCCGTTACGTCTGATTTGGGAGTTAATTTCAAAGACTGAGATCCACCGACATGCTTTTCTCCTTGAACGAGTGCCCAGTTGGTTTGAGAGACCAGCCAACCATGCTGTCCCGCAAGATCGCCATTCGTCACAACCGGGGATTCAAACGGCTCGTCAAACGGCAGTGTCGCCATCCATTTCGGATCCTCATAAACAGAAGGATTTCCAAGAGCCACTTCTGCGCCGTCATTCCAGCCGTCATGGTCGGAATCAGAATCCCGGGGATCAAGGTTCAGCGTATACTCCTGAAGGCTGGTTAGGCCATCCCGGTCGGAATCGGACGAAGCATCGTCCGCCTCATAAGGATCAAAGCCATTTGCCAATTCCCAATCATCCGGCAGGCCATCGCCATCCGAATCCGCCACAAATCCTGTAGGCGCATTGGTCGTAACCGAAATCTGATCAAGGGCCGTATCCGAATACCAGGCGCCTGTAAACCGGAGCCGGGCCAATTCCGAAGTAGCACCTACGAACGGAAGCGCCTTCAGCATGTTGGTTCCGTTGAGCCACAGCCCCCAGATACGGCGTCCATAATCGAGTTGAACCGTCAACCGAACCGCATTGTTGCGTGACAGGATCGGGGTATTGGTCAATGTCATCCATTCGCCGGGTGGCCACGAGTTGTCATACACAACAATCTTTCCCGATGGGTTGAAATAGAATGAAGCGACGGATCCAGCAGCAGGCAAAGGGGCATTGTTGGCTGAACGCCAAACGGGTATTGCCTGATAATCGATCCAGATCCGATCAAATCCATGGGTGGCCAAAGGCTGAATAATCGCCGCCCCCGTATTAGTCGAAGCGTGGAGCCACAGCGTCTGGCTTCCCGATATCACCGGATTCGTAGATACAACCGCAAGAAGCCCTCCGGTTGAAAGCCATTGTTTTTGTCCTGCGAGGATTCCGTTGGTAATAGCCGGAAGCTCAAACGATTCAATGAACGGAAGACGAGTATGAGTGTGTCCAGTCGTCGGAGAGAACTCGTTCAGGATCTCAGCGCCATCTCCCATTCCATCCCCATCGGAATCCCCCTTGAGGGCATCGGATCCGAACCGAAATTCATCTGCCAACGACAATCCATCACCGTCGGCATCAACCAGGGCATCAAAGGGGTAATCCGGATCAAGCCCGAGTTCAATTTCACGGTAACCTGGAATTCCATCACCGTCCTCATCCGGATCGGACAACACCAGATCAATTCCTGAAACGACCGAGGTGACCGTGAGGGGATTGAGCGGATACTCTCCACAGGCCTCCCACGCATCCTGCCTCGCGTTTTGATCGGAATCACGCCAGGCCTCAATCCTCCATGTCGCGGCACCTCGCCCGGACACCACATGATAGGCGCCTGTTTCGGCGATATCCGCCCACGCTTCGATGCAAGGCCGATCCACCGGCACCGCCACCACCCGAATCAAGCCGAGCTGAGAACCGGGATAGGCAATCTGGCCGGAGATCGACGGACTGAATACCGCACCCTCCAAATCAAACCCAAACACTGATTTTGCCTGCCCGATCGTTGCTGGCGCAAAATCAGCCCCATCATCCGTCCCCCACGGATACCCGGTTGCCACACCCTCCCCCATCAGACGCCTGTAAAATGCTGCCCCTACAGTCTTCAACTGTCCGATAGCGACGGGGCTGAAATCACTGCTAGTCGCCGGGCTTGTAATCAAGTGTTGCACCTCATCCCCTGCCCCGCCGGGCATTTTCCCTTGGAATTCAGCGAAGGCATTGGTTGCCAACCACCAGACCTGCCCCTGGAGAACCGGCGCAAAATCTTCCGGAATTGCGTTCGTGACAAGAACCTTTCGACTCGTCCACCACTCGGGGGTCGCGACCGAAACTCCTGAAACCAACCACACGGCGGCAATACCAAACGCCAGAACAACCCGGGTTATGGAGATCGGCACCCTCATGGGAGTCCCCCGTCCAGGGTGGTCACATCATCCCCATTAATCCGACCATCCCCATTTACATCCGCCCGCTTCAGAACATCAGCCGGAACCGATGGCATGGTGCGATTGATTTCGGACACCCGGTTCAGAGCATCAAAAGCATAGAGCATGGCATTGCCATTATCATCAATGACGGCTGTTCTGTTGCCGTTGGGGTCATACTGGTATCTCGTACGCTGTCCCAGAGGGTTTACCACTTCCACTTTCCGCCCGCACCGGTCGTACCGGGTTTCCGTGCGGTGAGCCAGCGCATCGGTTACCGACACAATTTCATCGAAACGGTTAAACCCGGTTGTCGTCCGATTTCCGAGCGGATCCTCTTCCCCCGTTTTCCGCCCACTGGAATCATAGTCAGTCCGCCAAGCATTCCCCAAGTAATCATAAGCAAGGATAGGGAGATTCCGGGAATCATACTGCGTACTTCGGCGTCTCAGAACTTTTCCTAAGGGATTCAGAGTCGCCGATTGAATCACATTCCCAGTGGGATCATAATCCAGGATTGTTTCCCCACCCGCCGCATCAGTAACCCGGCACATCCGGCCCAGGGCATCGTATCCATAGCTCTGATTCCGGCTCTCGCTACCGGAACCGCTCACGGTCTTGTTGGTCAACTGCCCCACCGCATCGTAACTCATTAGGGTTCGACGTCCGTTAGGGGCCATTTCCTCACACAATCGCCCCAGTTTGTCATACCGGTTGCTGGTGATATGGCCTTCCGCATCCTGAATGGCCGTCAGACGTCCTGTCGCATCATAGGAGTGATGGGTTGTATCACCACGCCGATTGGTTGTTCCCGTAATCCGCCCCAGCCGGTCATACATCACTGACGACGAATTCCCCAGCGCATCAATCGTCCTGGTCAACCGGTTCAGTTCGTCGTATTCCATCCGGGTCGAATATCCCCGCCGATCCGTGATGTTGGTCGTGTTTCCATTGGCGTCATACTGGCGTTCAAGGGCATACCCATACGGATCTATATCCCGCGTCAGTCGCCCCACGGAATCATATTCTAACCGTGTCTGGCGGGCCTCGCGATCCCCCGTTCCCACGGTTTTGAGAATCAATCGACCAAACCCGTCATACCCTGATGTGGTCACTCTCCCGGATGGCATGGATTCCTGAATTTTGTTTCCGCCTGCGTCATAGGCAAAATACAGGGTGTTTGAGGCGGGGTCAGTCACCGCTATCCTCCGCCCCAGCTTATCAACCTGATAAACCATGCCGTTCCCGCGCTTATCAAAAGCCTCAAGCAGGTTTCCAAGGGAATCATAGGTCTTCCGGGTATGATAGCCTAGGGCATCGGTCGTGTTGGTAACACGTCCAAGACGATCATAGGCAAAAAAGGACGGGACCCCGTTCTTATTCACTGTCGCGACACAATTCCCAGCAGCATCATACGCCCGCGATTCAACACCGCCCAGGGGATCCGTCGTGGCAATCAAGCGACCCAGCCGGTCATACTGGTATCGCGTGGTGTTGCCCAGCGCGTCGGTGGAACTCCGCTTCAGGTTATAGGCATCATAAGACGAGCGTGAGAGGCCACCCAGGGCGTCCGTCATCGACACACTATTTCCCCGATCATCATAGGTTATCGAGGTCTTCCCGCCCAAGGCATCCACTGTGACCGTCTGACGATTCAACGCATCATACTCATAATGGGTCACAGCACCACGGGGATCCGTTCTGGCAATGCAGTTTCCGACGACGTCATACTGCAGGATCTCGCACCCGCCGACCGGATTGAACGATCTCACCGCCCGGCCCAATTCATCGTAAACCACTCGGGAACTTGAAACATCAGCCAGTCCGACCCCGGCCGTTTTATTGGTCATCCGCCCGGCGGCATCATAAAATAGCGAGGATATCAATCCTCGTGGATCAGTTTCCCGGATCTTAGTGTCGTTTCCGTCATATGCCCATCTTGCCTGTCCCCCAAGCGCATCCGTAAGACTGACGAGATTGCCGTACGCATCATAGTCGGAGACGGTAACGCCCCCCAATTTATCGGTGAACCGTCGAAGCTTTCCGTTGCCATCCAAAGCCTGCCCGATCTGTCCCCCGGCCTCATCAACCGTATTGGTGACCCGCCCCATCGCATCAGGGAAGAAGACTTTGACATACCCCAGCGAATTGGTCTCCGTAAGCACAGTCCCTTCGGCATCATAGGTCCACGAAAGGGAATATCCCTCCGGATCAGTTTCCCGCACCACCCGTCCCAATCGGTCACGGAACGTGAAGCTCACCCGGGCATCAGACAGTCCCACACCGACCACCGTGTTCGTCAGGCGCCCGGCCGCATCCCAGGCATATTCAGTAATCGCCCCGGAAGCCTCGCGCTCCCTGACCTTATTGCCCAGACTGTCATAATTCCCCCAATGAACAGTCCCGAGCGGATCCGTGGTTGAGATAAGGCGCCGGTGAGTGTCGTACGAAAACAGTGTTTTGTTCCCCCGCCCATCACACGTAGAGACTTTCAGTCCACGGGCATCATAGTCGCTCCAGTTCGTCGCCGTAACGACACCGAATCCCTTGATCACAGTGACCGGACGGTTGGCCGCATCAAAGAAGGTCAGTTCCCTACTGACAAGCCTCCCGCTCGCATCAAAAAGGCTGATATTGGTGCGATTCCCTTCAGAGTCATATCCGGTGGCAAGGGAATTCCCGAGTGGATCGGTTTCACGAATCACTCGTCCCGAAGAGTCGTAGTCGGTGGTATAGACCCTGGCATCCTGCCGCCCTGCCCCGATGACCTTTTGAGTCATCCGATTAAGGGCATCATAGGTATAAGTCACCGTTACCGGTTCCGAAATCTCACCAGGCAGACATCCCGGGAAACCCGTAGCCTGCCGTTTTTCAGCAAGTAGATTTCCGTTTTCATCGTAGGTTTTTTGAAGGCGATTCCCTCCGGCGTCGACACTGGAAACCGGTTGATTGTTGCCATCATACGCCACGGTTGTCGCACTGCCCCGGCGGTCAAAGTGAAGAATGACATTCCCGCGTCCATCGCAGAAATTTTCAGCGACCTGTCCGAGCGGATCGCCAATGCGGACTGGATTGTCATCCCAATCATAATCCGTAAGCGTTATCCCTCCCAGTTTATCGGTCAGGCAAGTCGGTCGTCCTGTCGCATCATAGTCCGTCACTTCCCGGTTTCCGCGTGAATCCATCATTTCCACTGGCAACCCGCGACCATCATAGCTGAACCGCGTGATCGCCTCCTCCCGTGTTCCTGCGGATTTGACACAGGCCGTCAGTCGACCATTGCGGTCATACTCGAATCGGGACACCACCCCAGCCTCATCGCATTCACTTTCCTTCCAGCCAACCTTGTTAAAACTCGCATGTCGGCTAAAGCCACAAGGATCGGTAATGCGTACACAATTCCCGTAGCCATCGTAGTCATACCGTGTCTCATATCCGCGCTTGTTCCGAACCGAAAGACTATGCACCCCATTAGTGTCATATCGTGTTATCTCAACATTACCAGCCGGATCGGTTGCCTGTATTGAATTTCCGAACCGGTCATACTCGAGGGTGGCGGTCTGTCCCAGGGCATCGGTGGTTTTGATAAGACGCCCCATCCCGTCATACGTCAGAGTTGTAACCCGCCCCAGTGCATCCCAGCTCCGGATCAACTTGTTGAAAACGGGATCATACTCGTACCGTCGCACATGCCCTTGGGGATTTGTCCAGGATGTCAGATTCCCACGAGCATCGTAGGCGAATTGATGAGCCGCCCCGCCCCGGGCTGTGGAGATCACATTGTGGGATAAATCATAAAAATAAAAGGTGTCCGCAGGATCACTCCCAGGGTCAAAATGGCGGTACCGGACTTGTAGCGTCAATCCATCAATCCACACCTCCGCCGAATTCGTGGAGCCAGCGGGGAGCGATAGGCGTGCCGTGAGGTTGCTGATATCTGCCCACGTCCAGCGGCTCCGGTCACTGGTAATATTGAGCGCAACCGATTGGATATTGGTCGCAATCCAGTTCGTAAAGGTCATTCCCAGTCCTGACAGGCATACCGGGTTTGTACTGATACCCCTGACGGATAAAATCACCTGCACAATATCATTACTCATGCCGGGCACATTGAACCCCCAGTTGGATATCTGAAGATAACTGTTCGTGCCAAGCGCCGCGTTGTGCGCCATCAGGCCGTCTGTGGAACCTACCGCACACTCGATGTTCTCCCAGCGTGAGGTCTGGGGCGACGTGACGGACTGAGCCGCATGTCCGGCAACCAGATTCACTCCATCACTCTCCTGATAGGTCAATTCCCCCTCCCTCAGGTAAACCTGGCTGATGTCGTTCGAAGCATTGTAAACAATACCCTGAATGCACTTCGTCCCGGGCATGTAGGAATAGGTCGTCCCCTTGAGGTAGAGATAGCACACCGCATTGCTGATCCCGCCGGACACTTCCCCATCGCGGTAACGCCAAACCCGGTCGGGCGTACTGTTCGTGGTGTGATAGTCGATGATGACGGAATGTCCCTCCGGGTCGGTGCGGGTGGTCATATTGTGGCGGAGTTCAGGCGCCGTCTGATCTCGGGCATAGGTGTAGCGGACGACATCGCCCAGAACATTGGTCACTCCAACAAGATCATCGCCTTCATACGCATAACTGATCCGCCGCCCGAGATGATCCGTCACCGCCGTCACCTTGGCATCTGGCTGGGTGTTCTCATAACTCAGGCCGATGGACTGATGCACCGCATCGGCAATATGCGCCAACCGCCCCTGCTGATCGTAGTGGAACAACAGGGCATTTCCATTGGCATCGGTCTTGCGCAATAACTTCCCATCCAGCCCGAAGGCGAGTTCAGTCCGGTTCTTGTTCAGAATCCGATATTCCCCATTCGTTTTGATGACCTCAAATGTGGTTCCAGGAAGGTATTTGTATTCGCCGCTGGCGTTCCGGGTGTAGGTGACGCCTACATGGACAGCATCCACTATCGCGTCCATTTCCACATTTTGCAGACAGGACGCCAACTCGACCCGGGCCTGTATGGCGTTCAGATCGGACCAGGTCCAGGAGGCTCGATCCGGGGTGATATCAACCGAGTCAAAATCATACGCACGATGCCCCCACAGCACGGAGCGTGCGCCACCTGCCGAAAGTTTCAGACTGACCGCATACTGGGGATGATCGAAGTCGTAGGCCGTCGCCCCAATGGACGCCAGATCCACCTGCAGAATGGTCGAGGCGCCTTCCGGCGACTGAAAATTCCACCCGCCGACAACCAGCGGCTGAAGCGATCCTATCGGCCCATAGTAATGAGCCACATTGCCATAGCCACCGATGGCGTCCGGCGCCCCCGTCGCACTCTCCCCGCCACTCCATCCCAGCGCACTGAGACACACCCGGGCATACGCACTGGTGTAGGACACGTCGGGGAAAATGGGGATCGTCGTATCGCCAGAAACGTAGTGGATGACCAGATCCCCTGGAAATTCCAGACGATCGGCATGACTCCAGGACCAGCCGTAACCGAAAATACTTTTGGATTCCCGCCGACTTCTGTAATTCCGCACTACCTCAAGCGCCATTCCGCGCGATTTCAGGGATAGATCCGAGCCTTCCCGCTGCACCAGTTCTCCTGACGCCATTTCCACGGGCACTGACTTAAATCGCTTGATCGTCACCGCTGAGGGCGCCGCCTGTGGCGCGGAATAGGCCGAATTCAACGCCACAGCAACCAACGGGATAAAATGGAGCCATGCCTTTTTCATAGACGCATCACGGCGCAACCCGGTTCGTGTAGGGCCCCATAGAAAGGTCTCCCTGCGGAACAAGCTCCCGGATCTCGGCCTTTTGAATGGTCGCCTGCCCGGATATTGCCAGATTCGTGAGCGATAATGTGGCGCTGCTGAGTTGGCCCTGCACCGTCAGATTCGTCTTTACTGTCAGATTCCCCTCCACGGTGAGTTCCCCTGCGCGACAGTCCCCTACCCCGCAAGCCGTCATGACCGCGCATAACCCACCTACAAGAATTGTTTTCGCCATCATCTTTAACCACTCCTTTCGTTCAGGGCCGTAAAGTGACCTCACCCTTCGGACACAACACCACGCTCTTGCCGCCCAAACTCAACATCGGTTCCACAAAAATCGCCCCACCCTGCAGTTGAAGAGTATCCCCGCTATACGAGGCAAGAACCGTCGCGCTGATCGTGAGTTTGGGGCCATGGCCCGCGCCAACGGTTCCCGCCAAGCCGTCATAGTCGTCATTCCCGATATCGGAATTGGCATACAGAAAGATCGCTCCATTTCCGCCACTGAGGGGATCGGTGCCTCGCGCAATTTCAGCGCCATCGGGGATTCCGTCAAAATCCGTATCCGGCAACGCGGGATTGGTGCGGTAGACCAGACTTTCGCGCGCATCTGGCAGGCCATCCGAATCCGCATCAACTCCGGCATCGCCCACACAATAGAACCGCGCCGGAAATTGACCGGCGCCGGAATCCAGCCAGGACACCGCATTGTCACCCGCAGTGATCGTGTCTTGCGACACCAGAGCCCAATACTCCGAGGTCAGATTGGTACAGGCATAGAGATCGAGCCGATTGGTGAAACCCTCGGGATACCGGACATGCAGCCGGACATCGTCGCCCTCCCGCTGGATCGCCGAGAACAGCACATTAGAAGTCTCCGCCTTCGCAGCCGAATATAGCAACACCGTTAATAACAGAAACACATAGCGCGCCAGCATCACATCCTCTTCCTTAAATGAACTCCCACCCTATTAAAACAGCGGAGCAATATCTTTAAATCAGAGCGCGTAATACTAGCTTGTTATTAGCTAGTCAACACCTATTTTAGATTACTAGCCGCCTATAGAGGCGCAGGTCAAGAAACTGAAGACTGTTCCGGCTTCTGTCGGGGAAGCCCGCCGGAAGACATTGGACAATCAGACGCAGAGCGTTGTAGGATGCTCCCCATTAGTCTTAAAATGTTTGTTTTTCTCACAGGCCTGTGAGTACGAGCGGGGATGATTAGCATGACAAAGAGAAAGAAAAGCGACATTCCGCAGAAGCCGTCCGCTGGCGGCTTCCCCATCGTGGACATCGGCGCAGAGCAGACACCGTGCATCCCCCTATCCCGTCACGAGTCCCTGCTTGCCGCCGTCCCGGACATCATCATGGAGGTTGATAACCACAAGGTATACCGGTGGGCTAATCAGGCGGGTCTCAGATTCTTCGGCGAGGACGTGGTCGGAAAGGAGGCCAGCTTCTATTTCGATGGCGAACAGAAAGTATATGACACCGTTTCCCCGCTCTTCAATGGCGACGAGCAGGTGATCTACGTCGAAAGCTGGCAGCGGAGAAAGGATGGTCAAAGGCGCCTGTTGGCCTGGTGGTGCCGCACGCTCAAAGACACTCAAGGCGTTGTAATCGGCGCTCTCTCTACGGCACGCGATATCACCGAGCACAAGCAAAACGAAACTGATCGCAAGAAGGTGGAAGATGCGTTGAGAATGAGCGAAGCATTGCTGTCAGAAACAGAGCGGATCGGCAAAGTGGGCGGATGGTCATTCAACATCGACACAATGGCTCAAAAATGGACTAACGAGGTGTATCGCATTCATGAGATTGAGATAACACCCAATCCCACTATTGAAGCGGGAATCAATTATTACACACCAGCGTCCAGGCCGATTATTGAGCAGGCAGTACAACGCGCTATCGCGCATGGCGAAGAGTTTGACTTGGAGCTGGAGATCATAACCGCCAAAGGCAATACTCGTTCCGTTCATACGATTGGCAAGGTGGATTTGAAGAACCGCAGGATCTATGGATTCTTCCAGGACATCACCGAGCACAAGCGGGCGGAGGAAAAATACAGGACATTATTCCGCGAGATGATGAACGGCTTTGCCTTGCACGAGATCCTCTGCGATGCAACAGGAAAGCCCGTGAACTATCGCTTCCTGGCTGTCAACCCGGCTTTTGAGCACATGACCGGCCTCAGGGCAACTGACATCGTGGGCCGTACCGTCATGGAAGTAATGCCGACCACCGAACCGCACTGGATCGATACCTTCGGAAGGGTGGCGCTCTCCGGTAAACCGGCCCTTTTCGAAAACCACGCAGCCAGTCTCGGAAAAACTTTTAAAGTGACAGCCTTCCGCCCCGCTTCTGGCCAATTCGCCTGCATCTTTGAAGACATCACCGAGCGCATGAGGATTGAAACCTATCGGGAGATGGGGAGTGATATTCTGGAAATTCTCACCAAGCCGCTTGATAGTCAGGAAGCCATAAAACAGGTCCTTGCTGTATTGAAAACCCGGACAGAAGCCGATGCCGTGGGCCTGCGCCTGCAGGAAGGCGATGATTTTCCGTATTTTGCTCAGGACGGTTTCTCCAATGATTTCCTGCTTACAGAAAATACGTTGGTCGAACGCGGCAAAGATGGCGGCGTGTGCCGGGACAAGGACGGCAATGTCTGCCTGGAATGCACTTGCGGCGTGGTCCTCTCCGGCAAGACCGACCCGGCCAACCCGCTCTTCACCAAAGGGGGAAGCTTTTGGATCAATGATTCCTTCCCCTTGCTCGATCTGCCGTCTCATCAGGATCCACGGCTGCATCCACGGAACAACTGCATCCATCAAGGCTACGCCTCCGTGGCCTTGATACCGGTTCGTAACAAAGACCGGATTGTGGGACTACTCCAGCTTAACGACAAGCGTAAAGGCCGGTTCACGCTCGAAACGATTGAAATTCTGGAAAGCATCGCCGCGCATATCGGATCGGCTTTGATGCGCAAGCAGGGTGAGGCACGGGAAGTTGTGCTGAGGGAGAAACTGGAGCGGGCAGCCCGTATGGAATCACTGGGAGTCCTCGCGGGGGGAGTGGCGCATGATTTGAACAATATCCTGGGGCCTATGGTGCTTTTGCCGGAGATCATTGCCGACTATATCCAGCAACGCCGTGATCCATCGGATTCGGACTATCAGGATGTCATGGAGGCACTGGATGTCATCGAGGTATCTGCCCGCAGAGCGACAGCGGTCGTCAGTGACCTGGTCGTGATGGGCCGGCGTGGTCAGTTCCAGAAAGAACCGGTTGACCTGAACCGGGTCGTCGACCACACGCTCCATTCCAAGCAGCTCCTGGACACACAGAAACGCCGCCCTGATGTGCTCATCAGAAGTCAAACACTGGCGGAATCCGTCTGGTGCGAGGGGTCCGAATCCCGCCTGATCCGGGTGTTGGCCAATCTCGCAGGGAACGCCGCAGAGGCCATAGAGGGCAAGGGTGATGTAATGGTCACCGCGGCCCGGCGCGTTTTATCCAATGCCCACACAGGTTTTGAAACAGTGCCGCCCGGACGCTATGCCGTGCTTGAAGTTACGGATACGGGTTGCGGCATGGATGCCGCGACCATGGCCAGAATTTGTGAACCTTTCTTCTCCACCAAACCGCCCTCCGAACGGAGCGGCAGTGGGTTGGGGTTATCGGTGGTATATGGATTAGTCAAAGACCATGGGGGCTTTCTGGATGTGCGCAGTGAGCCCGGCCAAGGGACAACGTTTACCGTTTACCTGCCAGCATCACCCGGCGCCACCCCGGAAACTGCGGCGCCACTGCCGGTTTACGGCGGGCAGGAGCGGATCCTGGTGGTGGACGATGAGCCAGGCCAGCAGGCATCGCTCCGTGTTTCTTTTAGAAGACTCGGCTATGCGGTCACCACGGTCTCCAGCGGTGAACAAGCACTCTCTCTTTTCCAAGCCAGTCACCAGCAAGACCAACCGGCCCCGTTCGACCTGGTCCTGACTGACATGATCATGAAGGGAATGAACGGATTAAGCCTGTGCAAGGCCATATTCGATCTTTATCCCGGACAGAAAATGATGGTGACCAGCGGATATTCTCCTGCCGATTTCAAAAACGAAATCAAGGATCTGGGCATTGACTGGCTCTGCAAGCCTTTTACCTCTGCCGATCTCGGCCGGGCCGTACGCTCACGTCTCGACCAAAACAAGTAAACACGCATGGTCGGAGCGTGCAGAAGTGTGAATAATCAGAGCGTCCGACTGTCGTAGGCCCAGTGCAGTAGCGCCTGGCGTTGGCGGCGGCGGCAGGTCAGGTCGCCTGCAGGACAGGCTTTTTTCAGTTGGGCAACATGGCGGGTCATCGCCGCCCAGCGTTTGATCTGCCGCTCATCATCAGGGCCGCGACGCCCCATGTAATACCGGCAATACCACTGAAACCAGCCCCGCGGGTCGTCCGGCCAGATCCAATCCTTCTCACGCCAGTAGGATAACGGCTTGGAGGCATTCACCTGAAAGTAGTTCAGCTTGGGATCGCGGCCGGCGGGACTCAGCTTAGCCCGGGCAAACCACGATTCCGGAAATTCATCGCGGCAATCGGTCATATACTTTCCGCCAAAAACACCGAGCTCCAGCATCTGTTTCGGCGTCAGCTCGGGATCGAATTTCGGATGAAACCGCTGTCCCACCGGCTCGGTCAGCCAGTAAACATAACGATCCTGCATCCTGTCATGGACACTGACTTTTTTCGGCAAGGTGGACATGGTTCTAATCCGCCCGTCGTCCCCAGCGCTGACGGCCCTCTACTCCCGCAACTGATGACCGGGAATGGAGCACCGGGCATTTTTCCCGATGACGTTCAGGGTGTATCGGCCGCCTTGCGGGCACATGGGCATTCGCCCCATCCCCAAATACTTAAGGACGCCGGGAGCCATCACGGTATCCCCCATCGCCTTCTTGTTTTCCAGAGCCCACTGCTCTTTGGCCGCCTCCAGCATCCGCAGATTGTTGATACAGGCATTCGACTGCGACGTGCTCCGCGCCTTCATGAAGCTCGGAATGGCAATTCCCGCCAGAAGCCCGACCGGGGCAATCATCACGCTGGCCGCCATCTCCTTCGCCCCCGCCGAGGAGATCCCCTCGACCGCAACCCCGTCACGCTTGTTCAGAAACACTTTCGAGACGCTCATATCCTTTTTGTAGCCTATCATCTCGTCCATCAGTCCCGCCATCTTGGCCCCCTGGGCCGGATCACGAGAAATGACCGCCTTTTGAACATCCGTGACGATCGTCATGAAACGCGGACTCATATAGGCCAGCCCATTATTAACCATCGGCAATCCCTTAACCGCCTTCTTGAACTCGGGCGTGGCGACCAGTCCCGTCTTGTCCTGGAAGGCCTTGATCCCCGCCGCCACCCCATCGGGCGTGGAGCCGAACAGGAAAAATCCCTGATGAACCGTGTACGCGGGCTGGAACGGGAAGGGAATCGGAACCGGCAACTTAATCACCTTGATGCCATCCCCCACATTCGTGATGGAGAGCATTCCGGTCTTGGCCACCGCCGCTTCCAGAGCCTCCACCACCGTGTTATCCTTGACCGCCGTGCCCATCAGGAACGCAGGTTCGGGCATACTCACGGGAGCCCCGGAGCCGGGCACAGCCATGGTTTTCGTCCTGGAGAACTGAATGGAGAAGAATCCTTCCCCGGCCGTGGATTCAAATACCTTGTCCAGATTGACTCCCCAATTGGTGGCAAGCGCCGATATCTTGCTGTTGAAGCTGACGGCAAACACCGGAGTCCCGAGTTCCGCCACGCCCGATCGGACCATTTTCCACAGGGCGCCACATTCACCGGTGCCCGTCTGGGCGAGTTCCGTATCCGCCGGAAGGAAATCCGTACAAGCCAACGTTCTGGGCTTCCCGCCAACCATCGCGAGCCAGAGCGGAGTCCAGGTGACCGCCGGGTCACGGGCCACAAAACTCTTGAGGTCATTCAGGCCATCCGTCCGCGGAACCATGCTCATCCCGAACCCCTGCAACCCGTAGAACCCGTTCTTGTCCAGAAAGCCCGGAAGCTTCCCCAGGCATTCGATCACCGATCTGAATTCGGGGTCATTGCCGCCCATCAGGGTGATGGGCTTGACCAGGCTCTGAACCGCGTCGCGGATCCAGCCCTCCATATTGGCAACGACGAGAAGATCGCCTCCCGCATCGAGATTGGCCAGAATGAGATCATACCGTTGTTTGGATAAGGCGGGACTTTTTTCCGGCGCCGCCAAGGCGGCCCATCCCATTCCCGACACCAGTCCCAAAACCGCCAGACGTTTCAAGGCATTAAACATGACAAACTCCTTTTTTATTTTTCAGAAAACTAGCGGTCATTTTATCGTTCCCCTCACTTCGCGCAAGAAGTATCCAAGGCCGTGCGAATACGGTCGCCAACCCGGTGGATTTCATCGGGCTTCACGCCCAGACGGCGAAGCACTGAAACGCACATTGCCGAAGCCACCTCCGCCTCACCGGAAAAAACTTCATCCGCTCCGGCCGTTTCGAGAACAGGGCATTCGCTGAGATAACTTGTATTGACCAGAATGCGAATTTTCGGATTCATGGCACGGGCCTGCCGGATGATATCCGCCGCGGTGGGGATACCCGGCGCACTGAGAATCAGGGTGCCTGCCTGATGAGTCCCGGCGGCCTTCAAAACCTCGGCATGGCTGGCATCCCCGTACACAACCGTTATGGATCGCGCCTTGAGGCGCTGAATGGTGTCGTGATTCATTTCGATAACCGTCGTCTCGATGGTATGTTCGCGCAACAGATCGGCCAGTGTCCGGCCAATCGGCCCATACCCCACCAGAACGGCCCGGCGCCGATCCGCAGTCCCGCCGCCAACATCACGGTCGCTCTCCGCCTCCTCAACGGATCCCTCTATCCGGTTAAGTCGGCGCCAGAGGCGGGGATGGCGAGCCAGCCACGTCTCAACCGGATCGGCCAGTCGCAGGAGAAATGGATTGAGAATAAGGGACAGGATGGACGCCACGACAAGCAGGTTTCCGGTTCCGGGGTCGAGTAAACCCAGCCTGCTACCAACGCCCGCCAGAATAAATGAAAATTCGCCAATCTGGGCGAGAGCCAGAGCGAGAGTCAGCGCGTTCCGGGTCGGGCAGCCCAGGATCATCATCAGAATCCCTGCCACAAGGGGTTTTCCAAACAGAACCAACACCAAAGTGGCGAGCCCAAAGGCAGGCGTATCGAACAGGCGGGTCGGGTCAAACAGCATCCCGACTGAAACAAAAAACAAAACGGAAAAAGCATCGCGCATGGGCAACGCCTCGGTTGCCGCCCGCAAACTGAAATCCGACCGTCCGACCACCATCCCGGCCATCAGGGCGCCCAGGGCCATGGAAATGCCGAACAGAACCGAGGCCCCCACCGCAATGCCAAGCGCAGTCACCAGAATGGTCAACGTGAACAGTTCACGGGATCGCGTCGCCGCAACATGCCTAAGAATCCAGGGAATGACGCGCCCCCCGAACAGAAAGGCGGCCGCAATGACCACCACAATTTTCAAGACGGCAAACCCGGTCACACGAATCAGGTCACTGGCAGAGCGCTGCCCTTCGCCCAGCACAGCGGGAAGGAGAATCATGACGAACACCATGAAGAGATCCTCCATGACAAGCCACCCGGTGGCGCGATTCCCCGCCGGAGTATGCAGGCGGCGGGCATCGGAAAATACCCGGATCATGGCCACCGTACTCGCCACCGACAAGGCCAACCCATAGACCACGCCCGCCTTCAGGCTCAGGCCAAAGCTGACGGCGACCCAGGTTCCCAGAACCGTGGTTATCAGACTTTGAAGAAGGGCGCCAGGCACCACCAGACGCGTCACTCCGGCGAGTTTCTTGAAGTTGAACTGAAGGCCGACCCCGAACATCAGGAGGATAATTCCGATATCCGCCATTTGCGAAGCCAGTTCCCGGTTGGCAATAAATCCGGGCGTAAGGGGGCCGACGACGATCCCGGCGATCAGGTAACCCGCAATCGCCGAGACCTTAAGCCGGTTCATGAGGTATCCAAAAACAAGGGCGGCGGCCAGACCGCCAGTCAAGGTCAGAATGAGGTCAACATTTGGCATTTGAGACGATTCCCACAGTCATTTCTTAACAACTCGACGGAGTCTAATCAGGCATCATCCGTCCGTCAATCTGTTCTGGCGCACTGTCCATCATTTTTAATCGCTCGATGATTCTTTGTGGCAATTATTTCCTGAAATGTGCAATATGGTATCAATGAAAGCGGTTGTTCAAAAAATAATTCAGGGTGGAATGGGTACCGGCGTGTCAAATTGGCGGCTGGCTCAAACCGTTTCACGAATCGGACAATTGGGACTCGTCTCGGGAACAGGGCTCGATCATATCCTGATCCGGCGCCTTCAGGATGGCGATCCCGACGGCCATATGCGCAGGGCTCTCAGTCATTTCCCCTTCCCGAAAATGGTTCAACGGATTCTGGACACCTATTTCATCCCCGGCGGCAAGGTGGATTCCGCCCCCTACAAAACCAGCGGGTTTCATACGGTTGAAGGAAATCGCGCTCCGCAGGAAATGTGCATCGCGGCCAATTTCGTTGAAGTATTTCTGGCACGGGAAGGACACTCCAATCCGGTCGGCATCAACTATCTCGAGAAAATTCAGCTCCCCCATCTTCCCTCCATCTACGGAGCCATGCTGGCAGGCGTCAGTGTCGTGGTCATGGGCGCGGGAATTCCCCTGGAGGTGCCCGGTATCCTGGACACTCTGGTTCGTCACGAAAGCGTCTCCTACCCTATCCATGTGGCGGGTCTGAAGGGCGCCGAAAGTTATCGAATGATTTTCAATCCCCGGGATTTCATAGAAGACGATCTGACGCTCATCCCCCTCGATCGTCCCGCGTTTCTGCCGATTGTGGCCTCCGACACTCTGGCCACCATGCTGTTGCGCCGGGCAACGGGCTCCATCCAGGGATTTGTCATTGAAGGGCCGCTGGCAGGCGGCCACAACGCCCCGCCCCGTGGCAAACTTCAACTCTCCACGACCGGCGAACCCATCTATGGTCCTCGCGATGTCGTCAACCTGGAAGCCTTCCGGGCCATGAATGTGCCCTTCTGGCTGGCTGGCGCCTATGGTTCCGCCGAGGGACTCCGCAAGGCTCTCGCTGAAGGCGCCACCGGAATTCAGGTGGGCTCGGCGTTCGCCCTCTGCGAGGAATCCGGCATGACCATGGAATTCCGGCGCGCCCTGGTTCAAAAAGCACTCGACGGCAAGGCCGAAGTTTTCACGGACCCCCTCGCCTCGCCCACCGGATTCCCCTTTAAAGTGGCCAAGCTTGAGGGAACCCTCTCCGAGCCGGATGTCTATGCCAAACGTCAACGACGGTGCGATCTGGGCTTTCTCAGAGAAGTCTACCGTAAGGAAGACGGAACCATCGGATACCGGTGCCCCGCTGAACCCATGGCCTCATATGTCGCCAAGGGTGGAAAAGCCGAAGACACCCTCAACCGAAAGTGCCTGTGCAACGGGCTCGTCGCCGATGTGGGATATCCGCAGAGCTTGAAAGACGGAACCCACGAACCACCGGTCATCACCCTCGGCGATGACTACGTCCATGC
>CAMDCX010000001.1 GCA_945890715.1 PVC group bacterium | reverse complement strand
TACTTCTTCAACAAATCCCTGATTTCTGTCAGAAGTTTGACATCGGCTGCTGGCTCCGCCGGAACAGTAGGTTGAGCCTCCTCTTTTCTGCGCATCGCATTCATACCCTTCATCATCAGGAAAATGGCGAGGGCCACGATCAGGAAATCGATGATCGTATTGATGAAAAGTCCGTAGTTAAGAGTGGCCACGCCTGCTGTCTTGGCATCGGCCAGCGTTTTGAACGGCCCCTTCTGAGGATCCAACGCAATAAACAAATTTGAAAAATCCACCCCACCCATCAGTTTTCCAATGGGCGGCATCACCACATCCGTAACCAGGGATGAAACAATCTTCCCGAAGGCTCCGCCGATGATGATACCAATCGCCATGTCCATCACATTGCCCCGCATCGCGAACTGTTTAAATTCCTGAACCATGCTCATGATTACTCCTTGTCCTTATTGTGTTTTTTTGATTTTACCGAGCCCAAACCTGCACCTGAACATAACGCTTCCCCCACTCCACTGCATCGCGGTGGGAATCAAAGTAAAGGTCGATGTGATCGCCCTTGATCGCTCCGCCCTGATCCTCGACCCGGCCGGTTCCGTACCCTTCAATTTTCATGACCGTGCCAAAGGGATAGCGTTGCGTATCGGCGGCTATGGTTCCATGTCTGGCATGAGTTCCGCTGGCCGTCGTCCCAACCTCCTTACGCTGCCCCTTGAGAGGACCGGAGGAATACACCGGGCGCAGCAGCCAGTTGCGATGCCAATCGCAACAGTCCCGACAGGGACAGTACCCCGTAACCAGCATGCGTCGTTCCACGGGCGAACTCCCGGGTGGAGGACGGATTGAGGCACATCCTGCTCCCATGAGAATGAGGCCCAATACCATGACACTATAGTAAAATCGTTTCACGGGGGCAGATCCTATCACTTTTATTGGACAGTCGCCACAAGTTCGGCATAATACGCCCCCTTTATGTTTTCAATCAAAACAAATGATGCAGGAACGGATTCCCCAGCCCCCCAAACCCAGAGCACCCTGACTCATCAGACCCTGTCCACGTCTATCATGGAAGGGTGCGCCTGGGCTGTGATGTGGGGTTTTGGAGAATCGTTCGTCGGCCCTTTTTCGGTTTTCCTAAAGGCCAGCGACTTCCTCATGTCGCTGCTTTGCACCTTGCCAATCATCCTCGGCGCCATCGCCCAGCTTGTCGGCGCAACCTTGATTGAGCGACTCGGACGACGGCGCCCCCTGACGGTCTTCACGAGCGGAATTCATGCCCTTGGCTACATTCCATTGTTCTGGCTTCCCTTCTTCTTTCCAGAACACGGGGCTGTGATCGCCGTTGGGCTTGCCACCCTTCTGATTTTTATCTGTCATCTGGGTGTGCCTGGCTTCAACAGCATGATGGGCGATTTGGTGCCCGAGGCAGAGCGGGGGCGCTATTTCGGCAAACGGACGGGCTTGGCGATGCTGGTCATGCTGATTTCTATGATGGCGGCGGGCAGAATTGTGACCTTCTTTGAAACCCGGAATCAAGTCTGGCTGGGCTTTGGCGTGATTTTCTCCATCGCCATGCTCGCCCGTGCCTACAGCGCCATGCTCCTCACCCGTTATTACGAACCACCCTTTCATCCTCCGTCACACGGTACATCTCTATCCTTTGTGAAATTCCTCCGGCAGATCCCCCGCACCAATTTCGGACGCTTTACCCTGGGCATGGCCGTTATGACGGGTGCCTCCAATATCTCCGCCCCCTTCTTCACCCAATACATGATCCGGGATCTGCAGTGGACCAAGGATCAGTTCGCGGTCTGCACGGCAGTTCTACTCCTATCCCAATTTGTATTCATCAAATGGTGGGGCTACCTCTGCGACAAACACGGAAACCGGGCCACCATCCTGGCCACCAGCATTATTCTTCCGATTCTTCCCCTCCTCTGGACCATCACTCAAAGCTACCCTCTGATTCTGGGCATTCAGGTTCTGTCCGGCATCGCGTGGTCGGGTTTCAACCTGGCTACCAGCAATTTCATCTATGATTCCATTCCCGGCGACCAACGACACCGTGTTTTCGGGTATTATAATGTGATCAACGGAGTGTTCACGCTCGTCGGCGGCAGCGTGGTGGGAGCCTGGTGCGCTTTGAATATGGCGTCATCCTTTTCCCTCGGCGGCATCCACATTGTCTTTCTCTCCTCCCTGCCTGTCGTCTTTATCGTCTCCGGTCTGCTTCGCGCCCTGGTCGGGATCCTGCTCCTGCCTCAATTCAAGGAAGTTCGCCCCAGCGAACCCATCACATCCCGCCAAATCCTGTGGCGCCTCTCAACAGGTGAACCCATCTTCAACCGCATCACCGAAATCATGGATACCCTGCCCTCCTCCTTTCGCCCGACAAGCGAAAACAAGGGCTGAGGGACACTTTTTCTCATTGATCCCCATACCCTCGTTGTGACACATTACGACGCATTTTTCAGGCCAATTCGACAGCAAAAAATCAAGGAGAACGGACGATGGCTAAAGGGAATATGTTGATTGGACAAAGTGGTGGCCCGACGGTGGTCATCAACCAGAGCCTTGTCGGCGCAATTTTGCAGGCCAAGCAGTACAAGGAAATCGGCGCCATCTACGGTGCCTTGCACGGGATGAAGGGAATTCTGGAGGAAAACTTCATCGACCTGCGCAAGGAAAGCCTCGCTGAACTCGAGCGCATCGCCAACACCCCGGCCTCAGCGCTGGGCTCTGCCCGCAAGAAGCCGACGGATGAAGAATGCGCCAAGGTCTTCGAAATTCTGAAGAAGTACAATATCCGTTACTACTTTTACATTGGCGGGAATGACTCTGCAGAGTCCACCCACATCATCAACGAGCAGGCCCGCAAGTTCGGCTACGACCTGCGCTGCTACCATATCCCCAAGACGATCGACAACGACCTGAAGGAAAACGACCACACCCCCGGCTTCGGTAGCGCGGCCAAGTTCGTCGCCTGCGCTATCATGGGCGACAACCTCGATTGTCGCGCCCTCCCCGGCGTAAAAATCAATATCATCATGGGTCGTCATGCGGGCTTCCTGACCGCCGCTGCTGCCCTGGCTCGCGTCTATCCAGATGACGGCCCGAATCTGATTTATCTTCCGGAACGACCCTTTTCAACAGAGAAGTTCTGCTCCGATGTGGAAGCGGTCTATAAGAAACTGGGCCGTTGCGTGGTCGCGGTTTCGGAAGGTATTTCCGACGAGAACGGCATTGCCATCGCCGCAAAGTTCTCCAAGGAAGTGGATTCGCACGGCAATGTGCAATTGAGTGGAACCGGCGCTCTGGGGGACCTGCTGGCCACGGAAATCAAGACACACACAACCATCACCCGTGTCCGCGCCGACACCTTCGGCTATCTGCAGCGATCCTTTGCAGGTATCGTCAGTGAAGTCGACGCCAAGGAAGCCCGCACCGTGGGAATGCTGGCGGTTAAGGAAGCCCTCAAGGGCAAGGAGCCCAGCGGTTCGATCGCCATCCGCCGCAAGCCCGGCAAAAAGTATGCGGTCACTTTCGAGCGTGTGCCCCTGGCTAATGTTTCGAAGGAAACCCGCCATGTGCCCGATAACTTCATCACCAAAAGCGGCAACGATGTAACCCAGGCCTTTCTGGACTACGCCCGCCCCCTCGTCGGCAAATTACCCGTCATCGGCCGCCTCAAAGGCGTAAAAATTACCAAGAAGTAACAGTTAACCCAGCAAGGAGACCCTATGAGCAAACCAGTGAAAAAAGTGGGCATTTTGACCGCAGGCGGCCTCGCGCCATGTTTGAGTTCCGCAATCGGCTACCTGATCGACGAGTACAGCCGGGTCGCTCCCCAGATTGAAATCATCGGCTATGTCAATGGGTACATGGGCCTTCTGAAAGGTCAAAGCATCACAATCACCCCGGCGGTTCGAAAGAATGCCCTGTTCATGACCGAACACGGAGGCAGCCCCATCGGTAATAGCCGTGTGAAGCTGACCAATATCAAAGACTGCATCAAACGTGGACTGGTCAAGGAAGGCCAGGATCCCCAGCAGGTGGCGGCTGACCAGCTCGTCAAGGATGGAGTGGATGTGCTGCACACCATCGGCGGGGACGACACCAATACCGCGGCGGCTGATCTCGCGGCCTTCCTGGCCCGCAACAACTACGGCCTGACGGTAGTTGGATTACCCAAGACCATCGATAATGATGTGATCCCGATTCGACAGAGCCTGGGCGCGTGGACAGCGGCCGACGAAGGCGCCCGGTTCTTCGCCAATGTCGTCAAGGAAAACACCGCCAACCCGCGGATGCTAATCGTCCACGAGGTGATGGGGCGCAACTGCGGCTGGCTGACCGCCGCGACGGCGGCTGCCTATCGAAAACTTCTGGACGGCCTTCACTATCTTCCCGAGTTCGGGTTGACGCGCGACCGCGAGGAGGTTCACGCCGTCTATGTTCCCGAGATGGCCTTCGATGCCAAGGCCGAAGCCGCCCGGTTGCGCAAGGTGATGGACAAAAACGATTGCGTTAATATCTTCGTGTCCGAAGGCGCCTGCCTCGAGTCCATCATCGCCGAGTTGGAAGCCAAAGGCGAGGAAGTGCCGCGCGACGCGTTCGGTCATGCCCGACTGGACAAGGTCAACGTGGGGAATTGGTTTGCCAAGCAATTCGGCGACATGCTCGGCGCCGAAAAGACCATGGTACAGAAGAGCGGCTACTACAGCCGCGCCGCCGCGCCAAACGCCAAGGACAAGGCCCTGATTCAAGCCTGCGCCAAGAAAGGCGTCGAATGCGCGTTAGCCGGTGTCGGCGGCGTAATCGGCGAAGATGAGAATAAAAACAATGAACTGCGCGCCATCGAGTTCCCACGCATCAAGGGCGGCAAACCGTTCGATATCGCCACACCCTGGTTCAAGGACCTTTTGATGGCCATTGGCCAGCCTGAGGGAGCCACCGTGTCAGTCAAACATTGATATAAGTTCGCTTGAAATGGCACCCCCAAGGAGAGTCGAACTCCTCTTAACAGGTTGAGAACCTGCTGTCCTAACCGATAGACGATGGGGGCACAATGACCCGTAAAGAAGTCGCGTAATCTATACAGCGCGTTTTCGTCCGTCAAATGATTTTTCAAGCCTACCCTCTGGCCACGGTGACAACGCAAACTTTGGAGGCGCCTGCCGCTTTGAGTGTCCGGCTGATCTCGTTCACCGTGGCCCCGGTGGTCATGATGTCATCAACCACCAGAAAGCTGCGACCCTCAATCCACTCCTGACAACGTGGCTCAAAAGCACCCGCCATGTTCCTCGCGCGATCCTTCATTCCCAGATGTGTCTGGGACCCCGTTTCCCGTGTCCGAACCAGGCAACCGCGTGCCAGGGCGATGTTCATCATGCCAGCCAGCCGACCGGCCAGAAGCCGCGCCTGATTATAGGTGCGCGATCGCTCCTTTGCCGGATGCAACGGAACAAAGGTAACGGCGTCAAATCGCTCATGACTGTAATGAGTGAGCACACAGGCATGCAGCAAGGTGGCAAGATCCTTGTCCAAATAGGTGGCATGGGAGTATTTGAAGCGGTGCAGCACCTCCTTGACCGCGCCCCGGAACCGGATGGCGGAACGGGCCCTGTCAAACGCCGGGGCACGATCAACGCAGAATGAACAGATGTAATCCCGGGTGATTTCGCCCTCAACCGGATCCCCGCACCGTGAACAAAACGGGGGCTCAATCACCGGCAAGGCCGCCAGACAATCCCAGCAAAGATACTTCGCGGCCTCCCCGGCCGACTTGCCGCAGGCTTCACAGGTGCGGGGCCACAGCAGATCCAGCAGAGGTGCCGGATTCAGATGCCGGAGAATGTCCCCACCCCACTTCACCGATATTTCGCCAGCATCGGGGACAAGGCTTCCAGCGTCGCAGGCGGCACGCATTTCATGTCCGTCATGATGGCGAACTTCAACGCATTCTGGCAGGCACAGTCCCGTGTCACAGGTAATGCAGGAACCAGGCGGCGGATGATTTCCTTAACCAAATTGGCGTTGGCAGTAAGGGTCGCGATAACCATTTCAACGGAGACTTCCTCTTCGCTGACGCGCCAGCAGTCGTAATCCGTTGCCATGGCGATGGACTGGTAGCACAACTCAGCCTCCCGGCAAAGTTTCGCCTCAGGCAGGCTTGTCATCCCGATAATATCGAACCCCATCCCTCGGTAGACGTTCGATTCCGCACGGGTGGAGAAGGCGGGCCCCTCCATGTTCACATACGTACCATCCTTGTGCAGCCGGACGACTCCGTCCAGTTTCAAATCCCGCACCGTCTCCGCAACAATCCCGGCCATGATATTACGCAAATCCCGACAAGTCGGATCGCCGAATGACACATGCCCGACAATTCCGTTCCCGAAAAAAGTGTGGTTTAAGGATCCTTTTGTCCGATCAAAATACTGATCAGGAAGAACAATGTCCCGGGGGCGTATTCCCTCACGAAGACTCCCCACTGCGCTCACAGAGATGACACGATCAACGCCCAGCTTCTTAAATCCCCAGATATTCGCCTTGTGATTGATCTCTGAGGGAAGAACGCGATGCCCACGCCCATGCCGGGGCAGGAAATAAACATCCACTCCGCTGAGTGTCCCTTGGATGTAGGCATCCGATGGATTTCCGAAGGGTGTCTGGAGGGCAACCTCGCGGACATTCTCAAGACCTTCAAGTTGATACAACCCGCTGCCGCCAATGATGCCTAGTTTCATGGTACTGTCCTTTCCGTATGGTCGAAGACCTTCCGAAGCTCAAACCCCGACCAACGGAAGGGGTGCAGAGCGAAGGATGGTAGGCCGTGTGGGACTCGAACCCACGACCCCAACATTAAAAGTGTCGTGCTCTACCAACTGAGCTAACGGCCTGTGAAAAAAGTCGGCACACCATAGAGCAAGCCATCGGGGTTGTCAACTCCGGGGAGGAAAAAGAGTCGGAAAGGTTCAGGGTTCAGAAATCGGCAGCGACTCACCGGGGTCGGCACCCAGCAATGTGGGGGCTTCGGAAGCGGGAAGGTCCTGAACATCCTTGAGGCGGCGCTGAATCTGACGAGACTTTCGGGCGGCATCCTCAATCGAATCCGATGCCTGGTGCAATTTCTTCTGCACCGCATCGAGATGGTCTGTAAACCGGGTGAATTCAAGTTTGACGGCTCCCAGCAATTTCCACACTTCGCTCGACCGTTTTTGGATTGCCAATGTGCGGAACCCCATCTGAAGCGCATTCAGCAACGCCGCCAGCGTGGTGGGCCCCGCCACAACGACCCTGCAGGTTTGTTGGAGCGATTCCATAAGACCCGTGCGGCGGATCACCTCGGCATAAAGGCCCTCAATGGGAAGATAGAGAATGGCAAAATCTGTTGTGTGCGGAGGGCAGATATACTTGTCACGAATATCCCGGCCACACTTCCGGATCTGCTCTTCCAAACGCTTGGCGGCCTCCTCCGCCTGAACGGGATCCGCCTTCTCCTGGGCTATCAGCAAACGCTCGTAATCCTCTTTCGGAAACTTGGCATCAAGGGGAATCCAGACAGAGGTTCCTTCCAGCTCATCCCGGCCTGGCAGACGAATCGCAAACTCAACCCGTTCGGAGGAGCCCGGCTTGGGCGCGATGTTAGTCGCATACTGTTCCTGGGTTAAGATCTGCTCCAACAGGGCACCCAACTGGATTTCGCCCCAGGTGCCCCGGGTTTTCACATTGGTCAGAACCCGTTTGAGATCCCCCACCCCGTTGGCCAGTTCCTGCATCTCACCCAGCCCCTTTTGAACCAGCTCCAACCGCTCACTGACCAATCGGAAGGACTCACCAAGCCGTCGCTCCAATGTGCCCTGGAGTTTCTCGTCGACGGTCTGGCGCATCTGATCCAGCTTGCGACCGTTGTCCTCCTGGATCTGCTGAAGTCCGCCGGAAACACTTTGGCGTAACTGCTCGATCTTCTGCTCATTGGACTGGGTCAGGAGGCTGATCTGGCGGGTCATTTCGAACCGGTTCCGCTCCATTTCCTCCCGAACCAGGCGCTCGTTGCGATCCAAGGCCTTCTCCATGGCATCAAACCGCCCCTGAAGCAGCCCGTCCTCCCCGGATTCCTTTCGTCGCCCAAGGAACCAACTCAGGGCAAGGGATGAAATAACCACCGATAAAATGATGAAGACTGTGTCCATGTCGAAGAACGTACCCGAAGGACTCCCCCATATCAATCTGTTAAAGCCCCGCTTTTCACGCCATGAAATCAGACACTGAACAATCGGGATGATGGTACCGACGACGCCCCTGGGTTCTTCCGCCAAACTCGATGGCCACTTGCGGGCACCATTGGAGACAGGCCATACATTGCTCACAATGATGGTGCCAACGGGGACGTCCTTCTTCGAGAACAATATTCCCGACGGGACAAACCCGGACACAAAGGCCGCACCCATTGCAGAGCTCCGTGGATCGGAACTTAACGTCACTGGCAGGCACCTGCTTCATTCCCCCGTTGTAGACAAACCCGGACAAAAGCAGTCGGCCCAGCCATGTCCCGCAATCCACATTTCCAGGCTTCCGATCGGCAATAAAAGGGGCAATCCGCTGGATGGCTATCTTTTCTTTCGCAAATCGCTTCTGTTGGCTTCGCTCCGATTCCGCCCCGTACATCGGGGTATAGTTGCCGGGCATCCGGATGACTTCCCCCAAGGCCAGAGTAAGCCCCTTCTTCTCCAGCAATGTCTTCAATTGAACCAGCGTTCCCGCCGCATTCCCGCCACAGGTCGTCACCGCAAAAACATAAGTTGAAGCAGGAATCTGGAGTTGCTCCACGAAACGCCTGACAAGAGCCGGCAAGCCCCACATGTAAACGGGGAAGACGATCCCGATCGCAGACGCCATCACGGGAGTGGGAGTCTTGAGCGCCCCGGGAATCGGGATAAGGTCAACCTCTCCCCCAATGGCTTTTCCAATATCGCGGGCAACGCAAAGTGAATTACCGGTGCTCGAAAAGTAGAATATCTGGGTTTTCATGATCAGTCCTCATTCAGGCGATAAACAGCCACCACGGCACGTTCACCCCTTTTACCGGTACCATAACAAAAGAGATGCGGCGTTTCCAGCTCCACGCGCCAGATTCGCGCTACCCTGATCCCGGCGTCCCCTTCGATGATCGACGCTGTATCCGGGATTGCCTTTTTCCACATCGCCCCGCGACAGGGGCCTTGCCTGACGCTGAAGCCGAGGCGATACCATCGGTAATGGAGACGGTTCAACAGGCTGGACGGTGCTCCACCCGAATTGGCAACAAGATACTCCGCCAAGACCTTGAAACGATCCTCGAGATTCGGGCATAACCTGAATCCAGTCCGCGTCACCACCCATGACACAAACTCTCCGAGAAAATCATCCGAGGTTTTTACCGCGTCCACCATCAGGTCGCGCAATGACTCCACATTGTAGAACCAGTCCAGAATTTTTGATAATCGGTCAGCTTGCTCCAAATCTCCCGGCGTCATTTCCGGCGTGCTCAATACAGCATAAGGCGGCTTTGACATGGCCACCAATCCCCAACACTCCGGGGTCTTCGCCAGGGGAGTTCCGGGCAGAAGCTTCAAGCGCTCCAACTGGATCTCTTCGGGCTCCATCCCGATGAGAACATTGAGGTCATTCAACAGGTCCTTCACGGTTCCACCAGGCAAGCCGGCAATCAGATCCACATGGACTTCAACGGATTTCAAGGCGCAGAGTTTTGCCAATCCCTCCACGGTCCGGGCAACCGTAGCCTGCCGTTCAATAGCCGAATACACCACCGGAGAAAGGCTTTGTACTCCCGCCTCGATATGGAACTGTCCCGGTGCCGTCTTTTCAAACTCCTTCAAAAGCTCCCCTCCAAACCGTGCGGGATCAATTTCCAGGTGAAACCGGAGCCCGGGGAATTCATCCCGGAAGATTTTTACAAGCGCCGCCGCCCGCGCCGCGTTTTCATTAAAAGTTCGATCCACCACGCGGACTTCCGGGATCCCGGCCTTTTCAATTTCCCGCAAATCGTTTCGAACCCGGGCGAGGGAATGGATTCGTGTGGCAGACTTTCGACTGGTACAGAAAAGACACCCATTCCCGCAACCGCGCGAGGTTTCCAATTGGACAAAGGGCTTGGTGAACCCAACCAGTTCCTGAGGGTAGAAAGGTGGAATACTCCCGAGATCCGCCATCACACCGCTTGTGCCATTATCCTGATAAACACCATCCCGGGTCGTACAGACGCCGGGGATCGTCCACCAGCAGCCCCCTTTCTTCACTCCATCCAAAAAAGCAGGAAAAGCGTGTTCCCCTTCCCCTCGAATCGCGACATCGGCCTTCCCGCCTGGCTGAACCAAAAGCTGGTTATCTCCCAGACATTCCGGCCCACCAACGACAACCAAGGGACCGCTCGGCCAGCACTCGATCTTCATTTTCGAGAGAACCCTGGAGACAAAATCCCGATTGAACAGGTACAGCGTGGCCGCCACGACATCCGGTTGAGCGGCCACAATCCGGCCGGCCACCCAATCAGGATCGTCCTTGATTGTGACCTCCAAAGTCTGCCAATCCCATTCAGCCGGATTCACAACCGCCCGGAGACACCAGGCCGCAAGGCTGGCATGGGAGTAGGAACAGTTAGCGGCCAGAAACACAATCTTCATAGTTCCGTGACTTTAGGTGATATTTCAGGTTTCGTCAAAAGTGGACTGAATTACGCTTCGACAACCCTGAACTCCTGTGCTAGTGTAGAAGCCGTATGAAGCCAAGAATCCTAGTCATGGACGACGATGAATCGATCTGCAAAATCTGTACCCTCTTACTGATTCGACTGGGCTATGATGTCGACACCACGACATGCGGAGAAGAGGCCCTTGCGGCCTTCGAAAAATCGATTCAGGATAAAACCCCCTATCTGGCTGTCATTCTTGACCTAACCGTTCAAAGCGGAATGGGCGGTCTGGAAACCCTTAAGAAATTGCACATTCTGGACCCGAATGTCTACGCCATTATGGCAAGCGGCTCATCCCTGGATAACATGCTCTTGTCTTATCAATCGCATGGATTCAAGGATGTGCTTCCCAAGCCTTTCCGAATTCAGGATCTCACCGACTGTATGGTGAAGCTCAATCCGGCTCAATCATGAGCCTGCCCGTCCCCGTTTTACTATGAAAAGAATTCCAAACGAAAAATTACTGCGTCTCAGCACGCTCTGGCCTGAAGTCGAGATCCTATCCGAAGACGCCGATATCCTGGCCGTCAACAAACCTGCGGGACTTCTGGTGGCGCCGGATCTCTGGGATAAATCACCTGAGAACTTAATGGGATTGATTCACTCAGGAATCAAGCTTCAGCGGCCTTGGGCACGACAGCATGACCTTCACTATGTGGCAAATGTTCATCGTCTTGAGGCCGGAACCAGCGGAATCATCTTGATGGCGCGAAGCAAACCGGTTCTTATCAATCTTGCCCGTCAGTTCCATGACCGGCATCCGAAGATGACCTATCTGGCACTGGTGTGTGGAGCCCTTCCCCAACCTGAAATGGAAGTTAATCTTCCCCTGGCCCCCAATCTGGCGCGTCCCGAGCTGATGGCCGTAGACCGTGGCCGCGGGAAATCCGCCATCACACGATTCACCCGGGTGGAGTCGTTTAAAAAGTATTCCCTGATCAAAGTCGAGCCGTTGACGGGACGTTTTCACCAAATCCGGGCGCACCTGAAAGAAATCGGATGCCCGCTGGTGGCGGATACGGACTATGGCAACGGATTTCCGCTCTTGCTGTCACAACTCAAGCGCGATTACCGGATGAAACCGGAGGGCGAACGCCCCCTGATGGCACGCCCCGCCCTTCATGCGGAACGGCTTGAAATCGTACACCCTACGACCGGGCTTCCCCTTCTTCTGGAAGCCCCCTGGCCGAAGGATTTTACGGTCTCGGTAAAATATCTCCGGAAATTCGCGGGCTAATCCCCCTTAGCCAATCGCAACCGTGCCGGTTTCTCCGGTTCGAATCCGAAGACAATCCTGCATGTCGAAAACAAAAATCTTGCCGTCCCCGGTCTGCCCGGTACGAGCCCCTTCCACAATCGCGTCCATGGCCTGTTTGAGAAACTCATCGTTGACGGCGATTTCCAGTTTCACCTTCTTGAGCAGGGTTCCCGCCTCGCGATGACTCCGGTAGACCTCGGCAATTCCCTTCTGCCTGCCGCGGCCGACCACATTACTGACCGTAACCAGATGAATCTCCTTCTTGGTTAGCAGATTCAACACTTCATCAAGCCGGTCGGGCTGAATAATGGCAACAAGATACTTCATAATGATTTCTCTCCTAATCCAACAGGGTATAGCCGGCCTCGCGGTGCTGGGTCAGATCCAGCCCAATGGCCTCCTCATGTTCATTCACGCGAAGTCCTAACACGAAATCCACAACCTTGAACAGCACCAATGACACGATAAACGAGTAAAGCATGGTGATCACCACCGCCTTGGTTTGAAGCCAGAGCTGAAGCGGATTGCCATAGATCAAGCCATCCACCCCCGCAAGGTTCACGGCCTTGGTTCCCCATATCCCCACCGCCAAGGTCCCCCAGATGCCGCCCACCCCATGAACTCCAAAGGCATCCAACGAGTCATCATACTGGTATTTGGCCTTAAGCGCCGTCACCGCCAGCCAACAAATGATTCCGGAAAACAAGCCGATCCAGACGGCACCCGACAGATCGACATACCCGGCTCCAGGCGTAACCGCCGCAAGCCCGGCGACCGCGCCGGTGATCATTCCCAGGGTTGTGGGTTTCCCGAACTTCAGCCAATCCAGAATGGACCACACCAGACCCGCCGTGGCTCCGGCAATATGGGTATTCATGAAGGCATTGACGGCCACATGATTCGCGGCCAGGGCGCTTCCCGCATTGAACCCGAACCAGCCAAACCAGAGAAGTCCCGCCCCCAGAACCGCGACCGGCAAATTGTGCGGCGGCGAGATGGCATCGGGAAAGCCCTTGCGCTTGCCAAGAACAATAACAGCAGCCAGCGCCGCCATCCCGGCATTGATGTGCACCACAATTCCTCCCGCAAAATCAACCGCTCCCATACCCCCCAGAGCCCCCAGAAAGCCGCCCTTTCCCCACACCCAATGCGTCACCGGATCATAGACCAGAGTGGTCCACAACAGACTGAACACCACAAACGCCGAAAACCGCATCCGTTCCGCAAAGGCACCAATAATCAGAGCCGGCGTAATCACCGCAAACATCATTTGAAAAATGACAAAAGCCGTGTGCGGCACGGTCGGCGCATACTCAGAAGGCCCCATTCCCACGTTTTTGAGCATCGACCACTCCAGGCTTCCGATCACGCTCGACAGATCCGGCCCAAAGGACAGGCTGTACCCGCAAAAAACCCACTGGAGACTGATCACGCAGAGCATCATGAAGCACTGCATCAAGATCGACAGAATATTCTTTCGCCGAACCAGACCGCCATAAAAGAAAGCCAGACCAGGCGTCATGAGCATAACCAGAGCGGCTCCCAACAGCACCCACACCGTATCCGCCGCACTAATGCCTGATGACGCGACAACCGGACTCATTCCCATCGAGGTCGCCTCTCCAGCAACCCCTGCCAACGGCAAGCATCCCAGTACAGCCAAACATCCTGCCCTCATCCAGCATTCACACCCTTTACTCATGATTTCAAAGGTCTCCCTTCATTTTAGTCACATTCTACGCCAAAAATAATGAACGATTACGTATTAGCACGGGGCGTACCAAGTTAAGCCGAAGCACTCGCTTCTTCGGCAAAAGGAAGACAGAGAAATAATTGTAATGACCTGAAAAATAAGGTGTTACAAAAAGAAAAGTGTTATCGCAAGAACCCGGAAGAGTTCTTCAAACAGAAACTAAGGCAAGACAAGTTTGTCTCGCCAGACCTGATCCAGACATTTATGTCTGCCTCTGCCCCTTACTGGCGGTAATCCTGCGGATTAATCCCCAGATGCTTGATCCGGTAGTTGATGATCCGCTGGGTGGTCTGAAGATGCCGGGCAACGGAAGCGGCAATACCACGATGCCGCTTGAGGGCATCGACGATAATTTCCCGCTCAAAGGATTCCACCATAGTGGAAAGACTGGCACCGGATTCGGGTAGCAGGGCGGTGTTGGTGGCATCGCTCGTCTGCAGGGAGGGCGGCAGCGCATAGCCGTGAAGCACTTCGTCGGTCGAGGAGAGAACGGCACGCTCCACACAATTCTCAAGTTCCCGCACATTACCCGGCCAGTGATAGGCCATCATCATATTGATCGCCGGGGTCGAGATCCGCTTAATCTTCTTGTTGTAGGCCTCGTTATATTTCTGAAGGAAGTAATCCGCCAGCAGGAGAATATCCGAACGCCGTTCCCGAAGCGGAGGAAGGTGGATCGGAAACACATTCAGCCGGTAATACAAGTCCTCGCGGAAACGTCCGGCCCGGATCCCCTCTTCCAGGTTTCGACTCGTGGCGGTAATGACCCGCACATTGACGGTAATCAGTTTATCGCCACCCACCCGTTCAAAGGAACGCTCCTGTAAAACCCGAAGGAGACGAACCTGAACGGCCGGCGTGATATCGCCAATTTCGTCGAGGAATAACGTACCCCCATTCGCCAGTTCAAACCGGCCCTTCCGTTGCTGGGCAGCACCGGTGAAGGATCCTTTTTCATGACCGAACAATTCACTTTCAATCAAATTTTCAGGCAAAGCCGCACAGTTGACGCTGATAAACGGATTGTTTTTCCGGGAACTTCCGTAATGAATGGCCCGCGCCACCAATTCCTTCCCCGTTCCGGTCTCGCCCCGGATCAGAACCGTGGCCGCGCTGTCGGCCACCTGCGCCACCTGATCGTACACGCTCCGCATTTCCTTGGAATTGCCGACCAGGTTATGGGGCTGATACTTGTCGCCCAACTGGCGCCGCAACCGCTCGTTTTCGGCCTTAAGTCCCTCCTGTTCGACAATTTGCTCACGGATGCTGGCCACCGCCTCGGCCAGCAGATTCGCCACAAGCCGGAGAAATTCCAAATCCTTTTCCAGCTTTTCCTTCTCTGCGGAAGGGCGGTCAATACTGATGGTTCCTATCACCTGGCGGTGATGGACGATGGGCGCGCAAATAAACGCGACTGGGCTACCCTTCCTCGTCTTTGTTCGATTGAGAAACCGGGGATCCTTGCTGATATCCGGAACAACCTCCGGTTTGCCGGTCTTGGCCACACTCCCCGTGATCCCCTCGCCCAGCTTGTACTGTCCCCGCTTATGCTCCTCCGGAGTCATGCCGCGTGCCGCCTCAATCACAAAGACATCGGTGTCCGGACGTCGAAGGGTAAGCGTCCCAAATGACATGTTCATGTCTTTTTCAAGAACATCAAAGACCTCCTGGATAAGGGCGGAAATATCCCTCCGATGCGCCACCGCCTGGGAAATCCGGTACAAAACACTTAATTCAATAGTTTCCCGTTGTTCCATAATGCTATCTGCCCTTTCCGCCTCTGATGCACAATTCGTACAAGTGTGTAACACATCACCTGCCATCATTCAAGAATGGCGTATTTGGCATTATGATATCAAAAACTGAAACAACAATATTGCGGGGTTTCTGTCCAAATGATCGGGATGTCAAACTCGTGTGATGGGTATGTCACATCTGCAGACATATGGTTGATTCTCTCCAAAGACGTCATTGAGAGTAAAAGATTGCCATCGCGCTTACGGTCGGAATGAACAACTTACCCAGAAGAGACGCATATCCACAAAACCGATAGCCTGTAACTTTGTTCCCGATTCACAGGAATTCCACCAGTGCGGCAAAAGCCGAGAATCCGGCGCCGAACGTAAGCAATACGCCCAGATCGCCACGCTGTGGGTGCCCCTGTTCGATGAGGTGTTTCAACGCAAAGAGTACGGAAGGCGAGGACATATTCCCGTAGGTGTGAAAAACGTCCAGAGAATAGCGTAACGCCGTCTCAGGCAAACACAAATCGCGTCCGACCTGCTCCAGCACGGCCGTCCCGCCCGCATGCACGGCCCACCACGGTATGGCATTCTGTGTCAGATGATGGCGATCCAACAGGCGTGTCAGGACCTCGGAGGCGGTCTTCGCGCCAATCTTGGGAACCTTGACGCTGAGCACATTGCGCAGGCGCCCCCCTTCCTGGCGGTAGTGGAGTTGGTTACGGTACTGCGGATATACGCCCGAGGCAAAGTCGATCACACGCGCCAATCCACCGGTCATATCACCCTCGCCATCTTGCAGAACCATCGCGGCAGCCCCGTCCCCAAAGATGGAATTGCTGACAACCAGAGCCGGGTCCGTACCCATGAACAGCGTGGCGGAGCATATTTCGACGGCTATACTAAGGACGGGCCGTTGTCCGTTGAGCGCCAGCAGGCCAGCGGCGGCTTCCAGATTGGGCAAGGCGCCGCCGCAGCCCATGCCCGCGATGTCGAGCATTCTGAGATCGGGCCCCAATTCAAGGTCTTCCGCCAGGTAGGAGGTCAAGCCGGGGCACAGGTAGCCGGTGCAGGTATTCACGACCAGCCCCCCGATCTCGTGCGGGGAAACATGGGCATCCTCAAGCCCCTTGGTGGCCGCCGCGGCAGCGGTCTGGCGCGCGTATTTCAGAAAACGCGCGTTCAGGCGATCCGGGTCGGTTTCGCACGCGTCTTCCGTTCTGTCCATGCCCACGTGGCGTCCACGAATGGGACCTTCCAGCAACAGCCGTCGATAGAGTTTCTCCTCTTCCGGGGCAAGGTTGAAGTGGGTTCTGAAGAAGTCAAAGGCCTCGCGCTGGGTGGTATACAGCGGAGGGTTGGCGGTGCCCAAGGATCGAATAACGGGTTTCATGAAAACGTCCCTTACCGAGCCGATTGTGCCGTGACGCGCCAGATGGCGTTAGGGGGCCAGCAGCTCAAAGTCCTTATATTTGTCCGCACTTATGATCAAGGCTTCCCTCTTTCCTCCATCGCCCAGTCAGATCTCTATTCCGTCGTTTTACCATCGAAGCGCTCGTTATCAGCCTCCGCGTCGGCACGGGTATGGTGAACGACTCCGTTTTGCCGTGTAAAGCACCTGACGAAAATCGTCATTCTTGATGGCGAGACTCTCGATATCTTGGACATATCCCTTCATAACGACTCCCTTTTTATTTTGCACGACGTGCGATGTTTCCTGCGCCCCGGCCATTCCGCCCACCATCAGCATCAACACCGCACTCCCAACTGCGGCTAGTTTCTTCATGCATCGTTCTCTTCTTAGCGTCTGGGTTCCCGCAGGCGCCCTTTCTGAAAATAGAGGCCATCCTTCTTGTTGTATTATGCAACATGCGAATGCTACGCAAAGGGTTCACCCCTTGCCATAGGGTGTAACCCTACCGCAGCCGACCGCCGATCTCGCTACCGCGAGGTGGTCGGCACACAAGTAAACGGGATGTCCACCAGAAGCGGACCGGCCCGCTGAGGATGGCCTTCATGAGCGCTATTCCGGCTTGAACCGGATGATGGCGGCGATTCGAAACCAGCGCGCCGGCTCCACGGAGACCGTGACGCTGTCAAGTCGCCGCAACAAAGTGCTCAGTTCACTGACTTTGAAGCCGCGCCGGACGGAGAGGAGAGCGTCATGCCGGACCCCTATCGGCGCACCGGTTCCGGTCAGCAGCAGTCTTGCCGCCAGAGACGCCAGTTGGGAACGCCGGAGATCATTGATCAGCACGCGGTCGAGTACGAAACCGCGGAGCTTCTGCAGCAGCGTGAGAATTTGTGCATTGCTGAAATGATGGAAGCACATGGAGGCTACAGCACAATCATATGGTTCGACTGGTTGGTGGGTGAAGACGTCCTCTTGAAGCAGTTGCACCGCCGGGTCTCCCGCCCGGGCAATTTGCCGGTGCGCAATATCAGCCGCGTGGCTGGCCATTTCCAGGCAGGTGAAGTGCATGGGAATGTCGTGCGCGCGCGCCCACCGGCTCACCGCCAGCGGGATGTCGCAGCTTCCCGAGCCGATGTCGAGGATGCGCAAGGGGGCATCGGCAGGTCGCCCCACCGTTTCGGCGGCCAGAAAACGCCGGACCACCCGGATACCGCCGAAACGACCATTGACCGTTTCCATGAAGCGATAGCTGGCGGCGGCAAGTGCCGGATCACAGTCTGGCTGATCCAGAAACTCCGTTGCCGTGGCGCGCGAATCAAACATCCCAGAGCCTTCCCGTTACCATGGTATCGTCCATTTCCGCATATTTATTCAACACCTCGGTGCGATACTCGGACGAAATCGAAACGGTTTGCGCGGCAATCCGCCCGCAATAACCGCAAGCCTGGCAGTCCAGAGAGGCGCAGTCACGATCACGAAAACCGTCTAGGAAATCCTTCGGAATCCGCCGCGTTTCTATCCGGATCGGACACTCCGGCAGCGGCGAGAGCCAGCCTTGCAGGCGTGCCAAGTCAAATAGCGCTTTCAGTCGCCGCGGACTCGCCTGCCGCGGCTTCCAAAAATGACGCAGTCTCCAGATCGATTCTTTTCGGACCGGTTGCTTGAAGCCATACGACAGGAGCAGTTCGGCCAGATTGCCATCGAACTGCCGCTCGCTATAGGCTTTGACGCGCCGCAACAGTTCCGCCGAAGGAATCCCCCGTTCCAGAAGTTTGAAGTTCGTGTATCCCATCGCTTCGTAGGCGGCGAGGTCCTCCGGTCTAATCCACGCCGACTTGATGAACTGCGATGGATCGGTTAAACGCGTCCGCGAACAGCGCAGGAAGCAATAGTCAATGAAGAGCGTGCTGGTGTCGTCTGACGCATGGGCGAAACCGTTCTGATGATAGGTTTGCATCGGACAGTTCATGAGGCAGACGTGGTTCGCGATCAGTTCCAAGTCGCAACGGACCGCCCGGCGGATGGCCGCCAGTCGGCGAAAGTTCCGGTTGATCGAGAAGCTCTCCAGCACGATGGCATCGGCCCCGAGATCTTCCCAGAAGCGCGCGCGCCGGGGCGTGTCCACCTGGGCATAAATCCCGACTCTTACCTTGAACTCGGGAAAACGGCGTTTGACAAGTTCCAGCAGGAAAGGAGTAGAGACGGTGACCCGGCGCACGCCCATTTCTCCTAGCTTGGCCAGCAGGGCCGTCACCTTTTTCTGCCAGGGTCGGGTCCATTCGCGGTTGCCGAAACAGGCGCCGTTCAGGAGATAATTGAAGGCGATGCCATGGCGGCCGAGCAGACGGATGTAATTCCGCAGATCAGTTTCCGAGAGCGGTGTCGCCAGGTAATGGGGACGGCCACCGCTGACACCGTCGGTGGGGAACTTGCCGTAAACTTCATCGACCGGATACGCGGCAAGCTGAGGGACCAGGTCCGGATCATAGTTCGCTGCCAGCGAAAAACTGGCCTGGCCGGATGTTGCACGGGTGGAATGGATCGGCTCAGATGGCATACGGGTCAAGCCCCGTCTAACGACGAAGCAATAGCACCACGAGAACGATGACGACTACAAGGCCGAGTCCGCCACCGCCGATGTAATAGATGTTGGCCAAAACGGGCGAGAATAGAAGATTCATTGGTCGATTCCTTTCAATTCCCAGGAAACTCACCAGTTCCCATGTCTTTAATCATGACGTTACGCGACGGGCCGGGCCTTTGCTATGGGGTGTAATCCTACCGTCCGGGATACAATAGGCAGAGTAAATCGGACTAAGGTGCCTTTATTCAGTCCCTCTGATTCTGCAACAAGTTTCCCTCCGTGCAACTCAACCAGTTTTCTAGAGAGCGACAAACCCAGTCCGGTCCCCTCAGTTACCCCTGAAAAAGGGGTATCGACACGGAAAAAGCCTTCGAATATTTTCTCCATGTTTTCAGGCGCGATACCGATCCCCTTGTCCCAGACCACTATTTCTATCTCTGAATCAGCTTTCCTCGCCTGCATGCCAATGGTGCCACCCTCGTCGGAAAACTTAACTGCGTTCGAAAGCAGGTTGTAAATGATCTGTTTCACCTTGAGCTCATCCGCGTCAATTGTCGGCAGATCTTCGGCTATTTCGAGCACCATGTGCAGTTTCTTCTTGCCGACCATATCCGCTACCAGCAGCGCAATCTCATGTAACAGGCTTTTCAGGGGTAAGCTGGATAAAGCCAGAGTCATCTTTCCGGCTTCAACTTTTGCCATATCAAGTATCTGATTAATCAGTAAGAGAAGGTGCTTTCCGCTGACGAGAACATTGGTAACGTATTTTTTCTGCTTCTCATTAAGCGGTCCAAACGTCTCGTCGTATAATACCTCAGAGAAACCGGTAATGGAGTTAAGCGGTGTCCTGAGCTCATGCGACATATTGGCCAGGAATTCCGATTTTGCTCGAGCGGCACGGCTTAACTCTTCATGGGCGTTTTCCAAGCCGGCTTCTATTTCCTTACGCTCGGTAATATCCTCGATAGCCAGAAGGATGATCCGTTCCTTGCCCAACCCTCTTTGAATTTGCCGGGCATTCAGAAGCATGATGCGCCGGCCAATGGTGGAAAAATCGTGTTCCACCTCATAGTTATCAAAGCTTGTCTTTTGAGGAAGGATGGTTTCCAGCAGTTCCCGCAGCTTGGGTATATTCCACTGGCCATTTCCCAGATCATAGATAAGCCGTCCCACCGTCTCTTCGGATTTTACCTTGAAGAATTCACAGAAGGAGCGGTTGACGGTAACCACCCTGAGGTCTTGATCCAAAGAAATCAGGGGTTCACGCACAGTGTTGATGACGCTCTCGGCGAATTCGCCGGCTTCCCGCAATTTGTCCCGGGCAGCCGCAAGCTTCAGGGATTGCTGAACAGCAATTTCATAGGTGGACAGCAGAAGGCTCAGTGGCTGATGGGCATTGGCCTCGATCGTGTAGGCTTTCCCCTCGAAACGCACGGTGAGTCCGTCCTGGCCATGGTCGGACAACGGTTGGTACGTATCCAGAACGGATGCGATTTTGGCAATCAGAACGTCATGATCCCACTGCTTCAGGAAATAGTAGTCAGCCCGGCTGTTGATCGCGTGAACGATATCGCTCGACTGCGACAGCGAGGTGAACAGCACCACCGGCACATCATGCAGAGCCGGGTCGGTCTTGATCGCCTTTGAGAGGGCGTACCCGTCCATCTTGGGCATGCGAATGTCGCTGACCACGATATCCGGCTTGCTGAGGCGGGCCATTTGCAGCGCCATGATGCCATCGCCGGCGAGTCGGACGCGCCAGCCGTGCCCTTCCAAAGCGCTCTTGAGCACGGCGGCCTGGGTGGCACTGTCTTCGACAATCAGCACGTCTTTTGGAAGAGGCGTTGCGTTCGTTTCCTGCTTTTTCATAGTGTTGTCCTCTCCATTTCCGCGGACAGCAGGTTCAGCATTTTCACAATCTCCTCCGGAGACAGGACATGCTTAACCGCATTCAGTTGCATGGCGGCTTTGGGCATGCCATAGACGACGCAGCTTTTCTCGTCCTGCGCAATCGTCACTCCTCCCTGGTTCTTGATATCCAGCATTTCACGTGCGCCGTCACTGCCCATGCCCGTGAGTAGCACCGCGATGGTGCGGTGGCCGTACACGGCGCCCGCGGAACGGTACAGGCGCGCCACTGCGGGCCTCAGGCCTTGTTCGGGTTCATCGGACGCAAGGATGACTTGCTCGTTCGAGCCGATCTCCATGTGATAATCATCGGGAGCGATGATGATTTGCCCGGACCTTATGAGATCGCCGTGCCGGCCGAGTGCGACGGGAAGTGCCGATGTGCCGGCAAGCCAGTCCGCAAGCCCCTGGGTGAAGCCTTTCGATATGTGCTGCACGACCAGGACCGGCAACATGAAGTCCTTTGCAAGTCCGGCCAGGATGCACTGGAGTACCGGTGGCCCTCCAGTGGAGACACCGATGACTACGATCCCCGGGTTCCGAAGCCGGCGGCCGTTATTAACCGGAGAGGCCGCTCTGTTTTCGTTGAGTGACGGAAATGTCGAAGGGCCGCGCCTGCGCACCAGCTTGATGCGCGCCAGAGCCTCGATATTGGCCACCAGTTCGCGTATGGATTCGGCACTGTCTGCGCTCGCCACCCCGGACGGTTTGGCGAACGAAGCCAGCGCCCCGGCTTCTACGGCCAAGAAACTCTTCTGAACTTCACCCGGTTCCCAACTCGCACTGAGAATCACGATGGGAATAGGATCGGTGGACATGATCTCTCGCGTGGCCTCAAGCCCGTTCATCACCGGCATATTCACATCCATGGTGATGATGTCGGGTCGGATGTGGCGCACAAACTCAACAGCTTCCCTGCCGTTGCGGGCCGTACCGATCACCTTCAGCCGTTCCGTCGCGTTGAAGATGCGCGTCAGATGTTCCAGAACCGTCGGCGAATCGTCGACAATGAGAACCTTTGTTTTCTTGACGTCAGCATTCATAACAGCCCCTCGATCACGGACAGCAGGTTCGTCTGGTCGAAACTGCTCTTCACGATGTACGCGTTGGCGCCGCACTCGATGCCGCGCTCCTTGTCTTCGCGCGATTCCCTGGCCGTGACCAGCACCACCGGCATCTCCTTGAACGCCGCGTCTTGTCGAATCCGCGTGGTCAGCTCGAACCCGTTCATCCGCGGCATTTCCACGTCGGAGACTACCAGGTCAAAGCGCGTCGTCCGCATCGTGGTGAACGCATCCATGCCGTCCACGGCGGTCGTAACCTCGTAACCGGCCGCCTGCAGGATGCTTTTCAGTAGCACGCGGGAGGTAACGGAGTCTTCCACGACGAGCAGGGACTTGACTTCGCCCGAGGCGTCAGGCGCAGGGTCGGCGGGGCGCGGCGCGCCACAAAAAGCGCTGGCCGAGCGCATCAGGTCGGCGACATTCAGGATCGGCACGAGCGCCCCGGACCCCAGCATGGCGGCGCCCGAGATGTTTGTGACACTGGCCAACTGGGGTCCGAGCGACCTAACCAGGATCTCCTGCTCCCCGAGAACCTCACTGATACCCAAGCCGATATAGCGTCCCGCCGAATGGACCACAAGGGCGGTCACCTGCCCCTTGTTCTCCCCAGTCTGCCGGTCGGGGATGCCGAGAACGTCCGCCAGCTTGACAAACGAGATCGCCCGACCGGCGAATGCGATCGTCTCCCGGCTCTCGACCGAATGGATCTGATCGGCGGAGAACCTGATGGCCTTCGCGACGCTGTCCGTAGGCATGACAAACGACCGGTCGCCTGCACGAACAAGTGTTCCACGGAACGTGGCCAACGTCGCCGGCAGGAGCAGACGGATTCGCGTGCCTTGACCGGGAGTGGAGTCCACCCTGACACGCCCGCCCAACTTCTCAACCTTCTCGCTCACGATGGCCAGTCCCAAACCGCGGCCAGACAGGGAGGTAATGATCTGACTGGTCGACACACCCGAGCGGAAGATCAGCGAGAGGATCTCACCGTCGTCCAAGTTTCCCGCCTCGGCGGCATCCAGCAGTCCGCTCTTGATCGCCGACGCTTTCACCCTGGCGCAGTCAATCCCCGCACCGTCGTCCTCGACGCAGATCTCGACCTTGTTTCCGTCCTTCTGTGAAAGGGACACCTTGATTGCCCCGCATTCCGGCTTGCCCAACCGCCGCCGTACCTCGGCCGGCTCAATCCCATGCCCAACACAGTTCCGTATCAGGTGAATCAGCGGGTCATTCATCTCGTCAAGAACCCGCTTTTCGATCTTAATGTGGGTTCCGTGTACGGTAAGTGCCACCGGCTTGCATTCAGCGCGCGACAGTTCCGCGGCCATGCGTGTCAACATCTGCCCCATTACCGAGAACTGGAGCATAAGGACTTCTTTGGCGCTCGCCAGGAGATGATCCAGTATCGAGGATGTCCAGCGGCGGTCCACGTCAAGCCGTGTCGAGAATCCCTTGAGGGCACTGTGGAAGGCGGACAGTTCCCGGCCGGCGTCCGCGAGACATTCCTCCGGGCCGGATGCGGGTTCCGGTTTGACCTCGGCACTGGTTGTGTCAAGGTCCCGCCCTGACGACACGATGGCGGGAACCAGTCCATTCCACCGTTTTGTCCACGCCCCGTGCATCTCCAAGAGCGTTGCGGTTTCGGCCGATCTCTGTGTCGACATCAACTCGATACGCAGCAACTCCTCGACTAACCGAAGCAAGGCCTCAAGCCGTGCGACGGGAACCCGTACGGTGTCGGCAAGGGGTTCATGACTGGTCTCATCGGGTTCCGCGGCTTCAACTGCAGCGGCGGAGGGTGCTGCGCCGGTTTGCGACGACGGTGGCCCCGAAACGGGCGCGTCAGGTTCGGATATCGGCGTCGCGGTTTCCGGTTGCGGGTCGATCGCTGCCTTCAGGGCGGCAACAATCTCCCAAGTGTTTGCGGCCATTGTTTTTCGCCCCTCGACCAGGCGGCGAACCTCTTCAAGCACCGTCTGCACGGCTGCACTGAGACCGTCCGAGACCGGCAGTTCCGTATTCTTTACGGCGGCAAACACGTCCTCGAGCGTCTGGCAGATCGCCTCGATCATCTCCAGGCCCACGGAACGGGCCGCGCCCTTGAGGCTGTGCGTATCGCGGTAGATTCGCTCCACAACCTCAGCGCGCGCGCCGGACGGCGGCATCCGTCGCAGTTCGGTCAATCCTTCTGAAATAGCCAAGAGGTGTTCTTCGGCTTCCGCCTTGAACGTCACCATGATGCTTTTCAGAACGGCGTTATCGTTTGCCTGTGCCATACCGCTGACCTCTGTTCTCTGTCCTCTGCCTTCTGATCTTCACCCCTCCACCAGTTTCCGCAAGTTCATCCCCAGATCCTGCAGGTTACGTGCAGCCGTAGCCAGTTGCGTGGTACTCGCCTGGTTCTGCAGGCTGGCTTCCTTGATGTTCCCCATGGCGTTGGCAACCTGTTCCGTGCCGGCCAGTTGCTGTTGGCTTGATGCGGCGATCTGGATGGCGGCTTGGGCGGACTGCGTGATGGCTGCCGCCATGGTGTTGATGGCTTCCGCAGCCTGGTCAGCGAGTTTCTGCCCCTCCTGCACGGCTTTGCCGCCCTGTTCGGTGGTCAATACGGCCGTGCTTGTCGCCTTCTGGACGTCACTCAGAATCGCCCTCACCTGCTTGGTCGCTTCCTTGGATTGATTGGCAAGGCTACGGATTTCCTCGGCCACCGATGCAAAGGCTTGGCCCTGTTCGCCTGCACGGGCCGCCTCCATGGAGGCATTGACGGCGAGAAGATTCGACTGTTCGGCCAGATCGTTGACGGTGGTGATGATGTCGCCGATCGCCTGGCTCTTCTCACTCATGCTCATGACCGAGCGCGTGATCGCCTTCATCTGTTCGCCGATCCGCTTCAGGCCGTCCACGCTCGCACGTACGGCGTCCGATCCCGTGTGCGAAGTGCGAACCGCGCTCTGGGCGCCGTCCGAGACGCCCTTCGCGCTTTCCCTTGCGAGTTGCGCGGTCTGTCGAACCTCGTCGATCGTCGTGCTGGTTTCAGCGACAGCAGAGGCCGTCTCCCCGGCGCTGGCGGCAATCTGGCTGACCGTGGCGGATACCTCACCGGCAGCGGCGACCAGCACTTGTGCCCCTTCGCGGATTGGCCCGGCAATGGCGCGCGTGGACAGCCAGGCGACCACGACCCCCACGATCAGGGCGACAACCAACCCCGCAAGCAGAATGGCAATCGTGACATTGAGACCCTGCGCTCCCTCCGTTGCCGCCTTCGCTGTACGTTCCAGACCACCGGTTGACACCCCTTCACCCTTGGCCACGAGCACCGTCGCGCTATTGGCTAGTTTCTCCTTGAGTTCATTGACGGTCAGTTGGATTTTCAGCACCGCCTCCATGGCGTCCTTGTAACGGCTCGCGTATTCCCGGATCTGGCGCAACTGGGTGATGTTCTCCTGTTGGTGCATTAACGGCCCCAACCCAGTGCAGGCTTCCTCGAGAGGCGCAAAGTCCTTGAGTACATCGCGCAGGGCCTCCATGTCGTCCATAGCCTGAGCCTTGAAGTTGTTAAGGCGAATGGCCATGCCATGGTCGATCAACATCTGCATCCTAACGAGTTTCGTCAGCTGCTCGTCTAGTGTGGCCGGGGCCGCGTTCGTGGCGATTTCAGTCTTCATCGCCTTTTCTTCCGAAGCCCGCATCGTCTGGCATGCCAGCATATAGGCCTCGCCGGCCGCATCGAGCAGTCCGTGCTGCACCTTGAGGTTATTGCGTTCGGACTCCATCTTGTCGGTGTCCGCCTCCCACGTGTCCAAAGCGATTCTGGAGTCAACCGCACCCTGGCGCAGGTCGACGAGATCAGGATAGGCCTTCGCGAGTTCGTCCGCTGCTTTGAGTTCGTCTTTCAATGCGGCAATCCCTTTGCGGGTTTTGAGCAGGAAGCCTTCATCGCCCGTCAAGGTATAGTTGCGAATGTTGAACCGAGTCGCCCAGGCACCAACGGCCACCTTTTGTGCGACGAGGACCTCCGGGACGAATTTGGCGGACAGATCCGCTGAACTGACTGCGGCCAGGTTCATGCGCCAGGCCGCCAAGCCGCCAAGTACACCCATCAACACGATCAATATGCCGAATGCCAGCCCCATTCTCTTGCCCAACGTCAGTTTTTTCATGGTTCGCGTTCTCCTTTGTTTGTTCGGTCCCTCACTACCAGTGCGTCATCCGCAAGCAACTTGCCGCCGTCCAGGACCACCACGCCGTCGGGTGTAACACCCTTGAGATACTTCTCCCGGATACCCGAGAGCGTCGGCAGCGCCTCCTGCAACGTCTCCTGCGCGATGCGCCGGGTGCCGTGCATCGCATCGACCAAAACACCGAACTCCATGTTGCCCGACCGCAGCACGATGGCGCGGTTGCGGTCATTCAAACCTTTCATCGGCAACTGAAAGAAGAACTTCAGGTCAATGACGGAGAGGACTCTTCCCCGGAAATTAACGATTCCGACGACAAACGCAGGCGTGCTTGGCAAGGGTGTGATGTCGCCAAAAGGGAACACTTCCGCCACGAACCGACTCTCGATGGCGTAGCACTCGTGAGCCAACTGGAACTCAACAACGGCGAGCTGCCCTTCGGCACTTGTCCTGCGTGAAATGGGCCGCGCAAGTTCCCTGGCCCGCGCATCGAGAATACTTTGGTCTGTGTGGCTTGCCGTGTTCATGTTCTCGCCAAACTTTCCTGAATGTGTTTCACCATGACTTTCAGCCTTTCCGCAGTCATGCCATCGCTGTCGGGAACCACCGCGCTGTCATCCAGCGCACGGAGGAGACTCATGGTCTTGCGGAAGTACTTCATGGCCTTGGCAGGTTCTCCGGTCTGGAGCATGAGATTCGCCGTTGTGAAGTGGGCCAGGACGGAATGGGGCTCCAGGTACAGGACGCGCTTCAGCGCTTCCAGCGCGGCGGGTTCGTCGTGTTTGGCCACGAGAACGGTCGCCTGCAGATGGTGGACGGAGGCGTGCAGCTTGTCACGTTCCAAGGCCGTTCGACACCACGCCAAGGCTTCGTCGAGCCGCCCGAGATTGGCGCAGGCGCGAGCCGCCAGCACGAGAACGGGTACCGCTGGTTCCGGGAGGGTGGCGGCGATCTCCAGGACCGCTTCGTAGTCCGCGCACGCGTATGCCGCGGCCGCGGTCGCCAGGGGCGATTCCGAGTGTGCCGTGGGGAGTGATATCGTACGGATCACATCACTCCCTGGCGGGCGAGCCTGAGGCGAGCCGGTAATGACGCAGGCGCCCATCTGGTCGGTCGCAGACAGGACGTACGGCGGCAATACGGGCACCGCCACGGCGCCACTCTTCCGGTACAACGAGGCGTTGTCGAACGACGCCCTGGCGAAAAGAGCGGAACTCCCGGCGCAGCCCTCGCTGGGACTCATGACAAGCCAGCCGCCGTCCAGAAGCGCCCGGTGGAATCGTCCGGCCACCAGTTTGGCGCGATCAGCGGAAAAATACATCATCACGTTTCGACACAGAATGACATCCATGGCCGACGTATTATTCACCAGCGACGGGTAGACGTCGTCGACGAGATTCAGATAGGAGAAACTGACCATTTGCCGCACGCGCTCGGCGAGTTCGTATTCGTCGCTTGCGGACTTGCTGAAATAGCCGGTCTTGAGCCAGGCAGGTGCGCCCCGGAACGACCATTCCCGATATCGACCGACCCTGGCCTTACGCAGGGAGTCAGGGTTGATATCGGTGGCCAGAATCGTGATGTCCCATTCGGTCAAAGAAGGAATCAGCCGGGTGAGCATGATGGCCAGCGTGTACGCCTCTTCGCCGGTGCAGCAACCGGCGCTCCACATTCGGATTCGCCTTTCCCCGCTTTTGCCGCGTACTGCGATCAGTTCGGGCAGGACGTGCTCCTCAAGGGCTTTCAGAGCGGCAGGTTCGCGGAAAAAATAGGTTTCGCCCACCGTCAATGCCAGCGCCAGAGTGTCCTGTTCCGCCGGGGTGATTCCAGTGGCCAGAAGACGGATCGCGCACGCCTCGGAATCGGCAAAGCCCATCTCCGTGCCGCCGCGCTCCAATCCGCGGGCAAGAACGTCGTGGCGTTCAGATGGAAAATGGAGCCCCAGGCGCCGTTCGATCAGGTTGCTTACGGCCTCCAGCGTATCTTGTTTCATGGCAACCGTGTTCATGGCGAAACTCCAGGCACAACGTGATCGAAAAGAAACGAACCATTTTTTCGCAGGAACCGCTCCAGGTCATATATCAGAATCATACTGTCTTCCAACGTGACGGCGCCCTCAATGAAGCCGACCAGTCCGGGAAGAATGTCGCCAGCCGGCACGGCCGCGCCTGGCGCGGGTTTGGCGACGCCCAACACTTCCTCAACCGGTATGGCGACCCTCCGTTGGCCAGCCCCCGCAATGACAAACAGGTCGGCAGGCACAATGGCTTTCCGGGGAACGCCAAACACACAACGGATGTCAAGAATGGGGATCACCGTGCCGTGAACATTCACCAGACCGCCGACGTCCGCGGGGGCGTCAGCCACCGTGGTAACGGTCACCGCCCTGATTACCCGCTCGACCACGGAAAGGCGCAAGGCAATCCTGATGTCGCCGAACCTTATGACGACGACGTGCCTCCCGCCGTCGGGAAGCATGGATGTTGTCGGTTCAAGACTCATTCCGGTTTCACTCCACCTTCCATGACTCGATTGATCGCATCCAACAGTGCCTAAGCCCGGAGTGCCACGTCTCCTGCCGTCTGTTTGCCTGCTTGCCGTCTCTAAGTTAGTCCACGCTCCGGCCTTGTTCTATGGGGTAGAACCCTACCGCGGAGTGGATTCTTCTAAATATTTCTGCTTTTTTCACCCGTGGTGTGAAGGTGTTGATATCTCTACCCGCAGGATACGCAGTTGAGTACTGTTATGTGGGTCATCTCACTGGGCTCATCTTTACTTCGTTTAGGAATCCAGGAGATTAAGATTACGATTACAGTGGGGAATGTGATATAGAGATCATCATGTTTGATTTGAATGCCTATCTTGAAGCGCGGAAAACTATTGTTGAGGCGGGGCTCGAAAGAACGATGCCACCCGAAACAACACGTCCTGCCATTCTGCACCGGGCCATGCGATATTCCGTCATGGCAGGCGGAAAACGCCTGCGCCCCATCCTGTGCCTGGCGGCCTGTGAATCCGTGGGAGGGAGGCCGGAATTGGCACTCATGGCGGGTCTTGCCACGGAAATCCTCCATACCTACACCCTGATCCATGATGATCTTCCCTGTATGGATGACGACGAACTCCGCCGCGGGCGACCCACCTCCCATATCATGTTCGGCGAGGCCAATGCTCTTCTGGCGGGCGACGCCCTTCTGACTCTGGCTTTCGAGTGGCTTGCCGGAATCCAGGCACCCCCCCCCTATTCTCCAAACCAACTTTCACTGGAGCTCGCCATCGCAGGGGGAAGCCAGGGCGTGATCGGCGGACAAGTCGAGGATCTTTCAGCCGAGGGTACGGATCCCGATGCCGACCTTCTGGACTACATTCACCGCCATAAAACGGCCGCCCTGATCCGGGCGGCAGTGCGCATGGGCGGGATTTGCGGCGGCGCTTCGCCCGCTTCGCTGGACGCCCTGACTCATTACGGCGACTCGGCAGGGCTTGCGTTCCAAATTGCCGACGACATCCTGAATGTGACCTCCACCCCGGAACAACTGGGGAAGCCCGTGGGCAATGATGAACAGCTGAAAAAACTGACCTATGTCACGGTTCATGGGCTGCAGGCCAGTCGGGATAAGGCGGAGGCCCTGATTCGTGACGCTGTGGCGGCTATTCGACCGCTCCCGGGCGATCCGCAACCCCTGATCGCCCTCGCGGAATACACCATCAAGCGCATCTCATGAATATGCGGGTCATGGTTTTCCCCAATCCCGTCCCCTACCCTGAGGCCCTGACGCTTCAGGACAAGCTCGTTGGGCAAAGGCAGGCGGACGAAATTCCGGACACGCTCCTCATTCTGGAGCACAGCCCGGTGATCACCATGGGGGTCCGGACCAAGCCCGAGCATCTTCTACTCTCTGCTGAGGCCCTGCTCCGTCGGGGAATCGCTCTTTATGAAACGCCCCGCGGGGGTGATGTGACCTACCACGCCCCGGGCCAGCTGATTCTCTACCCCATCATGAAACTCACCGGGGCGGAGGCCGATGCGCACGCCTTCGTCAATAAACTAGAGGAAATCGCCATCCAAACAGCCGACGCATTCATCGTCCCTGCCTTCCGGAGAAAAGGAAAAACGGGGGTCTGGACCGAATCGGGAAAGTTGGCGGCCATCGGCGTCCGTTTCAAAAAATGGGTTTCCTCGCACGGCATGAGCTTCAATGTGGACGTTGATTTGGCTGGATTCAACACCATCATCCCCTGCGGCTTGCAGGGTGAAAAGGTCACATCCCTCAAGGCGATCCTGGGCCCGACCTGTCCCACCCTGCATGAAGTTCGTGCCGTCATCATGCGCCAGTTTGAACGAGCAACCGGAAGAACCTGCATCTGACATCCGGAACAGTAAACACCCCTTATTCGCGAATCTGGCCGTCACCACTGATGACGTACTTGTAGGTCGTCAGTTCTTCAAGTCCCATAGGGCCGCGTGCATGCAGCTTATCGGTACTGATTCCGATTTCGGCACCCATTCCGAATTCCGCACCATCGGTAAACCGGGTGGAAGCATTGACATAGACGGCCGCCGACCCGACTTCATGGGTGAATTCCTTCTGGGCTTCGGGTGAATTGGCAATAATGGCGTCCGAATGGTTTGAGCCGTAGCGATTGATATGCTCAATCGCCGCCTTCAGGGAGGGCACCACCCGGACGGCCAGAATCAAATCCAGGAATTCCGCCGACCAATCTTCCTCGGTCGCCGGCGTCATGGTCGGAACAAGTGCCCGCGACGCCTCATCCCCCCTGAGTTCAACTTTCAAGTCACCGCCCAAGCGGGCGGCCACCTTTTTCAAAAACGGAACCGCCACGGCCTCATGCACCAGAAGGGTTTCCATCGCATTGCACACGCCCGGACGCTGACACTTTGCGTTTTCACAAATCTTGAGGGCCATATCCAAATCCGCAGAAACATCCACATAGGTATGACACACACCCTTATAGTGCTTGATCACGGGAACCCGGGCCTGCTCCACAACCGCACGAATGAGACTTTCGCCGCCCCGGGGAATAACGAGATCCACCTTTCCCTCAAGCTGAACCAGTTCCCGCACGGCCTCCCGATCCGTTGTCATCACCAGCTGAATGGCGTTTTCAGGAAGCCCCTTTTTTTTGCCGCCAGCCCGAAGCACCTCAACAATCGCCTGGTTAGAGTAGAGGGACTCTTTGCCACCCCGTAAAATAACGGCATTCGCCGTCTTGAAACATAATCCCGCCGCATCGGCGGTGACATTCGGACGCGATTCATAGATAATCGCAATCACTCCGATCGGAATCCGGGTCTTGAGAATCTCCAACCCATTGGGTCGAATCCAGCGACTGATGACCGCCCCTACCGGATCCTTGAGCCCGGAAACTTCTCGCAGTCCTTTTGCCATGGCATTGATTCGAGAATCCGTGAGCGTCAACCGGTCGAGCAGGGCCGCCGACATGCCGGACGCGCGCGCGGCCTCCAGATCTTTTCCATTTGCCTGCTTCAGACTCTCACGGGCCGCCTCAATTTCATCGGCCATGGACAGCAGGATCGTGTTTTTCTTCCTGGCCGAGAGGCGGGCCAAATCACGCGATGCTGCCACCGCCTTCTCTCCCAACATCAGCATTTCTTCATGCAGACCCATACAGACTCCTCTCGTCGCCGTCCCTACAGTGAAGCCACCACAAAGGTTCCGACATCCTCCCCGCGTATCACGCGGGTGATGTTTCCAATTTTTCGCCCATCGGCAATCACCACATGAGATCCCGAACGGGCGGCCAGTTCAGCCGCCCTCAACTTGGATCCCATGCCCCCGGTTGACAAATTTCCTTTTTGCCCCGTTACGAGTGCCAGCGTCTTCTTGTCAACCCGCTCGAGACAGGAAACCCTGCGGGTTTTCCCATTGGCTCCCGGAGCCCTCAATCCATCGACAGTGCTCAGGATGATCAATAAATCCGCCCGGATCAGGCGCACGACCAGAGAGGCCAGAAAATCATTGTCACCGAGCTTGATGTCGGCCCGGATTTCCTCGTCCGCCACCACATCGTTCTCGTTGACGATGGGAATGACCTTGTGCCGGAGCATATTTTCAATGGTACGGCAGGCATTGTTCTGGCGGATCGCATGGTTGAAATCGTCATGGGTGAGCAACACCTGCCCAACCTTGCAGCGTTTTGCCGAAAATAATTTGTCGTAGGCAGTCATCAGACGGGACTGTCCCACAGCCGCCGCCATCTGGAGGTCCGGTAGGGCCGTCGGACGGCTTGTCATCCCAAGGGCTTCCATCCCTGCCCCGATCGCACCGGATGTAACCAGAACAACTTCAATGCCGTTCTGCTGCAATTTCGCCATCTCGGCGACCAATGCCTTGATGCGACGGTGTTCCGGACGCCCGGTTTTTTGAACCAAGACGCGGCTTCCGATTTTGACCACCACCCGCCTGGCATCCGTGATGCCCTGCCGTAATTTTAGTGCTGCTTTCATGACACTACACCCATCGATGTTTGGAATTCCCCTGCAAAAGCCTAAGATCTACCATAAAGTCGTTATTTCTGTCGAGTGGCAGCCCATCGGAAGAAGTTCCGGAGAATCGTGAACCCGTCCGGATAGGCTTCCGTCGCCTCTTCAGGATGAAACTGAACCCCGAAAAAAGGTCTCTCGGTATGGCGAAAAGCCTGTACCCGACAGGCCGAACTGCTTGCCAATACAATCAAATCCCTGCCCAATTTCTTGATTTCGCTTCGATGAAACTGCTGAACCCGGATGAGGTTACGGCAACCTGAAAACAAGGGCTCCCGCTGGAGAATAGTCACCGGATAAACACCCCATTCCTTGTATTCCCCGGGGTGATACTTGGGGTTGTGATCGGGTTCGTTCGCGCGTGTTCTCCGCATTATCCCCACCGTACTCCCAAAAATTTCAGCCGCCAGCTGGTGGCCACCACAAATCCCCAATTGTGGAATATCCGAGGTCAGAACCACGTGTTGATACGCCTTGGTCCGGCGGACATCATAATCCTCAAACGGGGTGGACGCGCCGCTGTACACAATGGCGCGGGGACAAAGCTCAGCCAGCATCTTCAGGTTGAGTTGTTTGTAATGAATCATCAGGCAGAAATAGCCTGAGGTTTCCTCAAGAATCAACCTCTGGCGATGCCAGTTCCCGGATTGGTACTTCTCCGCCGTTTCCATCACCACATAAAGAATCATGAGAATTTCGATCCCGTCATTAATGTTCCCATAATAATCCAGCCATGATCCGGCCACCGCGTAACCGCGGCGGCTACGTAGCCGCGCCTGTTAAGGCGTGGCTCTTCCAAGATCATGTCCAGATTATTTCAGGAATATTAGTATGCAGCACTCACCCATGTTTTGCCAGTCATTAAGTCTTCGCTTAATAACTTTACGCCCCAAGAGGCGGACGCTAAACTTTCCGCCATTCATGAAACGAAGGCGATCCATCATGCTGATTCTCGCGGTAATGGGATGCTTCAGTCAGCCCGCATTCCCGGAATCTCGCGTCACCGCCCATTTTTTCAAGGATCGGGAAAGGCTCCATGCCGGAGAAGCCTTTCTGCTGACCTTGGAGTTTCGGATATCGGGAGATGCCCTTGACAAGGAGATCTCCATCGCCGCACTTCCGCCCCCGGGAGACATTCAAATACGCTCATTTGAGGAACTACCCAATGAAACCGTTGTCCAGGGAGAAAAAACGATTGAAATTCGCCGGTTCCGGACCTGGGCCCGCGTGAAAAAACCGGGCACAATGACCCTGGCTCCCCGGCTGGAGGGAACCCTGATTCAAACCAGCCGAACCCTGTTTATCATGCAGCAAGTCCGCCGGGCTATCCATATTCCCGTTGAACCCTTCCCCATCACCGCCCTTCCCCTTCCGGAGGCGGGTCGCCCGCCCCGGTTTTCAGGACTGGTCGGGAATTACACATTCCGCGTAAAGGCCGTTCCCCTGGATATCGCCTTAGGAGACTTGATTACCCTGTCTTTTACGGTGGAGGGCGACTGGCTTCCCGAGACCTTCAGCGTGCCCCAGGCCGTTCCCATTCCAGGCCTCAAGGTGTATGAGTCGAAGCCTGTTCCCGAAGAAAGCAGCCCCACCCGGCAGGTTTTCCGTCAGACTGTGATCCCTCAGGAAAATTCCCTGAAGGCGCTTCCCGCCTTCGCCCTGACCTGTTTTGACAGTCGTGAATCCCGTTACAAAACCCTGGTTTCCGGGCCGTTCCCTATCACACTCCATGCTGAACGCCCCCCCGAGCATCCGGTCTATGTCCCCACACAGGCGCTCACGGGATGTACTACTCAGAATTCAATCCTCCCGGCCGCAGGGCATTCATCCTCTCCGGATTCGTGGTGGATCAGAATGGGGACCCGTCTACAAGGTCGCCAGCGCATGGTCATCCAAGGGGATGCAGAAACAACGGCACGTTTCGGCCCCTCCGATTCAGCCCGTGAACTTTTCACCATTCAACCCGGCACTCCCGTTACCGTGGATTCATCCAGCGATGACTGGATTCGCATCTCCTGCAGCCAAGGAATCGGTTGGATCCCGAAAAAGAGCGCGAAGTAAAAGCGAAGATTACCACCCGCTTCGCTTGAAGAAACGGAGGGGATCAAGAGAGGCAAAGAAAAATGTTGCGGCATTTTTATGCGGCGAGTACACCGCACAAAAATGCCGCAACACCGTTCCTCGAGGAATACCCGAGCTAGCGTAGCGCCGAAATTCTTTTGGCCTTCCTCCCGAGGAGGTGTTGCGTGATTTTTTACTCTCCCCTCCACCTCTCCGTATCTCCAGCGAAGCGGGTGGTGATCTTTGTTTTGAGGGACACTACGCTAGAACCTTGCCATGGCGCGACGGGTTTCCTTGTCGGCGTCCTTGCGGCGCAGGGTATTGCGCTTATCCTCGTCCTGTTTCCCCTTGCACAGGCCGATTTCGACCTTGGCCCAGCGCTTCAGGAAATACATTTTAAGAGGGATCATGGTGTAGCCTTTGGTGGCAATCAACCCCTTGAGCCGTTCAATTTCACGACGATGAAGCAGCAGGGTGCGGGGCCGGGTGGGTTCGTGATTGAAGCGGTTCCCGCATTCGTAGGGCGCGATATGGACATCATAGAGAAGAACCCGTCCGGATTCTTCAATTTTGGCGTATCCGCCGGTCAGCGTGACATTGGAGGCTCGAACCGACTTCACTTCGGTTCCCAGAAGCTCAATTCCGGCCTCAAAACGATCCACGACAAAATAATCGTGGAACGCCTTGCGATTGGTTGCGGCCTTTCCCGCGTCCTTCTTGTCCTTAGCGGCCGCCATAGGTCACTGCCCAAGCATCAATGGCTGGCAGCCGAAGCGGGAGCGGACGGATCGAAATAGCCGATTTCGGCAGTCAATTTGCCTTCCACGATTTCGCGAAGGGCGATATCAACCTTCTCTTCATTCTGGCTGAGCGGCTTAAGATAAGGACGCATGCCGGCATTCAGCTGGCGCACGCGACGGGAAATCATATTCACGAGCAACGGGACTGAGCCCATCTTCAATTTTGCTTTTTCAATCAGTTCAGCATTCAAAATCCACCTCCGTATATAGAAAAGTAAACGGGGCGCAGTGTATGCGCCCCGTTTACACAGGTCAACCGTTTTCTACAAACGGTTTAGTACATGTCTCCGCCCATACCGCCCATCCCGCCACCGCCGCCCGGCATCGGAGCCGGCTTCTCGGTGCTCGGGATCTCGGTGATCATGCACTCGCTCGTCAGGAGCAGGCCGGAGATACTCGCGGCGTTCTGCAACGCCATGCGGGTCACCTTGGCCGGATCCAGCACGCCGTCCTTGATCAGGTCGGTATACTGCCGTGTGGCCACATTGTAACCCATGTTCCCCTTCTGCTTCTTGACTTCCTGGACGATAACGGCGCCTTCGAGGCCGGCATTATCCACAAGCTGACGCAGGGGCGCCTCGAGACAACGGCGGATGATATCCACACCGATCTTCTCGTCGCCTTCGGCAACCACCTTGTCCAGCGCGGACAGACACCGCAACAGGGCCACACCACCGCCGGGCACAACGCCCTCTTCAACAGCGGCGCGGGTTGCATGAAGCGCATCCTCAACGCGAGCCTTCTTCTCCTTCATCTCGGTCTCGGTCGCGGCGCCGACATTGATGACGGCCACGCCACCGGCGAGCTTCGCCAGGCGCTCCTGGAGCTTCTCGCGGTCATAATCCGAGGTGGTATCTTCGATCTGACGCTTGATCTGCGCCACACGACCCTGGATCGCAGAAGCCTTGCCGGCGCCTTCAACGATCGTGGTGTTTTCCTTGTCCACGGTCACGCGTTTCGCACGACCCAGATCCTCGATCTTAACGTTCTCCAGCTTGATGCCGAGATCCTCGGTGATGCATTCGCCACCGGTCAGGACTGCGATATCCTTCATCATTTCCTTGCGACGGTCGCCGAAGCCCGGCGCCTTGACGGCGCAGATCTGCAGCGTGCCACGCAGGCGGTTCACCACGAGTGTCGCCAAAGCTTCACCCTCGATATCCTCGGCGATGATCAGCAACGGCTTGCCCAACTTGGCCACATTCTGGAGAAGGGGCAGCAAATCCTGAAGGTTCGAGATCTTCTTCTCGTAGATCAGAATGTACGCATCTTCCAACGCCGCTTCCATGGCTTCCATGTTCGTGGCGAAGTACGGGGAGATATAGCCCTTGTCGAACTGCATTCCCTCGACCACATCCAGCGTCGTCTCGATGGCCTTGGCCTCCTCGACGGTGATGGTGCCATCCTTGCCGACCTTGTCCATGGCATCCGCGATAATTTCGCCGATGGCGACTTCGCCGTTGGCGGAAATGGTCGCGACCTGGGCGATTTCGACATGCTCCTTGACCCGCTTGGACTGCTTGGCAATCGCTTCCACGACCGCTTCCACGGCCTTGTCGATACCGCGCTTGAGGCTCATCGGGTTGGCGCCGGCCGTCACGTTCTTCAGACCTTCGCGGTAGATGTTCTCGGCGAGAAGGGTCGCGGTCGTCGTACCGTCACCAGCGGTATCGCTGGTCTTGCTGGCGACTTCACGAACCATCTGGGCACCCATGTTTTCAAAGGGATCCGGAAGTTCGATTTCCTTGGCCACCGTCACACCATCCTTGGTGATGGTCGGCGAACCGAATTTCTTGTCCAGAATCACGTTACGCCCGCACGGGCCAAGGGTTACCTTGACGGCGCGGCTCAATTTTTCCACACCGCGAAGCATCGCCTGGCGCGCTTCGCTGTCATACTTGAGTTGCTTGCCTCTGTCAGCCATTGTCTGTCTCTCCTGTAGTTATGATTTCAAATCGATGAGTAACACTTATTCCAGAACGCCCAGAATGTCATCCTCGCGAATAATCTGGTATTCCTTGTCGTCAATCTTGACCTCGGTGCCGCCGTACTTGGGCATCAGAACCTTGTCGCCCGCCTTGACGGTGAACGGGATCAATTTCCCCGCTTCGTCACGCTTGCCGGTTCCCACGGCGATCACGGTACCCTCCATGGGTTTTTCCTTCGCGCTGTCGGGAATGATAATCCCGCCCTTCTTCATTTCCTGATCCTTCTTGGGTTCAACCAGAACCCGATCCGCCAACGGTTTCACTTTCAACATTACAGTTCTCCTTTTCTTGTTACGTTACCCTATCGCGGACTGCGGAACAGCCGCACCCGCGTCTAATCCTTACTTCTTCTTGTCGTCAACCATCTCAAAGTCGGCATCAATCACGTCATCCTTGCCGCCCTTGCCCTTGCCCTCCGTCTTGCCGCCCGGCCCGGCCCCTTCTTCGGGAGCGCCAGCAGGATGGGCCGCCTTGGCCTGGGAATACAGCTCTGCGGTGAAGGCCTGCATCACGGTATTCAATTCATCCATGGCCGACTTGATGGAGTCGTTATCATCCCCCTTGAGCGCAGTCTTGACCTTTTCGACGGCGTCCTGAACCGGCCGTTTCTTGTCCTCAGGCATCTTCTCGCCCTGATCCTTGATCAGCTTCTCCGTCTGGTAGACCAGATTATCCGCCATATTCCGGGTTTCCGCTGTCTCGCGCCGCTTCTTGTCATCCTCGGCGTGCTCCTCGGCATCCTTGACCATTTCCTTGATCTCGGAATCGGACAAACCGCTTGAGGCGGTGATCGTGATCTTCTGCTCGCGGCCGGTCCCCAGATCCTTAGCGGACACATGGAGAATGCCGTTCGCATCGACGTCAAAGGTCACTTCGACCTGGGGAACGCCGCGGGCGGCCGGGGGAATGCCATCCAGGTGGAACCGGCCAATAGTCTTGTTCTGATCGGCCATTTTCCGCTCACCCTGAAGAACATGAATTTCAACGGACGGCTGGTTGTCGGAGGCCGTGCTGAAAATTTCCGTCTTCTTCGTCGGAACCGTTGTATTGCGCTCAATCAGAGGCGTGAACACGCGGCCGAGCGTTTCAATACCCAGCGACAGCGGGGTCACGTCGAGCAACAGCACATCCTTGACTTCACCCTTCAGGATACCGCCCTGGATCGCGGCACCCACGGCCACCACTTCGTCCGGATTGACACCCTTGTGCGGCTCCTTGTTGAAGAGCTTGCCCGCCATCTCCTGAACCTTCGGCATGCGGGTCATTCCCCCTACCAGGACTACTTCGTCCACAGTCGAGAGCCCCGAGTCCTTCATACAGTTCTTCACGGGCTGCATGGTGCGCTCGATCAGGGAATCCACCAGTTGCTCCAGCTTGGCGCGCGACAACGTTACCGTCAGATGCTTTGGCCCCGACGCATCGGCGCTGATGAAGGGCAGGTTGATCTCCGTACTGAGGGCGCTGGAGAGCTCGCACTTGGCCTTTTCAGCGGCCTCCTTGAGCCGCTGCATCGCCATGGCATCCTTGGTCAGGTCGATCCCCTGCTCCCGTTTGAATTCATTCGCCAACCAGGTCATGATGGTATGGTCAAAATCATCGCCACCGAGATGGGTATCGCCATTGGTCGCCTTGACTTCAAATACGCCCTCGCCGATATCAAGCACGGAGATGTCGAAGGTTCCGCCTCCCAAATCGTACACGGCAATCTTCTCATCCTTTTTCTTGTCCAAGCCGTAGGCTAGCGAGGCGGCGGTGGGTTCGTTGATGATGCGCAACACCTCGAGGCCGGCAATCTTCCCGGCATCCTTGGTCGCCTGGCGCTGACTGTCGTTGAAGTACGCGGGCACCGTGATGACCGCCTGGGTGATCTTCTCGCCTAGATAAGCCTCGGCATCGGCACGCATCTTCTGGAGGATCATGGAGGAAATCTCCGGCGGTGAGTAAACATTGTCACCCACCTGAACCTGAACATCCCCGTTCTTGGCGCGCGCCACTTTGTAGGGAACCAGCGAGATTTCATGAGCCACTTCGTCAAACTTACGCCCCATGAACCGCTTGATGGAATAAATCGTGTTCTGCGAGTTGGTAATCGACTGCCGCTTGGCCGCCTGACCCACCAACCGCTCACCGGACTTCGTGAACGCTACAATGGAGGGAGTCGTCCTCATCCCCTCGGCATTCGGAATCACAACCGGTTCGCCCCCCTCCATCACGGACATACACGAATTGGTCGTCCCCAAATCAATTCCTAATACTTTAGCCATAATTAAACTCCTCTCCCTAAATAGGGAAGTGTGACATTCATGATAATTCTCAACAGGGCTTCTTTAATAGCAAAGCGTGTGCCAAAACACCAAAATGCTATCAATATTATGAATCGTAAAAACTTTACTACCAATAGGATACAACTATTTTAAAATAGTTTTATCGCATTTCGAAAAATTTTAAAAGGCGACATAGTGTCGCGATTTCGGAAAGGACTGAACAACAAGAGACACAATGTCACACCTAATTACAGCAACCGTTCCTGGTTGGCAACAGGCGTGATTCCAAAGCGCTTGTAGCAGAGATCGGTGGCGACACGTCCTTGCGGAGTTCGCTTCAGAAATCCTTCCTGGATCAGGAACGGCTCATACACTTCCTCGATGGTATCGGCTTCCTCGCCGACGGAAACCGAGAGTGAACTCAAGCCTACAGGCCCCCCTGAGAAACGATGCATGATGGTTTCAAGAATTCTCTTGTCCATCTCATCCAGACCGTCCTCATCAATATCGAGCATCGTCAACGCCTGAGCCGCAATGTCCCCGGTGATTTTACCGTCAGCCTTGACCTGCGCAAAATCACGGACGCGCTTGAGCAGATTATTGCAGATCCGGGGTGTTCCGCGGGAGCGCCGGGCGATTTCGCGCGCACCTCCTTCGTCAACATCCACATCCAGGATCCTGGCTGACCGCCTGACGATGTGTTCCAGATCCGCCGCATGATAATAATCCAGGCGGATCGACAGGCCGAATCGTGACCGGAACGGAGAGGTGAGCAATCCACTCCGCGTTGTGGCGCCCAACAGGGTAAAATGCTGAAGGTTCAGTCTTACGGAACGCGCATTGGCGCCCTGATCGATCATGATGTCGATGACGAAATCTTCCATCGCGGAATACAGGTATTCCTCCACGGAACGCTGCATCCGGTGAATCTCGTCAATGAACAGGATATCGCCGCGCTCCAACCCGGTCAGCAGGCCCGCCAGATCGCCCGGCTTATCAATAACCGGACCGGACGTCGACTTGATGTTAACCCCCATCTCCTCAGCCAGAATATAGGCCAAGGTCGTTTTACCAAGCCCAGGCGGCCCTGATAAAAGCACATGCTCCATCACATCGCCGCGCTTTTTCGCTGCCGCCGTGAACAGCTCCAATCGTTCGCTGGCCTTTTTCTGCCCCACAAAATCCCGGAACCGGGTCGGCCTCAACCGGACATCAAGATCCTTGTCTGGTTTATTCAACCCGTCGCTGATTAAACGTTCTGCCATAGTCCGTCACTTTTCATGAATGAGACGACACTTTATGGGGATTCGCGCCTGATCGTCAACACCGTTCATTTGAACTTCGAACCGGGCTAAAAAGAAAAAAATCTTTTTTAAAAGGCGATTCCTGATAAATTCGCTGTGTTATCAAGGTGACCATTCACATTATCGAAAAGGAGCACGAATCATGAGTACATCACGATTGAACCGCTGGCTTGTTCTGGGATTGATCCTGTCTGGACTACTGACCCGAGTCCAAGCCTCATCGCCCACCTCCCACATCATCATTGCCGATGAGACCATCAAGCAGCTTCTGGCTGATCCCAAGACCGACCCCGCTCTGAAGCGCATTCTGAGTGATCCGGCCGCACGGGAAGCTTTCCGGGGCGGAGCCTGTGCCCCCGACTTGGCCACGATCTCCGATGCGGCCCACTGTGATGACCCGAAAGCCACCGCTGAAAATCTGATGAAAACGGCCACGGATAACCTGGCTAAGGCAAATGCCCGCTTGAACGCGGCAACGACCGCTGCGGAACGGGCGCAGGCTGAAAAGGACGTAGCGAGTGCCCAGGCGGATCTGGCGTTCGCCTACGGCTGGCGCTGTCATGCCGCTGCGGATTTCGAAACTCATCCCATTGTAAATTCCAGTCTGGATAATTATTGGGAGGAATCCTCGCTGGCTATGAAAGCCTGGCACGGAGAATGGGAAACCATGCAGGAGGAAAATTGGAGGGAGCAGTATGGCCAGCCTTCGAATCTCAACGTGGATTACAGGCCGGGTCTCCTAAATCAATCCCTCGGCCTGACCCAGGAACAAGTGGATGGCGACGCCAGCACGCTGAATATGAAAATCACGGCCGCTGATGCCGTGGGAACGAAATACGACAACGAACAGCGCGATTTCTGGGGACCTATCAATCAGGGAGTGGGCGACCGAAGCATCACCCGATCAGTCAAAATGGTGAATAATCCCGGCTCCATTGATAACTCCTGCTGGGATATTGCACCCGGAATCCCCCAGATTGAATTCATTCAGTTTGAGGAGGAAACCGAGAAAAAGAACGGCGGAAAATTACCGGATGGCTTCTGGGTTGGCTATGAGGAATTGTTCGCAAAATGGAAAAAAAAGAAACAGACCGAAGACCCCGGGACAGGCACCGGGTTACCCCCTCCCGCGCCCCCTTCCTCGACCAGAACGGATAAGGGCAAGTTCTCGGGAATGAATCAATACTAAGAGGCTCATGCAAAACCCCATCCCCAGGCGGTCCGCGAGGCCGCGGACCCTCCCCATTCATTAAGAAACGGCGATTCCCGCGGAGGGGAGGGACGGCGGCCTCGCCGTCCGCTGGGGTTTTGAAAGAGCATCTTCGGCGAGCGCGTTACCCAGCCAGGGCTTTTCGGACAATGGCTTCGACATCGGCTCCGGACATGGCCGGCTGCCGAACGACTCGCACCACCAATTCCTGAGCTTCGGCGCGCTTATAGCCCAACGAGATCAACGCTAAAACGGCATCGCGGAGTTTGATATCAGACTCAAGCTCCGGGTGCCCTCCGGCGACCGCCGCCAGGATTTCGCCGTCGCCAAACTTGTCCCGCAATTCCACGATCATCCGCTCCGCTGTCTTCTTCCCGATTCCGGATATGGCGCTAAGCCGCTTGATGTCACTGTCCTTGATGGCCACCTTGAGTTCCCGAATCGTCATGCCACTTAGCGCGGACAACGCAATCTTGGGCCCGATTCCGGAAACCCCCAGCAGCAGGGTAAATACCCGTCGTTCATCGGCCGTCATAAACCCGAACAACTGGTGGGCATCCTCCCGGATATGATCATGCGTCAACAGGCGCACCTTTTCCCCCAGTCCAGGAAGCCGATCATAACTGCTCAGAGAAATAATAACCTCATACCCCACCCCACCCACATTCAAAACCACATGGGTGGGCTGCTTGTCTTCGATGATACCTTCGAGAAATGTAATCATAGAAAATTATGAATGATGAATGATGAATGATGAAGCGTGATGGCAAGAGTAGTAAACAACAGCACTTTCAGCATGCTCTTCCATTCATAAATCATCCTTCATCATTTCGTTAAATGGGTTTCGGATTCAACTCGGCCACGGGTGACCGGCTGTTCAGGTGACACAAGGCGATCGCCAGAGCATCTCCGGCGTCTTCCTGCGGCTCTTCCTTGAGTCCCAGCAAGACCATCACCATTTTCCGGACTTGCGCCTTTTCGGCGGCCCCGGAGCCCGTGATGGACTGCTTAACGCGACGCGGCTCATATTGATAGACGGGAATTCCTGATGTGGCGCATGCGGCAATCACAACCCCGCGCGCCTCGCCCAAAACCATGGAGGTATGGGCGTTCTTGGCGAAAAAAATATCCTCAATCGAGGCAAGATCGGGCTTTGTTCGGTGAATGAGATCCCGGATTCCAACATCAATCCGGCGAAGACACTCCGATAAACAAATGCGGTCGGAGTTGTGAATCCGACCGCATTCAACTGCCACCGTTTTGCCCGCCAGAGATTCAATCACCCCCACGCCTGTTGAGCGTAGCGATGTATCTATCCCCAGTACGCGCATGGCGTCCCGCCTTATTCCTTTTCAATCGCCGCAATAACGGTGTCATCAAGATCCATGTTCGTGTAGACATTCTGCACGTCGTCATTGTCCTCAAGAGCTTCAACGAACTTCATGACGGACTTGGCCACAGTCTTGTCGGTAACAGGCACATAGGTCTCGGCGACCAGGCGGACTTCCGCATCGTTCGTCTTGATGCCGGCCTTCTCAAGAGCTTCCATGACGGGCGTGAAGGCGCTGGGGTCGGTCAGGACTTCGAACTGTTCGCCATCCCGGGTCATATCCTCGGCGCCGGCATTGAGAACGATATCCATCAATTTGTCCTCTTCAACCACATTCGCGTCGACGAAGATCTGACCACGTCGCTTGAAACCGCGGGAGACCGCGCCCTGTGAGGCAAAGCCAGAGGCCATCTTGGAGAAAATATGCCGGATTTCAGCTGCCGCACGATTCTTGTTATCGGTAAGAACCTTGACCACCACCCCGACTCCGCCATCCGCGTAGCCTTCATAGGTGATTTCTTCCATGATATCGGCCGCAAGTTCGCCGGTACCCTTCTTGATGGCGCGATCAATGTTGTCGTTGGGCATACTGACCGCCTTGCACCGCACAATCAGGTTGCGCAATGCCGTATTGGTATCGGGACTCCCGCCACCCGCCTTGGCGACGACCATCAGTTCTTTCGCCATCTTGCTGAAAATCTTGCCGCGCTTGGCATCCGCCGCGCCCTTCTTGTGCTGAATTGTCTTCCACTTACTATGACCGCTCATCTCGTTCCTGCCTTTCCTGATACGTTATCATCCGGTCAGCCCGGACTCATCTTGAATCCAACCAAATTTTCAGGCGTGGGCGTATCGTACTCCTGGACCCATCCGTCCACAAACCCCAACCGCTCCACCGCCTCAACCACGCGCCCGTACTCCTCCACCGTTGGCCGACGGTTCCAGGGCGATCCGTCCAGTGCCCGGTAAGCGGGCGTATACTGCGCCATCACACTCACCGGGATCCCGGTGCCCACCGACTCCGCCAGCCACTCCAAATTGGCCACCGCTTCATCCGCCCGCCCCGGCAACACCAGAAGCCTGCAGATCGTTCCGCGCGTGGCGATTCCCTCATCATCCACCTTCAATGGGCCTGTCTGACGCCACATTTCCAACAGCGCCGCCCGGGCCGCCTCGACATAGCCGGGACAATCCGAACCTTCCTGCGCCGAATCCGTCCGGGCGTACCGCAGGTCGGTCAGGTACACATTCACCCAGTTTTCCATGGCTCGAAGCACTTCGACCCGTTCAAAACCGCTTGTGTTATACACATTTGGACGCGCGTGTCCAGTCTTGACCGCTTTTTCCCATGCCTCATAGATCCAGGGCAACCAGGGGGTCGGACTCACCCAATTCCAGTTATGACACCCTTCCCCGTCCATTTTCTCAAGCCTGGCGGCAAGTTCAGCGACCTCCACCGCGCGCCCCTGCCCCTCCTGGCTCCAGGGATAATTCTGACAGTAAACGCACCTCAGGGTGCACCGGCTGAAAAAAACAGTTCCCGATCCCCTTGTTCCGGAGATAGGAGGCTCTTCCCCATGGTGAAGCCCGTACCGGAAAACCTCGGCTACACTCCCCGCGCGACAATACCCGCGCTGCCCCTCCTGACGGTTTACGCCGCATTTGCGCGGACACAATTCGCAACGCGTCAACGATGAAACAAAAGGATTCACCGGCCAGGCTTAATCCTGGTCCTCCTCCTTTACCTTGGCGGCCGCCGCAATGATCTTCTGGGCGACATTGGAGGGCACCACATCATACCGTGAAAAGGACATCTCAAACGAGCCTCGCCCTCCCGTCATGCTCCGCAGTTCCGCACAGTAGGTAAATAATTCCGCTTGGGGAATATCAGCCGTGATCACCTGCAATCCGTCGGCGGACTCCATTCCGACAATCCGGCCGCGCCGATGGCTCATGTCGCCATTGACATCGCCCATGAAATGCTCGGGAATCGTGATCTTGACCGACATGATCGGCTCAAGAAGGACCGGCTTGGCCTTGCTGATCGCCTCCCGGAAGGCCCGGCTTCCGGCAATCTTGAACGCGATTTCTGAGGAATCCACATCATGATAGGAACCGTCATACACAGTGGATTTCACCTTCACCACCGGGCATCCGGCAAGCGCCCCCTTCGTCATCCCCTCGACGACACCCTTCTGAACCGCCGGCACAAAGTTGTGTGGGATAGCCCCTCCCACGAGAGCATTATCGAACCATTCCTCATCCCCCTCCAGAAGCGGCTCAACCTTGAGGTAAACCTCACCATACTGGCCGCGGCCACCCGACTGCTTTTTATGCTTGTAGTGGCCTTCCGCCCGACCTGTAATCGTTTCCGTGTAGGGAATTTTCGGCGTGCTCAAAACGACATCCACACTATTGCGCTTTTTCATCCGCTCCACCGCCACCGACAGATGGGTATCGCCCATTCCAGAAAGGATCGTTTCATGGGTGTCGGGATGGCGCTCGACATGAATGGTCGGGTCATCTTCCGCCAACTTATGCAACGCTGTCCCGATCTTGTCCTCATCCCCCTGCGTCTTGGCCGCGATAGCAAACCACATGACGGGATTGGGGAACTTGAAGGGCTCAAATGTCGCCTTGACCCCATTCTGGCAGAGCGAGTCCCCGAGTCCCGTCACCTTCAGCTTGGCAATCGCCACAATATCGCCTGCTTCGGCCTCCGTGATGGGCAATTGCTTTTTCCCGTTCAGTGCCACGAACTGGACGATCCGTTCCTTCTGCTCCTTATTGACATTCAACACTTCAGTATCGGCCTTCAGGGTTCCCCCGCAGACATAGACGAAACTCATGTGCCCGATAAAGGGATCATTCACCGTACGCCACACATACCCGACGAACGGAGCGGAGGGCGAGGTGTCGATGGCCTTGCCGGACGCGTCCTTCATGGGACGGTCGGCAGGAGACGGAAAGAACCGGGCAATCCCATCAAGGAGTTCCCCCACCCCTACATTCTTAAGAGCCATACAGGCGAAAACGGGTACCAGTTTCCGATCGAACACCGCATGACGCAATCCATCGGCAATTTCACGGGCCGTCAGGGACTCCCCGGCCAGGTACTTCTCAATCAGAGTGTCATCGGTTTCTGCCGCCATTTCAACCAGAGCGCCCTTGGCCGCCTTCACGCCCTCACTGATGCTGTCCGGAACACTGGTCGCCGCCAGGACATCCACCACGGCACTGTTATCGGGAAGCGGGATCAGAACGGGAATGCAGCGATCGCCCCAGGTGGCCTTGATGTCGGCCATCACCTTATCGAACGGGGAATTTTCGCGATCCAGGCCGGTGACCACAATGGCCCGGGGAATATCAAGGGCGGACGCCTGTTTCCAGGCCTTCATGGTGCCAACCTGGATTCCGGCATGAGCATCAACTGTAATCAACGCGGCGCCAGCAATACGGCTGGCCTGGATTACCTGCCCGAAGAAATCGGCATACCCGGGCGTATCGCAGAAAACGATATCCATGTTATGACCATCGGAACTCTTGTACAGACCGCAGAAAGACTTGGCGTAGATTGTTGTCTTGCGAGATTTTTCCTCGTCGGTGTAATCGCCCAGACTGGTGCCCTGATCAACCGAACCCAGCCGGTCATTGACGCCCATCTTGTAGAGCATCGCATCCGCCAGGGTGGTTTTCCCGCTGGCCGTGTGTCCCATCAAAACAAAGTTTCGAACGTCAGCAACAACAATGTCCTTCATGCTCGCTTTCCCTTCATTTTGTCCCTGCCATGATTACCTCGACGCTGGAACATTCCAGCCCCTTGAAAACCGTTTTTTCTATCACAGTCAGCCGACGATAGACAACAGAAACCCATACATCCACTTACTTGAGGACGGCTTGCTCCAAGCTTCTCAGGCCACCGGCATTGGTGACATCCGTAAAATGGGCGGTGGCCAGACGTTTCGCAGCCTGCGCACTTCGCATCCCGGACGCACAATACACAACAATCGCCCGTTTCTTGTCCCCCAGCTCACCCAACCGGCCGCCCAAGTCCTGCAAGGGGATATTCAGCGCACCTGGGTAATGCCCCGCTCGGAATTCAGACGGAGTCCGCACATCAATCACTGCGGCCCCCTTCTGAATTTTTTCACTGACCACCGCACGATCAGCCCCTGAGGTTCCCAGCCCGAATTTGACAATCACAACAACAATGGCCAAAAAGACCAAACTCATCCAAAAAATATTCATTATCGTCCCGCCTTTCAAAATGATTACCCACCCTGCAGTTCAACAATCCCGGTCCAAGAGAGAGTATCGTTCCTGGCAGTATTGTTCAACACCCGCCTCAATGGATCATTTGCCATTGTTTGACGGCATCAATCGGGCAGATGAGCATGAGGACATTCAAAGTCAGGTTATCCCGCACCATCCACGCCAGCGCCAGTTCCACAATCACGAACAGGGCGAGAGCCAGTCGAAATCCCAGTTGGCGCGCCAGCAGAACTCCTGCGGCGCAACAGAGGATATCGGACAGCGAGTTGACAATCGAATCCCCCGTATACCCCTGGCCGATGGTGGCCTCGCGATAGCGTTGAATAATGAAGGGGGAATTCTCGAGCACTTCCCAGACGGACTCAAGCAGAATGGCCAGGGCCACCTGCCACTTGAATGCCATTCGTTTGAATACCCAGCCCAGAATCCAGAACAGCAGGATGCCATGCAACACATGGGTAAAGCTGTAGGGATCGAAAACATGCTGCGAATTATGGGCGCTCCAGATATCCCCGTCCCAGAAGTTAAGCCTCCCGCACGCGCACCACCAGATACGCCCCTCAAAACGCAACAGGAAAACCGTCGTGGCCAGCCCCAGCAACACAATCCATCCTGGAAGAAAACGTCTCATTTAACCTGATGATGCCCCCCATGGCCCTTGTGTCCATTCGAAAGGCCTTCGATCAGCGAACAGGTTCCGACGGGATCCGTGAGAAAGACATAAACGCCAACCACGACGACAGTGGCGGCGGCATCCACAACCAGGGTGACGGGAGTGCCCAATGCCCGGAGTTGATAATCCTTCATCCTTTCCAGCCCGCGCTTCTCGATCAGAAACCCGGACACCCCCTGCTCATTGTAGACCTGATAATGCAATCCCCGCTCCTTCAAAGCCGCCTCAGTCGTCTTATCCGCGTCCATCCAAATACGGGCATTCGGATCGGCGTCCTCCCATAATTTCGCGGTAGAACAAGCCTGGCAGCTGAAGAGAAAACCCATGAGAATCACTTGGAATAGTTGTTTTACCTGGCTCATTTCTTCACTTTCTTTTTTATAGGTTTTGGTGGTGGAGGCAAGTGCTTGATGGCTTTCTCGAAATCACCGCCTGCACCATCACACTGTTGAATGCGTTTGCGGCTAAATTTCTCGTACTCCGCCTCGGCCTGTTCCAAGGCCATCTCATGGGAAATCCGCCCCGCATGGGTCAGGATGTCGCGGTCGTTAATCGTCAGGAAAGCGTGCAGCTTGGTGATCCAGTCCTTCATGTGCATGGGCACGCGGCGCATTGCCTGGCCTTCGGCAAAAACTAGGTATTGTTCAACAAGGTTGTTCAGCGCGGCGAGTTCCGGCTCAGTGAGATAATTCTTGGCAATGGCCACATCCTCCTTGCGCACCTTGGCACCACGCCAAGTGGTCAAACCCATGTTTTGTTTAGCGCTGTCAGCGCGGACATGGATGATCTCTGCCGCCGTCTGACCGGTAATAGCCCAGTGCAGTTTGTTCTGAACCGTCTGAAAGAACTCAATGCTTTCCGACCGCGTGGGGTCGTAGTCAATACTCGTGGCATAGATGTCCGTGATCTTCTGGTAAAACCGCCGCTCGGAAGTACGGATATCCTGAATCCGGCGTAGCAGTTCGTCAAAGTAATCAAAAGGTCGATCAGGATTTTTGAGGCGCTCATCGTCGAGGACGAAGCCCTTAACGATAAGCTCGCGGAGTTGCTGGGTGGCCCAGATTCGGAACCGGGTGGCCACAGCACTCTTGATCCGGTAACCAACGGAAATGATGGCGTCGAGGTTGTAGACTTTCGTTTGGTAACTCTTGCCATCACTGGCAGTTGTCAAGGATTCCTTGACAGCTGAAATCTCTACTAACTCATTCTCTTTGAATATGTTTTGAAGATGCAGGCTGATGTTTTGCTTGGTTGTCTGAAACAAATCCGCCATGTTTTTCTGAGTCAGCCAGACCGTTTCGTTCTCGAGCCGAACCTCTATCTTCACCCGCCCATCCTCAGACTGATAGACAAGAAGCTGGCCATGCGGTTCGGCCGCCACGCCTTCCCGGCCCTTCATCACAGTTTTGCTAATCTCATGACTCATATTTCAAAAACTCCGTACCATTGTTCACTCGAATTCGCCGCCGTTTGAAAAAGCGGAGCAAATCAAATTGCCTGGGTGTCACCCAGTGTTCCCACAGCCTATCATGATGCCCGCAAAGCTTCCAAAACAGCCTTGGGTTGTTTTTCCACGATACGTAAAAGGGCTTGCGCAGGACCCTCCGGATCACGGCGCCCCTGCTCCCAGTTCTGGAGAGTCGCCTTGCTCACACCAATCATCATGGCAAACTGACTTTGAGACACATGCAAGCCGCTTCGGATACGTTTCACATCGACAGAGCGGTATTTATAGATTCGCCCAGGCGCCAAAACCCCTTTTCTGATCCGATCCACCTGAGTTATGCTTGTGACCAATTTTTCGAATAATTCTTTTTTCATAACTGCACCTTATGAACGCCCCCCCGTAAAATGCTTAATTCCCTTGGAGATAAATCATCCTTTTGATTTTTACCATACGCAAGAAGCATATAAATTTCATGCTCGCGAACGAACCAATAATAGATCACCCGGATCCCGCTACGTTTCCCCTTTGATCCCGCTCGCCACCGCACCTTCCGTAACCCGCCACTGTTACGTATCACATCACCCACCCCTGGATTGAGAATCAAAGCCTGCTGGAGTCCACAGTATTCATCCTCCGTCAACAGGTCTTCGATCTGCCTTGTAAATACAGGTGTCTCAATAAACACTACCACATCACTATACGCCATTGGCTTACTCCTTGTCAATATTGGATACTGGCGTATTGTGCCTGGAATAAGGTGCCCCCGTCTATCGGCCACCATAACGATTCTTCTATCAGCAAACCGAAAAGCGCCTCATCAGCAGATCTCATCTCAAGGCCACACACGGGGTACCGCCGCATCAGGCGAGCCCTCCCCAGCCTGCCCCCTTTGCGAAAAACCCATGCAAAAGCGCAAGGCACGGGCAGGCAAAAATGCAGGCCACGATTTCTGGGGCTGCACCGCTTACCCCAACTGCAAAGGAACCCGCCAGGTCGAGCCCCCCTCCCCAAGTCCTGGGTCATGAGTCCATTATCCCTTTCCCCTTGATCCACGGTGCGTGTTTTCAAAAAAAACAGGGCGACCTGATTTGACTCAGGCCGCCCTGTCGATCTTTCTATTACGCGTGTCAGGCCTGCGGGGCCGAAGTCACTTCACCCGTGCAGGGCGGCATACCCGCCAGCTTGGTGAGCATATCGAACTTGGCCAAAACCTTCTGATCCACAATGGCCATGAGTTTCGTGGCCTGTTCCGGATTGATCTTCTTCAATACACGGAACCGGTTTTCCTTCATGGCATGCTCGCTGAACTTCATCGTCGGAGCCTTGCTGTCCAGCACAAGTGGATTCTTGCCCTGCGCCGACAGCTCCGGATTGAACCGGTACAGCGGGAAGTGAGCCGAATTCACGGCATCCTTCTGGCCCTGCATACCCGAGGTCATGTCAATCCCGTGGGCGATGCAATGCGAGTAGGCAATGATGATGGCGGGACCGTCATACTGCTCGGCTTCCATGAACGCCTTCACGCACTGGCCCGGGTTCGCACCCAACGCCACGGTGGCCACATAGATGTTCCCGTAGGTCATCGAGATCATACCCAGATCCTTCTTCATGGACGGTTTTCCGCCTGCCGCGAACTTGGCCACAGCGCCCATCGGGGTCGACTTGGAAGCCTGGCCGCCGGTATTGGAATACACTTCTGTATCCACCACCAATATCTTGATATTGCGGCCTGAGGCAAGGACATGATCCAAGCCACCATAGCCGATATCATAGGCCCAGCCATCGCCGCCCAGTACCCAGACGGACTTCTTCACCAGATAATCGGCCAGTGAGAGCAACCGCGTACAGGACTCGGCTTTGCAACCGGCCAGCTTGGTCTTGAGCGTAGCCACCCGGGCACGCTGCTCCTCAATCCCGGCCTGCGTTGTCTGATCCGCCGTCTTGATGGCCGTCAGGAGATCCTTGTCCGCCTTCAGGCTGTCACAGGCACCCCCGATCAACTGATCCACAAGTTCCAGAGCGTACTCATTGAACTTATCAACCGTCAGGCGCATCCCGTAGCCAAACTCGGCGTTGTCCTCGAACAACGAGTTTGCCCAACACGGACCGCGTCCATCATCCCGCTTTGCGTAAGGGGTCGTGGGCAGGTTCCCGCCATAGATCGACGTACAGCCTGTGGCATTGGCGATATACAGACGGTCGCCCACCAACTGGGTCAGCAACTTGACGTACGGCGTCTCGCCGCAACCCGCACAGGCTCCGGAGAACTCAAACAACGGCTTTACGAACTGGCTGCCCTTGACCGTGTCCTTCTTGTAGAGCTTGACGTCTGTTTCAGGAAGCGCCAGGAAGAACTTGAAGTTCTCGGCCTCATTTTCGCGAAGCGGCAACTGGGGCGCCATCATAATCGCGCGCTTGCCAGTTTCCTGCTTGGTCGCCTTGTCGCGCTCCCGTCCGGGACAATTCCAGACACAGGCGCCGCACCCGGTGCAATCTTCCGGAGCCACCTGAACGGTGAACTTAAGGCCGGCAAATTCCTTACCTTTGGCATCGCTGCACTTGAAGGTCTTCGGCGCAGAGGCCAAGGCCTTCGCATCGTAGGCCTTGACACGGATTGCCGCATGGGGGCAAACCAGCGAACACTGGGCGCACTGGATGCACAGATCGGGATTCCATTCGGGAATCTCAACCGCAATGTTCCGTTTCTCGTACTGGGTCGTCCCAGTCGGCCAGGTTCCATCCTCGGGCATCTGGCTCACGGCAATGCTGTCACCCTTCTGCTTGATCAGAGTCGCCGTAACGGTCCGCACGAATTCCGGGGAATCCGCCGGGACAACGGCAGGCATTTTCACCTTGCCGGCAACCGTGGCAGGAACCTTGACAGGCTGGATGGCGGCAACGGCGGCATCCACAGCCTGGAAGTTAGACTTAACCACATCATCGCCTTTGCGACCGTAACTCTTCTTAATGGCCTTCTTGAGGCTTTCAACGGCTTCTGCCTGGGGCAGAACACCGGAAATGCTGAAGAAACAGGTCTGCATCAGGGTATTGATGCGGGCGCCCAACCCGAGATCGGCGGCCAATTTATTGGCATCAATCACATAGAACTTGATTTTCTTGTCGATGATCTGCTGTTCCAGTTCATCGGGCATATGATTCCAGACTTCCGCCGCCGTGAACGGGCTTGCCAGCAGGAATGCGGCCCCCATCTTGGCTGTCGCCAGCATGTCGTACTTCTCGACGAATGAGAAGTTATGGCAGGCCACGAAGTCGGCCTTGGTGCAAAGGTATGGACTGCGGATCAAGCCGGGTCCGAATCGCAGGTGCGACACGGTGATCGTGCCGGCCTTCTTCGAATCGTACACGAAATACCCCTGTGCGGAGAAATCCGTGTCGTCCCCGATGATCTTGATCGAATTCTTGTTGGCGCCCACCGTGCCGTCGGACCCAAGCCCGTAGAACATGGCCTCGATTCGGCCCTTGTGCTCGAGTTGAAAAGACGGGTCAAAGGACAGACTCGTATTCGTCACGTCGTCGTTGATTCCGATTGTGAAGTGATTCTTTTTACCGGTGACGAGATTGTCGAAAACAGCCTTCACCATGGCCGGGGTGAATTCCTTGGAACCAAGGCCGTAGCGGCCGCCAACGACCAGGGGATAGAACTTGGTCTGCATGAGCTTCTCGCTCTGCGCCTCGCCGATTGCGGTCCGGACATCTTCGTACATCGGCTCACCGATGGAGCCCGGCTCCTTGGTGCGATCCAAGACGGCAATGGAGCGAACGGTTTCCGGCAGGGTCTTGACGAAGGTCTTGATATCCCAGGGACGGAACAGGCGAACCTTGAGCACGCCGACCTTTTCGCCTTTGGCAACCAGAGCCTCAACTGTTTCATGAACGGTCTCGGCGCCTGACCCCATAATGATGATCACGCGCTCGGCATCCGGGGCTCCGACGTAATCGAACAGGTGATACTGGCGACCCGTCAGCTTGGCAAACTGATCCATGGTCTTCTGCACAATACCCGGACAGGCATCGTAATACTTGTTGACGGTTTCGCGACCCTGGAAATACACATCCGGATTCTGGGCGGTACCCCGGATCATGGGACGATCAGGCGACAGGGCGCGCCGGCGATGGGCAAATACAAGATCATCCGTAACCATCGCACGAATTACATCGCTGGAAATGGATTCAATCTTCTGAACTTCATGGGACGTCCGGAAGCCGTCAAAGAAATGCACGAAGGGAACCCGCGCCTGCAAGGTAGCCGCCTGCGAAATGAGGGCGAAATCATGCGCTTCCTGAACGCTGGCAGAAGCCAGCATCGCAAACCCGGTCTGGCGCACGGCCATGACGTCCGAGTGGTCGCCGAAAATCGACAACCCCTGACAGGCCAGGGAACGGGCGGTGACATGGAATACCGTACTGGTGAGCTCACCGGCAATCTTGTACATGTTGGGAATCATCAGAAGCAGACCCTGAGAGGCCGTGAACGTCGTCGTCAGGGCACCGGTGGCCAACGCGCCATGAACCGCGCCACTCGCGCCGCCCTCGGACTGCATCTCCACCACTTGCGGGATCGTTCCCCAGACATTCTTCATGCCAGCGGCACTATACTCATCAGCCCATTCGCCCATCGCGGAGGAGGGGGTAATCGGATAAATCGCGCAAACTTCGTTCGTGGCATGGGCGACATTGGCAACCGCCTGATTTCCATCCACCATGATCATGTTCTTATTCTCAGCCATAGCCTTCAACTCCCTTTCCAGAGTTTTTCCGGATGATTCATTCATCCGGTTGATTTCCTAATCGAGCACAAAAAAACAGTCAGACTATAGTACTTCACCACCATCTTCTTCAAGCCTTTTCCCCCTCTCCGCTAGCGTCAAATTGTTAAGCCGTTGATAGACCGAAGGAAGCGCCGAAATGATTTTCTTGTCTCGACTGTCCTGACCGAGCCCGTCAGTATAACAACATGAGTTGGATAACTGAAACCAAAGAAGGCGTTGTCCTGTCCATACACGCCACACCGCGCGCCGCCAAAAACCAGATTCAGGGACTTCACGGTGAGGCGCTGAAAATCCGCCTCCAGGCGCCGCCGGTGGACGGAAAAGCCAATGACACACTACTGGAATTTCTGGCCGGAGTTCTGAATGTCCCGCGCCGACAAGTCACCCTGCTCTCGGGCCAGACCAGTCGTCAGAAACGGGTATCCGTCAAAGGGATCACCGCAACACAGGCTATGCTTTCATTTCCGTCGATCCCATGATATTCATTCGTGATGAGATTGCTCGTCCATCAGGTCAATGTCCCTCTTTCCTATGACGACCCAACGATTCTGCAACGCGTGAGCCGTAAAATTGGATGCGATTCCGATTGCCTGGCTAATCCGAAAATCGTCCGCCGCTCCCTGGATGCCCGGGCCCGCAACCCGGAACCGGTGTACGCCCTGACCGTTGAAGTGGATTTCAATCTCCCCTCCCTGCCTCCCTCGGCAACAAGCCCGGCCGTGGAAATCGTGACCGGTCCGACAGAGGATGAAATACCCAGCACACGGGTTCGAGCTCTTCCTGAAACCGGCATTCGCCCTGTTGTGGTGGGTGCCGGCCCCGCCGGTTTAATGGCGGCGTACCAACTGGCGATCGCCGGGGCTCGCCCCCTTCTGATTGAACGGGGTGACGAGGCCTCAGAGCGGGCACCCAAAGTGGCTCAGTTCTGGAACGACGGAATCCTGGATCCGGAAAGCAATGTCCTCTATGGCGAGGGGGGCGCGGGACTATTTTCGGACGGTAAGCTCACCGCACGAAGCAAGGAGCGGGGACGTATCCGGGACTTCATGAAACTGCTTCATACCTGCGGCGCCAATGAAAATGTCCTGATCGATGCAGAACCCCATGTCGGCAGTGATGCTCTGCTGACGATTGTTCCCCGCCTCCGCGAACGGATCATCGCTACCGGCGGCGAGGTGCGTTTCCGATCACGACTCGATGCCGTCATCATTGAAGCAGGCCAACTTCGGGCAATCGTGGTGAACGGGCACGAAATCGCCTGCACACACTGCGTGCTGGCAGTGGGACACAGCGCCCGTGATGTCTATGAAATGCTGGCAAACCGAGGCGTGGCCCTTCAACCAAAACCCTTCGCTGTCGGTGTCCGCCTTGAAATTTCACAATCGGCCATTGACCGTGCCCAGTATGGGCGATTTGCGGGAAGCCCCCTACTGGGACCCGCGAGTTTCCGGCTGACCCGGCGGGAGGAAGAGGACGTCCGCTCCTGCTACAGTTTCTGCATGTGCCCCGGAGGGAAAGTCATCACGTGCGCATCGGAACCGGGACTTCTGACCACGAACGGCATGAGTTATTCAAAAAGGTCGTTACCGCTTGGCAATGCCGCCTTTCTGGTTCCCGTCGGCCCGGCCGACTATCCTGAGCACGCCATTCCCGCATTGGCAGGTGTCGAGTTTCAACGCAAACTGGAGCGTGACGCCTTTACGGCGGCGGGGGGCGGCTACAAAGTCCCTGCCGTACGCCTGGTCGACTTTCTGGCCAAAAGTGTTTCTGCCGCGCTCCCGGAAGGAGGTTCGTGCCCCGTGGCCGTACCGGTTGAATTCCGAACCCTTCTTCCTGATTTTGTCACGACCACTTTGGAGAAGGCCATTCCCCCGATGTTACAGGAATTGTACGGCGTAAAGCTGAAGGACGCCGTCCTGTACGCCCCTGAGACGCGCAGCTCAAGTCCACTGTGGATCACCCGAACCGCGGAAGGAGAATCCGTCAACACACGCGGCCTCTATCCCGTTGGGGAAGGCGCCGGATACGCCGGGGGCATCGTCAGTTCCGCCATCGATGGCATGCGATCAGCTGAGCACCTCCTGAACACCCTGTAATCACCATCCGAACAGCTTCTCGGCATTGGCGGTGGTTTGAATGACAAGTTCCGCCATCTCAATTCCCCGCACTTTGGCCAACAAGGCGGCCACATCAGGAAGGTAGCACGGCTCGTTGGGCTTTCCACGATGGGGAACGGGCGCCAGGTACGGAGTATCGGTCTCGATCAGGAGTCGGTCGGAAGGAATTCCCCGGGCCACCGCGCGCAGAGGATCGGCATTACGGAAGGTGACAATCCCGCTGAAGCTGATCATGAAACCCAGATCGAGTAACTGACGGGCCAGGGATTCCGTTCCGGTAAAACAATGCAACACCCCGATCCGGTTGGGTGCCCCGCCCCATTGCCGGGCATGAGCTGACAATAACGCCACGGTTTCCTGGTCGGCTTCACGACTGTGCACGATGACCGGCAACCGGAGTTCACGAGCCAACTCCAACTGCTCCGCCATCAAGGCCTGCTGGGGTTCCGCCGTCTCCGGCATATAATGGAAATCGAGTCCGAGTTCGCCAATGGCCGCCACATGTCCAACCGGCGCCGAAAGGATCAACTCCCGAATAGCTCCGGCTCCGACACCGGTTCCTGCCAGACTGCGATCATAGGCCACCGCCGCCTTGACACATTCGGGAAACATCGCCGCGACACGAAGCGCCGCAGCATTGGCATCAGGCTCGCAACCAACGGCTACCAGACGCCCTACCCCGGCGACCGAGGCCCGGCTCACCAGACCCGCGATATCGTCCGGTGTCATCGCCCCGCGAAAATGAACATGAGTATCCGTCAGCATGGCGTCCGGTCATGCTCGGCTTGAATAATCGCATGTAACTCGGCATAGGCCTGATCAAGTTGGTCGTTGATGACTCGGTGCTGATATTCCCGTGCCCGAAGCATCTCCCCCTGCGCATTGGCCAATCGCTGCTCAATCACCTCAGGCGCATCCTCGCCGCGTGCCTGGAGCCGGTCGCGCAAGGCCTCCAAGGAGGGTGGACTGATGAAGATATCGACATAAGACTCTCCTAAAATGCCACCGGCGGCCCGCGCGGCGGCGCGGACGGAGGACGCGCCCTGTACATCGATCACCATGAGAACGTCTTTGCCTGCCTTCAACCCTTCCTCCACCGTGGCCCTCAGGGTTCCATACAGGTTGCCATGAACCACCGCATGTTCCAGGAACAATCCCTCCGCGACTCGCCGGCTGAATTCAGCCTCGGACAAGAAATGGTAGTCCCTGCCATCCACCTCGGCGCCGCGGGGGGCACGGGTGGTACAGGAAATGGAACGGGTCATAAAGAAATGATCGGCCAACAGGCGGTCGCACAGCGTACTCTTCCCCGCCCCGGAAGGAGCCGACACCACCAGCAATAACACCCGTCTTTTTTCTGTTCCTATCATCCTTTATCCCCTCATCTCCCGTCCATTATTGTCGCCACATCCACTTGGTGGACGCCGACCTCCGGGCGGCGTCTGATCGCGCCCGGAGGTCGCGATCCACCTTGAGGATGCCCGGATAATCACTATTATTCGATATTCTGAACCTGCTCCCGGATTCGCTCCAACTCGGTCTTGAACTCGATCACCTGACGGGTAATCCGGACCTCGTTGGCCTTCGACCCGATCGTGTTGATCTCCCGGAACATCTCCTGGGCGAGAAAATCAAGGGTCCGCCCGGCCGGCTCACTGGACTTGAACAATTCGTGGGTCTGCTTCAAATGACTGTCCAGACGGGTAATCTCCTCCGTGATATCGGAACGATCCGCAAATACGGCCAGTTCCTTGATCATCATCGGATCTTCCACCTGAAGCGTGATCCCCGCCTCAACCAGCCGTTTCCGGAGCGCTTCACGATAACGCTGCGTGACATGGGGGGCTTCGGCCTTAATTTCCTCGAGGTGGTGGGTAAGCTTTTTCACGCGCTTCTGCAGATCGGTCACCAGCGCGGCGCCTTCCTTAAGGCGCATCACCACCAGATTCCTGAGCGAACCCTTCAGCGCCTTCTCCAGGACCGGCCAGACTGCATCGACGTCCTCGTCCGCCCCGCAATACCGGACCACTTCCGGAAGCTCCAAAAGGAGACTGGCCGAAAGATCATCCGTCAACTTCAACGCCGCCGCCGTTTTTCGAAGTTCAACGATGTACGCCGAGGCCATGACGCGGTCAACCTTCAGGCTTTTCTGGCGCAAGGCCTCGGACACATGAATCATCACGCTTCCCGTGATCTGCCCGCGCGAGACAGATCCCTGAATCAACTCCACCATCCGGGACTCCAGGGAAGAGAGAGAGCGGGGAAGGTTCAACCTGACTTCAAGTTGCTTGCGATTCACAGAGGTCAGTTCCGCCTCCACGCGAATTCCCCGACCTGACGCCTCTCCCCTTCCGTATCCGGTCATGCTGCGCAATGCCATAAACCCCTCACTTCTTTTCCGAGGCCTTCAACTGCTTTAAATAGGCTTCCACAAACATATCCAACCCGCCATCCAGAACGGCCGCGGTATTACTGGTTTCCGTATCCGTCCGATGATCCTTGACCATGGTATAAGGCTGGAGCACATACGACCGGATTTGGCTACCCCAGGAAATTTCGCCCTTCTGCCCGTAGAACCGCTCCATATCCTTGCGTTTCTTGTCCTGTTCCAGTTCGTAAAGTTTCGACTGCAACACCTTCATACACTTGGCCCGGTTGGCATGCTGGGAACGTTCCGCCTGGCAGGAGACCACCACCCCGGTGGGCATATGGGTAATGCGGATGGCGGAATCGGTCTTATTGACATGCTGCCCCCCCGACCCGCTGGACCGGAACGTATCGACACGCAAATCCTTATCTTCAATCACGATATCAATATCGTCATCCAATTCGGCAATCACATCCAATGAGGCAAAGGAGGTATGGCGCCGCTTGTTGGAATCGAACGGACTGATTCGCACCAGCCGGTGCACCCCGCGTTCACACTTCATGAACCCGTAAGCATAAGTGCCGCGCACGGCGAAGGTGGCATACTTGATCCCAGCCTCATCCCCTTCCGCAATATCGAGAACTTCCACCTCGAACCCCTTGATGGAGCAAAACCGTTGAAACATCCTGAACAGCATGCTGGCCCAGTCGCAGGATTCCGTCCCCCCGGCGCCCGCATGAATGGTAACAAAGGCATTGTTCCGGTCCAATTTGGCGTTCAGAAGTGATTGCATCTCCAGTTTCCGGAAATCGGCATCGGCGCGATCCAGATCTTTTCCGGCATCGCTCAAGGCCTGGGTACGAGCGGGACCCGGAGCCTCGGCATCGGCAAGTTCGAGCATCACGCCGGCTTCTTCGAGGAATTTCTCGATTTCATCAAAGGGAGTGAGAACGGCCTTGATTTCATTCACCTTGGCCAGATGATTCTTGGCCTTATTGGGATCTTCCCAGAAATCCGGCGCGGAGGTTTGAGACTCCAATTCCCTTAACGTGGCACGGCGGGTGGCAACGTCAAAGATAACCTCGCATTTCATCGGTCTTTTCCCGCAACTCTTGAATGCGGCCCTTTATATCATCGTTATTCACGGTTCAACTCCACTTCCGGCTCAGCAATTTCACTGTAAAACGGGCGAGTATATCGCCTCATCGCCCTTGTTTCAATCGTTCTTTGGCTATGTCGAACTCTCGCGTTTTCGCGGCGGGTTGTGGTAAGGTGCATCCCATGCCGAAACGGAAAAGGGTTTTATTTATTCAACTCCCCCAGCTGGATAACGATCTCCAGGCGGACCATGAGAATGTCCCGCTGGCCGCCGCCACCCTCCAGTATGCCGCCGAACAAGCGGGCGAAGGGGCTCATTACGAGTTCTGCAGACTTCCAGAATCAGAACAGGACGCGGGAAACCAGTCCCTGCTCAACACCCTGACGCGCCTCGCCCCTGATGTTCTCGCCGGAACACTATACCTGTGGAATATTGAACGGACCTTGCGACTGGCCCGACTTTTGCGCAATCGGCTTCCTGAAACCCGGATCGTCCTGGGCGGCCCCGAAGTGGCCCGAGCCCATCCCTTCCTTTTCAAAAACAAAACCGCCGATGCCCTGGTGGTGGGCGAAGGGGAAATTGTTTTTCCGGCCCTGCTGCGCGCCTTTCGCACCGGAAAATCCGTCCCCTATTCAACCGTGGCGACGCGAACCGGTAACGGCTATCGCTGGGGATCCGAGCCCCCGCCTGCCGTCTGCCTGTCGCATCAACTGCCGCCCCCAGGCTATGGAGCCAGCCGACCGGATGCCCGAGGAATGGCCTATCTCGAAGCCTCGCGGGGCTGCCCCATGCGCTGCACCTATTGCCGCTATCCCCATCTGCGCCAGTCCATGTCTTTCCTGGAGCCGGACGACATTCTGTCACGCGTTCGCGCCCTGCGTCGTCTCGGAGCGAAGGAAATCCGCTTCGTGGATCCCTCCTTCAACGCCCATCCGCATTTCGGCGAAATTGTCCAGCGTCTGGCCCACCTGAACCAGTCCAGAAATCTGGCGTTTTTTGCCGAGATCAATGCGGAACGGCTTACCGCAGAACAAGCGGACAACCTGGCGCGGGCCCGTTTTGTGGATGTTGAAGTGGGCCTGCAAAGCCGTGATCCCGCCGTGCTCAAGGCAATCCGTCGCCCCACTTCACTCGGGAAGCTGGAATCGGGAATTCGGCTCCTCACCCGGCGCCGGATCAAAGTCACCCTGGATGTTATGTATGGTCTTCCGCTACAGGGCACAGGCGATGTAAGACGATCAGTAAACTGGGCCTTGAAACTCCCGTCCACAAATGTCCAATGCCTGCAAACGTTGCTTCTGCCGGGAACAGAACTGCGTGACCGGCGCAAGGAATGGCGCATGCGTGCGCTGACACACCCCCCTTATGCAGTGACGGAAACCGATACCATGAATACCGAGGACTTCCTTGCCATTGAGCATCTGATTGCCCGCCACCCGAAATTGCGGTCGGATATTCACACCGGGGCATTCACGGGAACCCGGCTGATGCTCTTTAAAAACCAGATTAAAGTAACAGCCTCCGACCCCAGAATAGAGCCCGCCATTACCTCCACCCGGTGCGCTTGTCTATTTTCTGGCTCCGATCTATTCGCCCACCGAAAAGAATTGGAGGGGTATATCCGAACCGCCATCCGAAGGGAGCCCGACGGGCTGTTCCAGTTTGTGCTATGCCCGGATCATGAAGAACCGCTGGATCTACTGGATGGTCTGATCGAAGTGATTCGGAGCCAGCCCCGCCACCTCATTGACCGTTACGCACCGGTGGCTCTGACGGGAAAAATCGCGTCAAGGCGGGTGATGATTCAGTTCCCCCTGAAAAACAAATTTTCCAAGGCATGGATTTCCGAAGCGGAAAGCCTTCTAGCCGGGGCATTTTTCTAAAACTCAGCCCTTGGTCGCCGCCGCCAGTTCGCGTCCAAACTCCCGACACAACTGCAGATCGGCGTCACTGGGCTGCCACTTGACACGAAGGCCAGAGCGCACCAGGGGAATGCCGGACTTCTGGAAGATTTCCTCGATGGACTTCACGCACTCCCCGCTCCACCCGTAGGATCCGAAAGCGGCGCCAATCTTGTTCTTGAATCGAAGTCCCCGCATCTCCTCCAGAATCTTTGCCATGGAGGGAAGAATGCCATTGTTATAGGTACAGGATCCCAAAACAACCAGTTTTGCCTTAAAGATCTCCACCATCAGGTCGTTGCTGTCTGCAGTCGCCGCGTGAGAGACCTTGCAGTCGATGCCGCATTCAATCAAGCCCTCGGCAATCGCCTTTGCCATCTTTTCGGTGGCACGCCACATGGTGTCATACAAAACCACCGCCGTGGGAGCCGGTTTCTGCAGGGACCATTCCTGGTATTGCTTAACGATCTGGAGAGGATCCTGACGCCAGATCACCCCATGACTCGGCGCAATCATCTTGACCGGAAGGTTCAGAGCCAGAATTTCGTCAATTTTCTTCAAGATCTTATCTGTGTAGGGGGTTAAAATATTGGCAAAATATTTCAACGCCTCCTCATACAGTTCCTCCTGATTGACCAGATCGTTGAACAGAAAAGCCGTGGCATAGTGCTGACCGAAGGCATCATTCGACATCAGGATCTGTTCCCCGGTCAGGTAGCAGAACATAGTGTCCGGCCAGTGCAGCATCGTCGCCTCGACAAAAACCAGTTCATTTTTGCCCAAGCTGATCCGATCCCCGGTTTTGACGGCTTTGAAATTCCAGTTTTCATGATAATGCCCGGGAACACTGGTGGCCCCATTTTTGGAAACCACCACTGTGGCATTGGGGCATAGCTTCATCAGAGCGGGCAAACTGCTGGAATGGTCCGGCTCCGCATGATTCACCACCACATAATCAATCTTGGCGGGATCCACCAATTCCCTGACCCGGGCAAGGAATTCCTCCGAATGGGGCGACCAAACGGTATCCACCAAAGCAATTTTCTCATCCATAATGAGATAGGAATTATAAGTCGTTCCACGATGAACCGAGAGCTCAAACCCGTGAAAATGACGGATGCCCCAATCGGTCACACCCACCCAGTAAACCCCTTTAGCTAGTTCAATCGGCATAAAACACCTCATCTCCTTATAAATAAGAAATACAGACCGATCATGTATACCATATCTTCATCATAATCGTAATCGTAATCTTAATCATAATCGCTCCTTGCAGAAAAAATGCTGGAACCGGACGGGTCTGTCCCCTATACATTCGGGCAGGAGAACACTTATGAAATTATTGGTAACAGGGGGAGCCGGGTTTATCGGCAGTAATTTTGTACATTATATTTTAAAGACTCATCCGGCGGATGAGATCGTCAATCTTGACGCCCTGACCTATGCGGGGAATCTTGAAAATCTCACTGATATCAAGAATGACTCCCGCCATGTGTTCGTGCACGGCGACATCACCTCAACCCGCGATGTGAACCGGCTTTTCAGGGAACACCGCTTTGACGCCGTCCTCAATTTTGCCGCCGAAAGTCATGTGGATCGCAGCCTGCACATGGGCCCCCGTGAATTCATCAAGACCAATATCATGGGAACCCAGAACCTTCTCGATGCCGCCCGGAAGCACAAAGTACCCCGGTTCCTGCAGGTGTCCACCGACGAAGTGTATGGAAGCCTCGGCCCGACCGGCGCCTTTACGGAAGAGACCCCGATCCAGCCCAATAACCCCTACTCCGCGACCAAGGCCGGGGCCGACTTCATGGTCCGCGCCGCCCAGCACTCGCACGGACTGGACGCCGTCATCACCCGCTGCTCCAATAACTTCGGCCCATATCAATTCCCTGAAAAACTGATCCCTCTCATGATCTCCAACGCCCTCGCCGACAAGCCCCTTCCCGTCTATGGCGACGGCATGCATGTGCGAGACTGGATTTATGTCATGGATCACTGTTCCGGCATCGATACGGTGCTCCGAAAAGGAAAATCAGGGGAAGTCTACAATCTCGGCGGCAACTACGATGTCCCGAATATCGAGATCGTAAAGGGAATCCTGAAAATCCTCGGTAAGCCGGAAAGCCTGATCACCTATGTCAAGGATCGCCCCGGTCACGACCGGCGTTACGCCATGGACAACACGCGAGCCAAGACCGAATTGGGCTGGGAACCCGCCCACCGGTTCGAGGACGCCCTGAAGGAAACGGTCAACTGGTATGTGGCCAACAAAGCCTGGTGGGATCGCATCCGCAGCGGCGAATACCTCAAGGCCTACGACACGATGTACGGGTGGCGGGACAGGTCTTGTTCATGAACGAAAGAACCCTTTCCATCACGCCTGTCTTCACGGGCCGTATGATTTCGGTGGAAACCCAGGTGGTTGAACTGGAGCCTGGACATCGCGCCCATCGGGAAATCATCAGGCATCCTGGTGCCATTGCCGCCGTGGCCCGTTTGCCTGACGGCCGTTATGTTTTCGTAAAGCAGTTCCGGAAACCCATTGAACGCGAGGTTCTTGAAATTATTGCCGGGCGGAAGGAACTCGAAGAACGCCCCGAGGATTGCGCTGCGCGGGAAATCAAGGAGGAAACCGGCCATGATGTCGTTTCCCTCCACTCTCTGGGCGTTATCTACCCCTCCCCGGGGTATATTGACGAAATCATTCATCTGTTCTTTGCGGAACTTTCAGAATCTGCCGAACTTCAGGAGGGCGACCCTGACGAACGGATCACCGTGGAATACCTGACACGGGAGGAATTTGAATCCCTGATTGACGGCGGCCTTGTCGATGACTCCAAAACCCTCGCCGCCTGGCTCCTCTTCATCCGCCGCTTCGCATCGTCTTCAGGATGACATCGCGACACAGGTGAAAATCCGGTAATGCAAGTCGGCCTGAAACCCTGATGGCGTCAGACGAAAGACAGGACCTTCCCCACCGAATTCACCCGCCATCGCCTCCCGTATGCGAACGATGTCACTTGTGTTCAGCGCATACCGCAGCCCGAGATCCTCCGAGGTCAGTACAAGAGATGGGGCCTCCATGGCGTCCGCTACGCGCCAGCCGGATTTTAGCAAACAGTTTTTTAAATGATGCACAGAGGGATACCACTTCCGGGACCGCATGTGCCGGTACAGGGCATTGAGACATGCCGCATCCTCTTTATTCTTAAAGGAGGCGCTTTGATGAACGAAGAACTCCCCTTCCGCAACCTGACCACGGAGATGACGCAATAAGGGGAGCAATCCGTCTTCCCCGAGATAATGAAGAACAGACCTCATGAGCAGGAAAAGTCGCTGATCTCCGGGGACAACCTCCCGGCGACGGAACTCTCCGATGGACGCATGAACCCGAACAATACCGGCAGAATCCTTGAGCGCAAGCTGGGCGTCCGAGCAGTCGACATTGACCAGCTTCGTGGTGGCGCCGATCCCGTTCGAGGCCAACTGGGATAACAGAAAACCCGTTCCACCCCCTAAATCAACAACGACATCGACGGGCGATTTAGTCAGAACTCGCAGGGCAGCGTCAATCAGGGGGCGCACGATCACCGGATCGGAGAAGTAGCCGTTATGAAACTCACCCCACCGTTGCCCGTGGACAATTTTTTCCGTTCCGATAGGGTCTTCCATGTCGTGCTCTTAAGTCGAACGCCCACACCCTGTCCCTTTAGGACGAGCGTTTGATGATCACCGCAGTGATATCGTCCTGAATCCCTTCCGGGGAACCAAACTTGCGCACTTCATCGAAGAGAATCCTGATGATTTCAGCGGCGGGCCGGTCCCTTTCGCGCTGGAGAATCCCAAGCAGGCGCGGCACCCCGAACTCCTCGCCAGCCGGTGAACACGCCTCGAGAATCCCATCCGTCAGGAATACAGCCAGTTCTCCTGCTTCCAGCCGGACCTTGCAGGACTCAAGTCGATCCACCTCGGCGTCAACACCCAAGGCTGGAACAGTGGCATTCAGTTCCGTTTTTATCCCGCCTCCAGGCGCAAGAATATAGCCCGTTGGATGCCCCGCATTAATCACATCCATGACACCCTCTCCGGGAGTGAACCGGGCGATCACCATGGTGATAAACCGGTCGTTTCCAAGATCTTCAAGCAGGAGGTGACGCACCAGAGTCATGAGATCCTCGAGGGATCTGTCCTCCAGGACAAGTGCCCTGAGGTATGCCCGAACATCGGTCATGAGCAGGGCCGGCCCGAGCCCATGCCCGGTCACATCCCCGACAATCACATAAATATCGTGATTCGGACGGACGATAACATCGTAGTAGTCACCGCCTGTGGCGTCCGCCGGGCAAGAGGCGCCCGCGATATCGTAACCGCCGATGACAGGCATGGAAATCGGGAAGAGCAACTGTTGAACTTCGCGGGCGATTCTGAGTTCCTCCTCACGCGCCAAAAGTGCATGCTCCGCCACCTTGCGTGCGCGGCGATCCCCGGCATCCTTCAACTCGCGATCAACGGCCGATACAAGACGGGTCAGGTTGCCCTTCATCAGATAGTCCTGGGCTCCCGCCTTCATGGACGCCACCGCCACATCTTCCCCGATGCTCCCGGAAACAATCAGGAAAGGAATGTCCGGATCGCGGGCGCGCACAAGCTCCAGGGCCTCAATGGAGGTGAATTGCGGCATGTTGTGATCTGAAAAAACAATGTCCCATTCTCTTTCGCTTAATGCTGCCACAAGATCAGAAGCATTATCGACGCGAAGGGATGTCGTATCGTACCCTCCCCGCTTCAGGTGCCCTAACAGCAGGAGTGCATCACACTCAGAATCCTCGACAATCAGGGCTTTGAGAATTTTACTCATGGCTTTAATCGGACAATACCAGTTGGCAGTGACGGATAAAAGTCAAAATAAAAATAGCTGACAAACACTTGAATTGCGCGTAGTTTCAGATCGAGAAGCTGATTACAGGTTTGCCCGGCGGGCTGGAATACGTTCCGAGTAATAGGAGCGAGCAAAAAGAGAACGCCATGGAGTCGCCGTTGGATCAACTGGAGAGTGCTCTCCTGTCGCTTGACAGGGTGACCGTCAACCGCGTGCTGTCGGAAGCCTCCGCTTCGCCTTCACCGCTCACAAGAATCGAGAGCCTGATTGTTCCGGCCCTGGAGCGGATTGGCGTCGGCTGGGAGGAAGGGAGCGTTTCCTTGTCTCAGGTATACATGAGCGGTCGCCTTTGCGAGGAAGCGGTTGACGCCATTCTCCCCCCCTCCGATGACACCCGGAAAAGCATGCCGCCGCTGGCAATCGCAGCCCTTGAAGATTATCATTTGCTGGGCTTGAGAATTGTATACTCGACATTGCGGGCGAGCGGGTTTTCGTTGCGAAATTATGGACGAACCGACATGAACCAACTGGTCGCCCACATCAAGACCGACGGGATTCGTATTCTGCTTCTCTCCGCACTCATGCTGCCGGCGGCGCTTCGGATCAAAGAGCTCCGCACACGGCTTCAGGCAAAGGGGTGCGTCCCGCTAATTGTAGTAGGAGGCGCCCCTTTCCGCTTTGATGAAGAGCTCTGGAAAGAGGTCGGAGCGGACGCCTTCGGCAACACGGCATCCGATGCCATTGCGGCCATTTCACGATTAGCGGGGGTTCTACCATGAAACCGGAGTCCATGACCTCCTCGGAACGCCTCAGCACGGCGATGTCCCACAGGGAACCGGATCGCGTTCCCTTCCTGCTTCCCACCGTCATGCAGGGCGCGAGGGAATTCGGCCTCTCAATCCGGGACTACTTCAGCCGGCCGGATCTCGTGGCGGAAGGCCAGTGGCGACTCCGCGTCCGCTATGGACATGATGCCCTGCTCGGTTTCATGTATGGGGCTGTGGAGGCTGAGGCGTGGGGAGGTGAAGTGATCTATCGGGAAGATGGCCCGCCCAATGCAGGCCAACCGCCCCTGTCAGGATCGGCGGACATCGCCCGCCTTGAACCGCCCCGGGTGCGCGATACCCCCTGCCTGCAGAAAGTGCTGCGTCTCATTCGTCTCCTGAAGGACCGGGCGGGCAACGAGGTCCCCGTGTTCGGCTCGGTGATTTCGCCCTTTTCACTGCCGGTCATGCAGTTGGGTTTCGAGAATTACCTGCTTTTACTCCACGAACAACCAGAACGGTTTGAGCAACTCATGCGCCTGAACGAAGCCTTTTGCGTGGAGTGGGCCAACGCACAACTGGAGGCGGGCGCAGGAGCCATCGCGTATGCCGACCCGGTATCGTCCCCCACCATCATTCCCCGGGCACTATACCTGAAAACAGGGTTCCTGATCGCCAGAAGAACATTGTCGAAAATCAAAGGAGCCGTTGCAACCAGCTTTGCCTCCGGCCGTTGCCTGGCAATTCTCGATGATGTCGTTCAAACGGGCACCGTCGGGATCGGAGCCAGTTTTCTGGAAGATCTGGCCGCTGTCAAGGCCGCAGCCCGGGGACGGCTTACCGTTATGGGCAATTTGAATGCGATCGAAATGCGGCACTGGACTCCCGCCGAGGCCGAGATCAGGGTCAAGGAGGCGATCGCAAAAGCCGGGCCGGGCGGCGGATTTGTTTTAACAGATAACCATGGGGAAATTCCCTGGCAGGTTCCGGATTCCGTCCTGCTCACTATCGCGGATGCGGTTCGCCGCTGGGGCCGCTACCCCCTTGATTGGATCTAACATCATGCCTCCCAGTCTCCATCTCCTCGTCTGCCAGTACTACCTCAAGGAAGCACAGGTCATCCTCCAATCCGAAGGCTTTGAAAACGTCAGCGTCTCGGCATTTCCCGATCTCTGTGTTCGCCCCCGGGCGGATCTGACGGCGACGCTGACACACCAGTTTTATGACTCGGGAAAAAATGGACAGACCACTATTCTGGTCGGGGCCTGCTACCTCCTGAACCAGAATAAAACGGCCTTGTCCGAGGACCGGTATCACCGGATTCACCGGGAGGAATTATGCTTTCATATGCTTATCAACAAGACGACCATTGACCGGTGTCTTTGTGACGGATCGCACCTGGTCACCTCCGGTTGGCTGGAACACTGGCAACAGCATATTGACGCCTGGCAGTTTGACCGGGAAACAGCACGAATGTTTTTTGCCGAAGGCGCACGCCGCATGGTTCTGCTTGATACCGGCGTCGATCCGGAGGCTCAGACCCGCCTGCACGATTGCGCCGAATACCTTGGACTTCCGACCGAAGTCATGTCCGTGGGACTGGACCATTTCAGACTCATTCTGAGTTATCTTGTCCAGGCGTGGCGCACCCGTGAAGCCGAGCTTCTGGTGAAAGAGGAATTCGCGCGTGCCAACAAGAAACTGGCCGACCATGTGCTAGCCATGGATCTGTTGGTGAAATTGACGCGGATTATGAATGAGGAAGACGCGATCCAGGCCATACTCGAGCTTTTCACCATGCTGTTTGGAGCCGAGCGCGTGGCCTATGTTTCGCCTGATGGGGGTCAGACAAAAAGAATCTACAGCAACTTCCCGAAACCTGATGATGCCGAATGGATAGAGGCCTGGATGGCACGGTTCAGACCCGATGAGACTTCCGCCATGACGGAAAGCGGGTTTTCCGTACGTGTCAAATACCAGAATGCAACCTTGGGATTTGTGATCGCCGACACGATCACCTTGCCGCATCACGGTCAGGACTACCTTAATCTGGCCCTTGATATTGTCAGCCTGTGCGCCCTTAGCCTTACAAACGCCCGCTTGATCAGTCTTCGCCAACAAGCAGAAGCTGAAGTCTTTCGAAAGTCGGAGGAACTGGCCCGGTCAAATGCCGAGCTCGATCAGTTTGCCTACATCGCCTCGCATGATTTACAAGCCCCCCTGCGACGGATCATCGGCTTCAGCGAACTCCTTCGCGAAGAGTGCGCGGCCGCCCTGCCGGACACGGCGCGTGATTTTCTGAGTCACATTGAAAAATCCTCCCAGCGCATGCAGCAATTAATTCAGGGGCTCCTGATGTACGCCCGCGTGAATAAAGGCGACCGGGTGTTCTTTCCTGTGGCCTTGTCGAATCCGGTCAATCAGGCCCTTGAAGATTTAGCACCCCGCATCAAGGAAACAGGAGCCGCGGTGGAGGTCGGGATCCTGCCGACAGTACTGGGCGATCAACTGCAATTGTATCAACTGTTCCTGAATCTTATCGGCAATGCCCTTAAATTTGTCACGCCCGGCTGTGCCCCGCGCGTCTGCGTCTCGAGCCGGAGCCCCGGCAAGGGCCTGATTGAGATCCGGATACGGGACAATGGGATCGGTTTCGACGAGAAGCATGTTGAACAAATTTTCAAACCCTTCCAGCGGCTTCATTCAGAAGATCAGTATCCAGGGTCGGGAATCGGACTCGCGGTCTGCCAGAAGATCGTCCAACAACACGGGGGAACGATCACCGCCCAAAGCCAGCCGGGCGCGGGCACCACCTTCCTCATCCGTCTACCAGAGTATCAACCGGGCGGTTCGGCTCACAGTTGACGCTGTCCCACCTTTACCTACCGCCGCCACGGCCATCTGACACCAACTCAATCGTAACCGGTCCATCGTTGATGATCTCGACGCTCATGCTGGCGCGGAAGGTGCCGGTGGCCACCTGGCCGGACCCCAGGATCCGCCGGAGATGACCCACATAGACTTCATAGAGCCGCTCGCCTTCGGCGGGCGGAGCGGCATGGATAAAGCTCGGCCGGTTCCCCTTCCGGGTATCGGCGTAAAGGGTGAATTGGGAAACAACCAACACCGCACCACCCACCTCACCCAGTGCCAGGTTCATCTTGTCTTGTGCATCGGGAAAAATCCGCAGCCCGGCCGTCTTCTCAGCCAGATAAACCGAGTCGGCATCCGTGTCGCCGATCCTTACGCCAAGTAAAATAGCAAAACCTTTCCCTATGGAGCCGGTAACCTGCCCGTCCACGGTGACACTGGCACGACTGACGCGCTGGATGAGGCACTTCATTGATCGCTTATCGTATTTCCGCCCCAACATCCTTGCAAATGGCGGCTTTCACCTTCTCGTGGAATCCGTTCGCCACCTCATCGGTCAACGTCTTCTCCATCGAGCGATAAGTCAGGGAATACGCCATGCTCTTCCGGTTTTTCCCGACCCCTTCGCCACGATAGATATCGAACAAACGGACATCCACCAATTCCGGCGGGGCCACCGTCCAAATGGTCTTGAGAATCGCCTCGTGCGAAATGCCATCATCAACGACCAGAGCCACATCACGATCGACACTGGGGAACGTCCCGAGGGCACGGGAAACCGGAATCCGCAGGGCCTGGGCCACCAATGGCGCCAGATCAAGCTCAAGCACCGCCACAGGATCAACCAGCCGCCACTCATTGCGAACCCGTTCGCTAACCAGCCCCATCGTTCCAACACAGGCGCTGGAGATCCAGATGCTGACGCCCCGTCCCTCTTCATAACAGGGGCTCTTTACAGGCTTTAGCACGAGATCCAAGCTCGCCAATCCGCCCTTCGCGATCTCCGGAACATGCTGCGCGCGGCAGAGCGACTCCAGGATGCCCGTGATCCACTGGAACATCTCCTCGTCCTTCACCGGCTTGGATTTCGCCATCCCGGTTCGCCCCACAGGACCCATCAGGCCAATGCAAATCCGGTCGGCTTCGGCATTCTTTCCCGAGTCGTCCTTGAAGAATACGCGGCCCATTTCAAATAACGACGCTTCCCGAGCCTGGCGCGCCCGGTTCTTCCCTAAAGTCTCAATCATCTGAGGAATAAAGGAATCCCGTAACACCGTGTGATCCGCACTGATCGGGTTGGGCAGCACGACCCGCTTCTCCGGATCGCCATGTCCCACTAGGTCCAGCAGGCGCCCGGAAAGGAAACTGTAGTTCATGATTTCCGAAAGCCCAAGCCCGACCAGATTCGCCCGACACGCCAGAATGGCACGCGTCGGCTTGTCGTCGGCGCCGGGAATAATCTTTGCCACGGGAGACGGCGACGGAACCTTATCCAACCCGTGAATGCGCGCGATTTCCTCGATCAGATCCGCTTCCTGCTTAAGGTCAACCCGGTATGCGGGAATTTCCATCAAGCAAGACACGGCATCCCGGGAAACAAGCCCCAATCCCAGCGCCTTGAAAATCGTCAGGATCACCTCATCGGCAATCTGAATTCCCAGAAGATCCCGGGCGCGCTCAAACCGCAACGACACCTGACCACGCGCCGGTTTTGCCGGGAAGACATCGATCACCCCTTTCGCCGCCACCCCGCCCGCCAGTTCCACCATCAACTGCGCGGCACGCCGGCTTGCCCAATCGACGTTCTCGATATCCACCCCGCGCTCGAACCGGTAGGACGAGTCGGTGGACAGCCCCAGCTTCTTGGAGGTCTTCCGGATATCGGACGGCTTGAAATAGGCGCTCTCCAGCAGAACCGTTTTGGTGACGTCCCGGATTTCGCTCCCCGCCCCGCCCATGACGCCCGCCACGGCCACGGGCCGTCGGCCATCGGCAATCATCAGCATGTCCGGATTGATTTCCCGCGCCGTGCCATCCAGCGTGCTCATAGCTTCCCCGGCCTTCGCCCGGCGCACAATGATCTTGTGGCCGTCCAGCAACTCGTAGTCAAAAGCGTGCAGCGGTTGACCGCATTCCAGCATGACATAGTTGGTGATATCGACGACATTGTTGATCGGACGGATCCCTGCCGCCGTCAGGCGCCGCTGCATCCATTGCGGGCTCGGGGCAATGGTGATCCCGGAAAGCACTCGGCCGGTATATCTCGGACATCCCACCGCGTCTTCAATGGTGACACTGGCGAGACTTTCGACCGTGCGAGCCTCTTCTTTCACAACCGGACTCGGCATCTTCAGGGGCTTGCCCAGCAAGGCCGCCACCTCGCGGGCCATCCCGATCAAGCTCAGGCAATCCGGCCGGTTTGGCGTCACCTCAAGTTCCAGCACCGTCTCCGGCGGCCCGGCAATTTCAGAAAAGGGTGTTCCGACCTTGGTCTCAGGCGGCAGAATCATCAACCCACTATGATCCTCGGACAGTCCCAGTTCGTCGGCCGCGCAAAGCATCCCGAAGGATTCGACGCCCCGGACCTTGGCCTTCTTGATCTTCAAGCCGTTCGGAACCAGGGTTCCGAGAGTGGCCAGCGGCACCTTGATCCCGGCCGCCACATTCGGCGCGCCACAGACCACGGTCAGGGTTTCCGACCCGCTGTTCACCTGACAGACGGTCAACCGGTCGGCATTCGGATGCCGCTCGACAGAAAGCACTTCACCCACCACGATTCCCGTGAAATCCCCGCCAATGGTCTTGATCCCCTCCACTTCCGTTCCGGAGAACGTCAGCAGGGAAGCCAGCTCCTTGGGACTCAGGCCAACATCGACATACTCTTTCAACCAACTCAACGGTAACTTCATAATCAACCCCTTACGAGAACTGGGACAGGAACCTTACATCGTTATCATACAACAACCGGATATCCTCGATGCCGAACTTGATCATGGCAATACGCTCCAGGCCCATGCCGAAGGCATAGCCGGTGACCGCCTCGGGATCGTACCCGACAATCGTGAACACTTTCGGATTCACCATGCCGGCGCCGGAAATTTCGATCCAGCCGCTGTTCTTGCAGACCCGGCACCCGGACCCGCCGCACACATGGCACGAGAAATCATATTCCACGCTCGGCTCGGTGAACGGGAAGAAATGCGGACGGAACCGCACCTTAACGTTCGGCCCCATCATCTGGTGGGCAAAAAACGTGATGTCACCCTTGAGATCAGCCATGGACACCTTGCGATCCACATACAGCCCCTCCACCTGGTGGAAGTTCGCGCTGTGCGTGGCATCCGTGGTATCCCGGCGATAGCAGCGGCCCGGCGCAATGATCCGGATCGGCGGCTTGCGGCTTTCCATCACACGAATCTGGACCGGCGAGGTTTGAGTGCGAAGCAGCGTCTTGTTATCCAGCCAGAAGGTATCCTGTGTATCCCGCGACGGATGATCCGCCGGTGTGTTGAGGGCATCAAAGTTGTTGTATTCCGTTTCGATATCGGGGCCATCAGCCACAGTAAAGCCCAGCATGCTGAAAATGCGGATGGATTCCTCAATCACCTGCGTAACGGGGTGACGGGTTCCCAGGCTCCGCCAGGCGCCGGGCATGGTGACATCAAACTGTTTCTGGCCCGCCGCCTTTTCCGCCGCCGCTAGCGCCGTTTTCCGCTCATCCAGCAAAACGGTCAGCTCCTGCTTCAATTCATTGGCGCAACGTCCAAAATCCCGACGCCCCTCGGCGGGCACGGATTTCAGGTTGTCCATAACCTCCTGAAGCACCCCTTTGCGACCCAGATACTTGATCCGAACCGCCTCGACCTCGGCCAGCGTCGCCGCCTGCCTAGCCTCAGCCAACCCCTGCTCTTTCAGAACAACTACATCCTGTGCATTCATAATTCACCCATTTCCCGCCATTCTGGCGCGGTAAAAGTCTGAGAAAATACTGTAATGACGCAAACGTGTCGAGTTTAGACAATTTATAATCACCGTGGTATTGTTCCCGACACATGAAACTCTTTCAACAATTCCGAGAGCGACTAAGACAGCAGAAGCAAGTCTCTGGCGCCTTGAATGCCCTGAGGTTCCTGGGGCCAGGACTGCTGGTTACCGTGGGCTTTATCGACCCCGGAAACTGGGCCTCCAACGTGGCGGCGGGTTCCGAGTTCGGCTACCAGTTACTCTGGGTGGTGACCTTGAGTACAATCATGCTTATTCTGTTGCAGCACAATGCGGCGCACCTGGGAATTGTAACAGGAAAGTGCCTGGCGGAGTCGGCCACGCAACACCTATCCCGATGGGTCTCCCGTCCGGCGCTAGGCTCCGCCGTTCTGGCGTCGGTGGCGACCGCCTTCGCGGAAATCCTGGGGGGTGCCATCGCACTTCAGATGTTGTTTCATCTTCCCCTCAAGGTCGGAGCCATCCTTACCACCGTGGTTGTGGCGGGGCTACTCCTCTGGAACTCATACAAACGCCTTGAGAAAATCATTGTGGGCTTTGTTTCCCTGATCGGGCTGGCCTTTCTGTTTGAACTGACCCTGATCGACACCCACTGGATCAGCGCGGCCAAGGGCTGGGTGACGCCCGATCTCCCCACCGGCTCCATCCTGATTGTGATGAGCGTCCTGGGCGCGGTGGTGATGCCCCACAATCTGTTCCTGCATTCCGAGGTCATTCAGAACCGGCAATGGAATAGTCAGGGCGAAGGCGTCATCATCAGTCATTTGCGGTTTGAATGGCTTGACACCCTGTTCTCGATGATGGTCGGCTGGATGATCAACAGCGCCATGATTTTGCTGGCGGCCGCCACTTTTTTTCAACAGAAGGTCAAGGTGAGCTCCCTCGAGCAAGCGGAGGAAATGCTGCACCCGATGCTGGGTCATAGCGGGGCGCTCGCCGCCACGGTCTTCGCCCTGGCCCTGCTTTGTGCCGGGTTATCGGCAAGCCTCACGGCCGGGATGGCGGGGGGATCCATTTTTGCCGGTTTGTTTTCCCGGAATTACGACATTCAGAAGCCGCTCTCAAAAATAGGTGTCGGAATTACCCTTGGGGTCGCCCTGCTCGCAGTCATGTTTGTCACCAACAGTTTCAAGGCCTTGATTGTGTCCCAGGTTCTTCTCAGCATCCAGCTCCCCATCACCATCGTCCTGCAAATCTACCTGACTTCATCCCGAAGGGTCATGGGTACCCATGCCAACACCCTGTATGGAAAACTCTGGCTCTGGCTGGTGGCCGCCATCGTCATTGCCCTGAATCTGATCCTCCTGTGGAAAACCATCCAGGGATAACCGTCAAGACGGTCGGCGAGGCCGCCGCCCCTCCCGAAAAACAGGATAATACCATGATTTCAAACAGGGAGGGACGCCGGCCTCGGCGTCCGCAGATTGTCCAATGGGCTGACAGGGCGTTCTCAGACTCCGTTCTTCACGGGATCACATACAGCATGACGCTGAGGAAATGGCAGAGACTCCCGGCCAGAACAAAAGCGTGCCAGATAGCGTGATTAAAGGGAATACGGCGACCCAGGTAGAAAATCGTTCCGGCCGTGTAGAGCACCCCACCCGCCACCAACCACAACAATCCGCCCCGGGGCAGTCCCAGGTAGAGCGGTCTTATCGCCACCACCGCCATCCAGCCCATGCCGATATAGACCAGCGTCGAAAACAGTTTGAAGCGGCCGGCAAAAAAGACCTTGAACACCACCCCCACCAGCGCCAACCCCCAGATGATGCCAAACAGGGACCAGCCCCACGGACCCCGCAGGGAAATCAGAAGAAAGGGCGTATAGGTTCCGGCAATAAGCAGGTAGATTGCGGAGTGGTCAATGATTTTCAGTACAGCTTTGGTCCGGGGCCAGGGTAGACTGTGATAGAGCGTCGAGGACGCAAACAACAGCACCAGCGTCGTCCCGTACACCGAACACGCCACAATATGCCAGGCTGTTCCGCGCATCGCCGAAAAAAACACCATCGCCGACAACGCCGCCACGGCCAGGATAAAACCGATTCCATGGATGACGCTATTGGCGATCTCCTCGGGCAACGAATAGGACTGAACCGTCTGATTCATGTCTCACAGCGTATCACATAAACGACTCAAATGCAGTTTGATAAATTCAGAGGCCGCCACCAGGTTGGCGGAGGCCTCGGGAGTCAGATTGGCATTCAGCTCCCAGGAATACCCGCGAATGGTCAGGATCCAGGCGGCGGGATGTTTGTCATAGAGTTCCTCGCATAACGCCAACACTGTGGCGGAAGTCATAGCGTGGGTCGAAAAAGCAATGGTCTTTTCCGGAACTAGGGATCGAAACTCATAGGGAGCCTCTCCCGCCTGAGTTGCGTCGACAAAAATCACCCCATCATGTCCGGATACCGCCAGCGCGTCCTCGGCGTTCAACTGGTAATTGGAATCCAGGGTAATCCGCCGATCAGGATTCACCGTAAGCCAGACTTCCAATTCCGATACCAGGGCGGGACCCAACCCGTCATCCTGCCTGCCGGGGTTTCCATAACCATAGACCAGAATCGAGGTCATTTCAGTTTCCGGTCAATGAGGGTTCCGCCTGCGTCCAACAGGGAAACCTCCAGAGGCATCTGTCCGTAAGCGTGCGTGGCACAACTCAGGCAGGGGTCATAAGCGCGGATCGCCACCTCGACGGCATTCATCATGCCCTCGGTGATCTCCTTGACCCCGTTCATTTGCGCCCGCGCCACGATATTCACCGCCTCGTTCATGGCTTCGTTGTTGTTCGTGGTCGAAACAATCAGGTTCGCCATCTCGATCTGGTCGTCGCCATTAACCCGGTAATGATGGAAAAGCGTCCCGCGCGGTGCCTCGATCAACCCAACTCCCTCCGCCTGGCGCCGCCCCTTCACCACAAGCTTGTCGCCCGTGATGTCCGGATCCTCCAATAATTCTTTCATCATTTCGGCCGCATGGAGCGTCTCAATCAGCCGGGCCCAGTGCGTATGCATGCACATGTCGTTCGGCTTGCCACCCGTCCCCTTCTTGTACTCCTCAAACTCCTGCTGGGCCAGGGGACTGGGAATGAAATCCGCCGTATTCAACCGCGCCAGGGGTCCCACCCGATACCATCCCTTTTCAGGCCCCAGAGCCTGGAGATACGGAAATTTCATATAGGTCCATGTCCGGGCATCCTCCCGGATATACTTCGCATAGTCCTGATAATCCACATCGTTAAGAATCCGCTTCCCGTTCGCATCCACCACGCGCAGGACGCCGTGGTAGAGATCCATCGCGCCATCCTGGCGAACCAGGCTCATGTGGTTTGAGGGGAACCGCGAGAACCCGTCGATAAACGCCTTGTTCTTCCGGTAGTAATCCTTGAAAAATGCCACCGCGCCCTGCGCCCAGGCGATCATCTGGACGGCATTGAGCGGGTGCGGCCCCTTGAGCAGGGTGTCCCGCTCGGCCGGGGTCAGGCTTTTATTCACCCCGCCGGGAATGGCGCCGGTTCCGTGAATTTTCTTTCCGGCGGTCGCCAAAATCACCTCCTGGCCGTACTTGCGCATCATCACGGCCTGAGTGGCCAGCTCCCGGTTCGCCATGGCGACCCCGATTACATTCCGGGTCTCCGGCGGCGAATCATATCCGAAGAGCAGATCCGGAGATGCCAGATGAAAGAAATGCAGGCTGTGTGACTGAAAAATCTGGCCATAGTGCATCAGGCGCCGGATCTTCTCTGCCGTCGGAGTAAGTCCCTCACCCGTTCCGGCGCCGACAATCACGTCCACTGCCTTCGCCGCCGCCAGATGATGACTCACCGGACAAATTCCACACAACCGCTGCACCAGAACGGGCGCCTCCCAGTAAGGCCGCCCCTGAACGAACCGCTCAAACCCGCGAAACTCCACAATGTGAAGCCGACTCCGGGTCACCATGCCCGCGTCGTCGAGCTGGATCGTGACCTTCCCGTGCCCCTCCACGCGGGTAACCGGTTCGATGACAATCTTCCTGGCCATAAACAGCACTCCCGTTAATCAAATTTAAACATCGCATCCGTCGGCTTCAATTCGGTGCCGTTCACCAACGCCACCAGCGCCTCCCAGATCAAGTCCGCCCTGGGGGGACATCCCGGCAGGTAATAGTCAATCTTCACCACTTCGTGGCAGGGATAAACCCGGTCGAGAATTTTCGGCAGATCCTCATCATGGGGGATAATCCCCTTCCCCGTTCCATCGCCTGTGGTGGGCCCTCTCAGGTAGGATTCCTCCAGGCATTCCCGAAGGGGAATCATGTTCCGCAAAGCCGGTAGCCCGCCCATGATGGAACATTCCCCCACCGAAACGAGAATCTTACAGTGCTTCCGGAATTCCATCAGGGTATGGACATTCTCGTCATTACAGCAGCCCCCCTCAATCAACCCGATATCGCACTCCTTCGAAAAGGTTTTGATGTCGGTAAGCGGGGATTTATGGAACTCCACAAGTTCGATCAGATCCAGAAGCCGCTCATCAATATCAAGAAACGACATATGACAGCCGAAACAGCCTGCGAGGGATGCGGTGGCGATGATTTTCTTGGGCATAACACACTCTCCGATCAGCCTTCAATCTCACTACCGATGGGGGCCACATCGTATTTCCGGGACCCGATGGGCACATCAAATCCCTTTTCTTTTTTCAGAATGGCCCCGACAGGACACATGTCCATCGCCTTCTGGACCAATTCATCACTGACATCCCGTGACGTTTCGGGATCGATATTGATCACCAGCCGGTCTCCCCGTTTACCAAAGGCAAACAACGCCTTACCGTCCTTATTGTGAATCCCGCGGATACACCGCTTGCACAGAATGCAGCGATTGTGATCCTTGAGAATCTTGGGATGCCAGGCTTCTACATCACGCGTGGGGAACAGATAAGGGAAATGAGGCACCGTCATCCGGTACCTGTAGGCCAGCGCCTGCAATTCGCAACTGCCGCTTTTTTCACAGGACGGACAGAGATGGTTGCCTTCCGCAAAAAGAATTTCAACGACCGACTTCCTGAATGATTCCAATTCCGGGGTCGAGGTCTGAACCTTCATATCCTCGACGACCCGAGTGGTGCAGGCGGTGACGGGAATCCCGTTTACCAGCACCGTGCAGATCCGGCATGAGCCTTTGGGCGGGATTCCCGGATAATTGCAAAGCGTGGGAATGAACACGCCATTCTCAGCAGCCGCCTCCACGAGTTGCGTTCCGTCCTCGGCGAGGCACTCCACCCCGTTCAATGTAAATTTGACAAATGTGGCCATGTCTCCAGCTCCTCAGGTTTCTTTGACCGCCTCATCATAATCCCTGACCGCCGCCGCCAGGTCGAATGTCGGCATAAACCGGTCGTCGCCAACGGCGATCCGGCGATCATACAGCGGTTTGAAATTCCGGAGGGTCGTGATGATCGGATTCAAGGCCGTCTGGCCGAGGCCGCACCGGTTCTTCTTCATGATGGAGGTCCATTCCACAAACCGGGCGAGATCGGTTGGGGTTCCCTTCCCCGCCACGATGTGCTCCATCACCCGTTGGGCCATCACCGTCAGGGCGCGGCACGGGACACAGGATCCGCAGGACTCCTCACGGAAAAAGCGGGCAAAGTTCAAAACGACATCCTTCAACAAATCCCGATGCGCCCCGATAATAATCAACGATCCACCCGTGGCGAGATCTTCATAGGCTAGAATGCGGTTGAATTCTCCGGGAGCGATGCACGCACCCGACGGCCCTCCGACCTGAACCGCCTGAACCTCCCGGGCTCCGACCATCTTTAGGACATCATTCACCGAAAAGCCCCAGGCAATCTCGTAAATGCCGGGCTTATCGCAGTCGCCTGACACGCTGAGCACTTTGGTGCCCTTGGATTCCGGGGTTCCCAGCGAATTGTACCAGTCCACCCCTTTGACCAGAACCTGAACGACGGAACACAGCGTCTCGACATTATTCACCACCGTCGGTTTCTGGAGGTATCCTTTCTCAACGGGAAACGGCGGACGATCCCGCGGTTCCCCGCGTTTCCCCTCCGCCGACTCGATGAGCGCGGATTCCTCCCCGCAGACATAGGCCCCGGCGCCAAACTGAATCTTGATGTCAAAGTTAAAACCCGCCTTGCCTACGATGAACGCACCCAGGAGATTCTGCTCCCGCATGTCCGCCAGGATGCTCTCTAAGTAGGATCGAAGATAACGGTATTCGTTGCGAATATACAGAATGCCATGCCTGGCGCCCACCGCATATCCCGCCACGGCCATCCCCTCAAACACCAACCCCGGCAATTCGGTCAGGATGACACGATCCTTGAACGTTCCCGGCTCACCCTCATCGGCATTGCAGAAGATGTACTTCACATCACCCGGTGCCTTGCGCGCAAACTCCCACTTCATGCCCGTGGGAAAACCCGCGCCGCCGCGGCCCCGCACACTCGCCGCCTTCACCATGGCGATGATCTCCCGCGAACTCATGGATACGGCACGCCGGAGCGCCGTACCGGGTTCATAACGGTCAAACACCATGTCGCCCCGAAGTCTGATATTATTGCGCACGGTGGACCGGATCAGCGGGTGGGCATTCTGCCCTTCCCCGAAATCCGTTCCGGCAAGATCGGCGACGGTTTTACCCGCCTTCAGTCCCGCCACCAAAGCCCGCGCCTTCGCAGGGGTCATTCGGGGGAATACCACCTCGTTGACCAGAGCAGCGGGCTCCTGATCGCTCATGCCGATACAGGCTGTGGGAAAGAGTCCGATCAGGCCGTCCGGGGACACTTGCCCGAAGGAACACCCTGCGGCCTCCTCCAGGGCCTTGACGACACCAGCCCGATCATTGAATTCCGCCACCACGCTGTCATTCAGGTAAATGGCATATTTGCCCCGCGGCTCCCGCGCAAAGAAATGATAGAAGGACACCGTCTGCTCGACATCAACCTGGGGAATACCCAGAGCACGCGCTATCTGCGTAATCGCCGAATCGGAGAGATATCCTTGCGCCGCCTGGATATCAATCAGGATATCCATGAGCCGGGTTTCATCCCCGCCGTACTGCTTGATCACATCGGTGATGGTATTACCCATGACTATCCTCCCGCTCCGGGCCGGCCCAGGAATCCCGTCGAATCAAGCCGGTCACCGGACTTCCGGCGCCCCACTGATGTAATTCTCGAGGTTCTCGATCATGAACTTCTGGTTGGAGATGATGCTCTTGACCAGATCGCCGATGGAAATGATCCCCACCAGCTTTCCATTATCCAGTACAGGAAGATGCCGGTGCCGTTTCTCCGTCATGATCGCCATGCACTCTTCCACGGTTTGGGAGGGCTTGACCGTGGCATCGAGGGAACTCATGACATCCTTGACGGCCGTCTCTTTGGAGAAACGTCCTTTGAGAACAACCTTGCGGGCATAGTCACGTTCGGAGATCACGCCCACTACCTTACCTTCAGACACCACCACCAAGGCGCCGATATCCTTTTCCGCCATGAGGGCCAAAGCCTCATACACCTTTGCCTGGGGGGAAATCGTGGAAACCGAGGAACCTTTAGCCGTCAACAGATCCTTGACTGTACTCATGGAATACCTCCTGCTTGTTGGCGCTAGTCTACTCCCATCTGGATTATTATGAAAACATTAATAATGTCTGTAATAAACAGTCAATTCATGCAACCTTTCTGCTTTGCATACGTGTCTACGACAATTATGGAGTAAGATGGCTGGCTTGCTGTGGATGTCTCTTTTTCTGGGGCTGTGGATCGTGACGCCGTTTCTTGGCGAAGGCGTTGTTGTTTTTCGTGAATTTCCCGGCCGGGTGTTAATTTCCTTGCCTTACCTGTACAGCACATTTGTGGTGGTAAGCGCGATTCTGTTCATCGGGTATTGTGTTGCCCAGTGCTGTGGGAAAACAGGGCAATTCGGCAAGATTAACGCATGGCTCAAATGGCTCGCCCTGCTTCCCTCCTTAGGCTTACTGGGGCTCCCATGGCATCCGCACCTCAGCGCCTTTCTCCATATCTTCATTCCGTCATGCATCCTGTCTGCTGCCGCTGTGAAAGCCTTTAGCGTAACCTCTTGCGGAGAAAGAGATTGCCGTGGCAAGGATTGGATAATCCTGTTCGCAGCAGGATCGATCCTGTTTTGCCTGCTGGGGGTCTGGATCACAAAGACCGTCGGCGAGCACTCCGGCGATGAGGGGCACTATCTCATCCAGGCAAAAAGCCTCCACGACGATGGGGATCTGGACCTGCGGAACAACCTCGGCGATGTCGCCGCGGAAGATTTCTCCGAGCGCACACATATCAGCCCGAATTCGCGAAACGGAAAGTGGTATTCCTTGCATTCGTCAGTTCTGTGTATCCTATTAGCTCCGACCAGTGAACACGGGCTGTACGCCAGACATCTCGTGCTTGGCATAATTGCCGGTCTAGGCCTCGCGGGCACCTATCTATTGGCTCGTTTGCTGGGCGCATCCAGACGGGGAGGTTGGGCTGTTGCCATCCTGATGGGCGGCAGCACGTTCTGGGGTATTTACTCCTGCCGTGCTCTCCCGGAAGTCCTTGGCGGAACGCTAGCCGTTTATGGATTCGTCGCCATAGTGCTGCAGAGGACGCACCCCGTTCACGCTCTCTTGCTAGCCGTCCCGTGCATCGGGGCATTGCCGTGGGCCTATGTCCGCTTTATCCCGCTGGCCATGACCCTTGCGGGCGCCTATGGCGTCCAGTGTCTCTACTTGTCCAGTCCATGGCGACGCGGATTACCACGATTGTCCATGTTCGCGGCTCTCATTCTTGCCGTGTGGACGTTGCTCTACCTGAATCAGTACCGGATGTTCATCGGAGGGACGGTGGCTCCCGTATCGGCCTTTCTCATGGCTAGTCCCTCGGGTCTGTGGCACGTCCTGACCTCCTCCAAGGGAATCCTGGTGGCGTTTCCCGTTTTTTCCTGCGCTCTCCTGGGCACGATTGGACTGCTTCAATACTCACGGCATCGCGCCCATGCTTTCCTGGCCTTGCTTTGTTTCATGAGCATTTGGCTGACATCTTGTTCTGCCTCTGACTGGTGGGGAGGGGCGACATTGCCGGGACGATTTCTCCTCGTCACCGTTCCCATCCTAATGGGGGTTCTAGCAGTGGTTCTCGATGTGGCAGCTCCTGGATTTCGCCTGGTGATTTTCTTTCTCGGTTTCTTTTCCATGAACATGTTTTGTTTCCTCCTGTCGGTCTATCCTGATTTACGTGCATTGCATGACCCCCACATCGTTGGCGATTTCCACTTCTTGCTTTCGCCCCTCCCTCGCTTCCTGTTGCCGCCCGGAACTGCTTTCCCGTGGATAGTGATGGGCGGAACAGCCCTCCTGGCCTTTCTCTGGCTTTTCCGGAAGATTCCTGTCGTTCTGCAATATGGAGTCGTCGTCTTGACTGCGGGAGTTATTTTCCTTAATCGCACGTCTCCGGATAATGCCACGTACTTCCCCCTGTGGACGGCGCAAAAATGGGAGCGAACAATTCCCCATCACGCCTTCATGTGGGCGTTCGGAGACACGTCGCGTCCATTGTCCCTGCTGGACTATTCCAATCTCTGCCGCGCGGAACGCTGGCCTCGAGCCGTCCAAGAAGTAACGGGAAGCCGTGCGAAGCAAGTTAACCGTGGCGGGATTATTTCATATCCTCTAATCACACCCAATGGCTGGGACATTCACCCTGAGTATTGTTGGGCTACATTGATGGATCCAATACCCGTTGGCGAGCATGATTATGCCCTTCGATTCCGGGCGGAGATCCATGGAGATTCAGATATTGAATTGGTCATTCGGGAGGGTGGCCGAACACATTTGACGAAGACCTTCAAGGCGGGTTCGCGCATCTGTGAGGAGTTCGCGTTTTCGATCAAAAAAAGAAATCGCCTGTATATTCTCATGAGATTCGTCGAACCTGCTGAACATAACCGTTTAATCATTGATGACCTGGCCATGACACCCTATCAGGCTTCCTTGGCCCAAGCAGGTAACCTGACGATCAATGTCGGGCCACGATAAAAAGCGAAAGGAGTGCGTCCATTCCTGGTATTAACGATCGTCTTCGCGTGATACACTCTTCTCCTGATCTACGGGAAATACCCTGAAAAAGCCGACAGGCGAAAAAAGATTAAACAGACCCCGCGACCACCCTTGCAACGGCACCCAGGACGGCGTCAACGGAAATGGAGGCGATAGCTGATCGAGCCTCCGGGGAATCCGGGTCAATATCCCGTGACTGGCGGACTCCTTCTGCACATAAAAGCGTGTGGCGGGTTCCAACGGGAGCCGTCTTGGAAGGATCCGTCAACCCGAAGAGTCCGATCACGGGAACGCCAAGCCCCGCCGCCAAATGCATCCCGCCACTATCATTGGCCACGACACACCGGCACAGGCTGAGCAAACCGATCAGTTCCAGAAAATCCGTCTCTCCCGCCAGATTCACCGCACCGTCCCCGATCCCGGCGGCGACTTCATCACAGACAACCTTGTCGCCCCGACTCCCCAGAATCAGCAGGCGACACCCCGGCTCCGAAACCAACCTGCGCCCCACAGCGGCAAAATTTCCGGCGGGCCAGCGTTTGGATGGACCATGCGCCGCACCGGGGAAAAAAGCGATCAACTTACCTTCCTCTACTCCGCCCTGAAATGTGTCCACCCGGTTTCGTATCCGCTTACGAATCTCGTCAGAAACCATCAAAAACGGAGGCAATTCCAAATCCCCATGGGAAAGTTGAAGTACATCGGCGATTTCGAGGGACTGGTGCCCGCACACTGCCGCCTCCGATAATGCAGCAGTCTCCGTCAACATCCAGCCCCGGCCGTTTCCAGACAGCCCACGCCGTCCGGGAATGCCCGCTAGAAAGGGAATCCAGGCGGTTCGGAATGATTTCGGCAGGATATAGGCAAAATCAAAACCGCCTTTTCGAACCGCCCGAATGGTGTCGCGCATTCCGACAAAACCCTTCTTGAGCAAAATCACATCGTCCACGCCTGGAAAAATCGACCACAACGATGCGACCGAGGGTTTGGCCAGCATGGTGATATGGACGCCGGGAAGGCGCTTCCGAAAGGCCGCCAGGGCCGGCATGGCCATGATACCATCCCCCAGCCAACTGAGCCCGACGATCAGGATCCGGGCCGATCCGACGCCATGAGGCGCCGCTTTAATGGAAACAAATTCGGGCGATACAGGCATTGAAGTCCTCACTCCCGGATAACAATTCAATATCCACCCTCAGAAAATAGATCGGCAGATCGCACCGGTCAAGCCGCGGAAACCGTACCGCATCCTTTTCGGTCGTCATAATCGCCTCGGCCCCGCTGTCGCGCGCACTGTTGATGACCTCGATGATCTCCTGCTGGGTATAACGGTGATGGTCGGCAAATTGCACCCGCTGAGTCAGACGGGCACCCAACCGCTCGAGTTCCCGTTCAAAACCACCCGGCGCGGCAATTCCAGACACGGCCGCGACTGATCGTCCCTGAAGGAAGGACAGTTCCTCGCGAGCGGTGGTGAACACATTCGTCAGGTAACGGGCTTTGTGGGTGCACTCGATCATTTCAGCCTTGGCGTTCAATTTCCGGAGTTCGGCCTTCAGGGCGGTGTTATCGCTTCCGTCGCATTTGGTGATGAAAATATAGTGAGCACGCGCGAGATTACGAACATCCTCCCGAAGAAGTCCGCGCGGCAACATAAAGCCGTTGGCAAAGGGGTTCTTGCTGTCCACCAGCACAATTTCAACATGATGCTTCAACGCCAGATACTGAAACCCGTCATCCAAAACCAGGGTGTCACACCCAAACCGGTTGATGGCATAGCGTCCGCTCTTGACGCGATCCTTGTCCACCAGCACGGCCACATCCGTCAGATTGGACGCCAGCATGTAAGGCTCATCACCGCCCATATCGGAATCCAGAAGCAGGTTTTTCCCATCCGATACCACTCGCGGCGGAATCCGGGTTTCGCGGAGCAAAAGCTTATTCACCAGGCGTTCCGCCAGCGGGAGCTCTTTTTTCTTATACCCACGGCTGAGAATGGCGACTTTCCGCCCCTTCTTTTGAAGCGAACGGGCAAACACTTCCACAACCGGCGTCTTTCCCGTCCCCCCTACCGTGACATTTCCAATGCTGATGACCTGGCAGCCAAGCGTGTGATGGCGGATAATCCCGTGGGCATAGAGCAGATGACGGGTCTTGACGATGACATTGAACACACGGGAAAATTGACGAAGCGTCCAAAGCAGCAGTAACACACGCCGATCCTTGATCCGCGAGGTATCCTTCCTCTGAATCAAGTCCACCATGAATGTTTCAATATTTTCGCGCCGACTCGACTTCACATGACCCCCATAAAAAAGCGCGGGCATCGTGCCATTGACAGGCAACGGGAGTCAAGCCGGAGATCCCCGCGCTCGGAGATCGCGGGCCATCTTCTAGAGCTTCGGCACAGGCTTCTTCTCGAAATCGCGGCACGAATCGGTGGCTTCCACACTCTTGGCATGCCTGCCGCAACGCTGAAGAAACGGGTTCACCACAAAGTGTTTGCAGTGGCGACAAAGGGTCTCCGCTTCGTTCTCGCGGAAAACCTTGATGGTCCGAGGGGCATCACTGGCATCAAAGACTTGAGGCGCCGCCTTCTGCTTGAACGGCACCTCCTCCTCGGAAGCATAGTCATGTCCGCAAGCGGCACAGGTTAGAATCTCCCCCACCTTCTTGAACCCCTCATAAACAGGCTCCCGCCTCAGAAGACTTTCCTGTCCACACCCCGCGCAGATGATTTCCACACTCATGTGCACTCCTCACGTCTCACGTTTCACATCTCACAGCAACGCCCTGGCCTTCTCGACCGCCTCGGCAATCTTGCTGACATCCTTGCCTCCGGCATTCGCCAGGGCGGGTTGTCCGCCACCCCCGCCACCTGCCACCTTGGCCACTTCCTTGATAATTTTCCCGGCGTGGACCCCCTGCTTCACCAGGTCGGGACTGACCGCCACAATAAACTGCGCCTTGCCGGCATGGCTGGCACCCAACACCACCACGGCCGACCCGGCCTTCGCCATCGCCGCCTCGGCCAGAGTTTTGAGCGCTTCGGGCGAGACCTCACCGACAGCCACGGCCATCAGCTTCATCCCCTTCACCTCGGTGGCCGCTGCCAGAATGCCGTCGAGTTTCTGCATGGCCGCTACGGTCGCGGCTTCCTTGATCTGCTTCTCCAACCCCTTCACCTGCTCGCTCAGCGCCTCAATCCGGCCGGGCACTTCCCCTGCCGAAATGCTGAAACGCTTGGCGAGCCCCTCAAGCATGGCCCGATCCTCGCACATCGCCTCATAGGCCGGAAGGCCCGCCACGGCCTCAATGCGTCGAACACCTGAGGCGATGGAACTCTCGGACAAAACCCTGAACAGCCCGATCGTGCCCGTGGCCGCCACATGGGTCCCGCCGCACAGCTCACGGCTGTACTCACCCACCTTGACGACCCGTACCGTGTCGCCGTATTTCTCATCAAAGATCGCAATGATCCCCGAGCCCTGCACATCCTTGAGCGCCATTTCGCTAGTGCCCACGGAATCGTTGGCAACAATCATCTCGTTAACCCGTCGCTCCACCGCCGTGAGCTCAACTGGCGTCAGCGCCTGGAAATAGTTGAAGTCAAACCTCAGTCGATCCGGACTCACCATGGAGCCCGCCTGCTTGATGCTGGAGCCCACACACTCGCGAAGGGCATGCTGCAGAAGATGCGTGGCGGTATGATGACGTGCCACCGCCGCCCGCCGCTCCGCGTTAACCTGGGCTGTCACCTGGGATCCCGCCGCCATCGTGCCCCGGGTCACACGCCCGATATGAAGCACAATCCCCTCGGTGGGCTGTCGCGTATCCGTCACCTCAAAATCACCCGCCGGACTTGTCATGATCCCGTGGTCACCCAACTGACCGCCCTTTTCCGCATAAAACGGAGTCTCGGCCAAGAGCAGAGCGCCTTCCATTCCCTCGCTCAGCGCCTCAGCCCTGACGCTGGCACCGGTCTCACCCTTCTGCACGATCGCCAGAACCTTGGCCTGACCGGAAAGCTGCGTATAGCCGGTAAACCGGGTTTTGATCCCCTTGGACACCAGGTCGGATACCAGATCCGCATCCGCATCAGTCGTGGCCGACTTCCGGGCATCCCGGGCACGCTTGCGTTGTTCGTCCATCAGAACCGCAAAACGGGCCTCATCGACAGTCATCCCTTTTTCCTTCGCCATGACCACCGTCAAATCCAACGGAAACCCATAGGTGTCATACAATTTAAACGCATCCGCACCCGGAAAGATTTTGTCTTTCCCGGCGGCAACCGCCTTGGCCACTTCATCGAACAAGGCCAACCCGCGATCGAGCGTCAGCGAAAAGCTCTCTTCTTCCGCCTGAATGGCACGGGCAATTTCTTTCCGATTCTGCACCAGTTCCGGATAAGGTCCGCCCATGGTTGCCTCCAACGTCGGGAGCAACGCGGTCATGAAGGGCTTGGTGAACCCGAGCTTACGCCCGTACCGGACGGCGCGGCGAAGCAGTCTGCGCAGAACATAACCGCGTCCATCATTGGAGGGCATCACGCCATCCCCCACGGCAAACGCCAGAGTCCGCAGGTGATCGGCAATAACCCGCATGGCGATCGCGCTCTGGCCCTCATAGGGATGCCCGCTCAGCTCGACCATCTTTTGAATCACTGGCTGAAAGAGATCCGTATCATAATTGGAAGTCTTACCTTGGATCACGGAAACCACGCGCTCCAACCCCATCCCGGTATCGACATGCTTGGCGGGCAACTCCTCCAGCGACCCGTCCTGTCGGCGGTTGTATTGAATGAAAACATGGTTCCAGATCTCAATGACATCCTGAAGGCCGGCATTAATCATGTCCGGAGTGCATCCGGTGAGCGTCCGGTCATAGTGAATCTCCGAACAGGGGCCGCAGGGCCCCGTCTCGCCCATTTCCCAGAAATTGTCCTTTTCGGCAAACTTCAGAATATGGGTGGGATCAATGTCTGTGACTTCCTTCCAGATGGCAATGGCCTCATCATCATCCTTATAGACGGTCGCCCACAGCCGTTCCTTGGGCAGGCCCCAGACCTTGGTCAGCAGTTCCCAGCCCCAGCCGATGGACTCACGCTTGTAGTAATCCCCGAAGGACCAGTTGCCGAGCATCTCAAAAAAGGTATGGTGATAGGTGTCATACCCGACTTCCTCGAGATCGTTATGCTTACCGCTCACCCGGATGCACTTCTGGCTGTTGGCGACGCGACGATACTGGCTGGCCCGCGCGCCGAGGAAGATTTCCTTGAACTGGTTCATTCCGGCGTTCACGAACAACAGCGTGGGATCTGCCTGAAGCACCACCGGGGAACTGGGAACGATCATGTGCCCCTTGGACATGAAATAGTCCAGAAACGATTGCCTGATTTCCGTCGCCGAAAGTGTTGTCCGAGTCATAGTCATACCCTTCTCCTGTCGCTTTATCTCGTCCGCCTAAAAATGAGGTCAGAGGCTATACTATCCACGGCACGGGGGACAAGAACGTTTCACCGACTTCTGACCTTGACACCCCCTCTTCAACCCAGTATCCATAACGCCTTCCAAGCCTGAAAAGAGCGGGCTTATTGTTGTGAAACGCGAGTGAAAGGATAACGCCCATGTTGATCATGAAGTTCAATAAGATCATCAAGAACAAGGTTGTCTGGTGGATCTTCGGAAGTATTGTCATCATCACCTTCGTCGGTTGGTTCAGCCCCAGTGGCGGATGCGACACCCCTCAGGCAGCGCGTGGCGTGGGCTCGCTGGACGGCCAGTCGGTTTCAGATGTCGAGTTCCGTCAAGCCCGCTTCAACACCTACATGGGACTCTGCCTCTCCGTGGGACGCGTGGTCAACATCACGCCCCGGCTCGAAAATGAACTCCGGGAACAGGCCTGGAAACGGCTCGCCTCCCTGCGCGCCGCCCGGGACATGAACCTCACCGCCACCCCGGAAGAGGTTCTTGCCATGCTCAAGCGCGACCCCCAGTTCCAGGCCGAAGGCGGCTTCAGCAAGCAGCGTTATCAGACCTTCTGCCAGAGTGTCCTGGAAACGCTCAATGCCAGCGTCGCCCAGTTCGAAGAGCATCTTTCGGAAAATATCATTCTCCAAAAGCTGCACAACCTCACGGCTTCCGCCGTGTGGCTGAACCCCGGGGAGTTGAATCGCATGGCCGCCCGCTACGCTGATTCCTTCCGGGTTGACTACGTCAACCTCAGCACCAACCTGGTCAAGCGGGATGATGTCAAAGTGTCCGATGCGGATCTGCGCGCCACGTATCTCCGGCACACCAATGACTTTCTCGTCCCGGCCAAGGTCAGCGTCAACTACGTCAAAATCCCGGTCTCGCACTATGTGGCCAAAGCCACCGAAAAGGTCGACACCAATGCCATCGAGGATTATTACATTACGCATTCGGATGAGTTCAGCACTTCCGACACCAATGGGGTCAAAATCGCCACTCCACTCGAACAGGTCACGGGCACCATCTCGAACAAGCTTATCCAGGAAGCCGCCATTCAGCTTGCGCGTGATGTCGTCAACGACTTGGCCGACACTCTAATTCCCAACCGGGAAGGCAAGGCTCCGTCGTTTGTTTCTGTCGCCGCAAAGGCCAAACTGGAGATTTTCAAAACAGAGCTGTTTGACACTGAGAGTGAAGTCAAGGGAGTGGATGCCGGGCTGGACTTCAACAAGGCCGCCTTCCGGCTCCGCCCCTCTGCAGACGAGTGCTTCAGCGATGCGATTCCCGGCAAGGATTACGTTTACCTGATGACCCTGGGCACCAATACCGAAGCCTATGTTCCAGCCTACGAAGAGGTCTTGGGCAAAGTCCGCACCCTCGCCCATGCCCAGGCCACCTCAGAGGCCCTGGATCGGAAAGCCCGCGAGATTCATGCAGACTTCAAAAAAGGACTGGCTCAAAAGAAGTCCTTCGCCAGTCTGGCGCGCGAAAAGGGCATGAATGTTTCAACCTCCGGGCTTTTCTCGGCGAATTCCGCTCCCGACGCCCTGAGCTCCAGCGAAATCCTCAGCGATATCACCCTGCGCAACGCCGGGGAACTTTCGGATGTCGTCCAGGGAACCGACGGACTCATGATCACCTATGTCCAGGAACGCCGGCCGGCCGCCCAGGATGAACTTGCCACCATTCAAAACCAGGTGGTGATGAATGTGGTCCGGCGCCGCGCCCGGATCGTGTTCGGCGAGTGGCAGAATTCCCTGGTCGCCGGTAACCGAAAAAAGGACACCCAGCCGCCGGTCGAAATCCCTGACGAAAACGGGGACGAGAATCTCAGATAAGAGGCAGGTTCCCCTGATAGACATAAGCCAATGTCTTTTGGCAGATATCAGAGGCTCGTTGCAGGGTTTTTCGGGATGTGTGCGGCACGGCGAGTTTGAAGTCCGGGTGATACGCACTCAGATGTAAAGGAGTGAGCGGCCCCAATTCGTCGTGGATCCATCCCGCCAACCGTTCGAATCCTTCATCCGTATCGTTTAACCCCGGAATGATCAGATTCGTGATCTCAAGATGGCAACCCGCCTTAACCGCCTGTCGGCAGAACCGCAGCACTGGCGACAAACTCCCCTTGCAGTAGTGTTTGTAAAACGCCTCGTCCATACTCTTGATATCCACATTCAACGCATCCACCAAGGGAAGCAACTCAGCGGCAGGCGACTCCTCAACAAATCCGTTGGTCACCAGGACATTCTCTCCTCCATCGGCATGAACCAACCGGCAACAGTCGCGTACAAATTCAAACCCGATCAGGGGCTCATTGTAGGTGTAGGCAATCAGGGAACACCCTTCCTCCCTCATGGCGCGAACCATCTGTTCTGGCGTGTGGCGTGTTCCGGATTTTCGAAAGTCCTGGGAGATCGTCCAGTTCTGACAGAAGGTACACCCGAAATTACAACCCCACCCGCCCACGCTGAAAATTGAAGCACCGGGATGAAAATGATAAAGCGGTTTTTTCTCAATTGGGTCAACATGAACGGAGGACAACACCCCATATCCCATGGCCTTCAACTCGCCTCCGGAAACAGTCCGCACCCGGCATCGCCCCGTCTGACCTTCATGAAGACAACACTGGTGCGGACACAAACCGCACTCAATGGTTTCAGCTGGCGTTAAACTCCAGTATTCCGCCGTGTGGAGATGGCTTGCACCCTTCATGGGATTAGGCTACCAAAGGGACAGGGAAGGAACAATAAAGATACGCCCCCCTTACCATGAAAACATTCTTGATCGTTCTCGACTCGGTCGGCATCGGTGCGGCTCCGGATGCCGCGCAATACGGAGACGCCGGGGCCAACACACTGGCGCACATCGGACAGGCGGTCGGCGGGCTCACCCTTCCCGCTCTGGGATCCCTGGGACTCGGCAACATTTCCGCCCTTCTGCCCGGGGGTCTCCCCATACCCGGCGTAACACCCGTTTCTTGCGCGGAGGGTGGCTACGGGGCTATGCAGGAGCGATCACGGGGCAAGGACACCACCACGGGACACTGGGAGATGACGGGCCTCCTGATGGAAAAGGGATTTCATGTCTTTCCGCACGAGGCCCCCTCCTTTCCTGAACCGCTCATCCATGAATTCGAACACCGGACCGGACGCAAGGCCATCGGCAACAAGGCGGCGAATGGCCTCACCATCATCCAGGAACTCGGACCCCGGCATATGGCGGACGGTTCGTGGATCGTCTACACCAGCGCCGATTCCGTATTCCAAATCGCCGCCCATGAAGACATTATTCCCCTACCCGAACTTTACGAGGGGTGCCGGATCGCCCGCGAACTCTGCAACCCCTATGTCGTCGGCCGGGTAATCGCCCGCCCCTTCATCGGCACACCGGACGCCTTTAAACGCACGGAAAACCGGCGTGACTTTTCCTACCCGCTTCCGGAACCAACCCTCCTTGATCGTCTCCAGGAAAACGGAATCCGGGTCATCACTGTGGGAAAACTGGACGATATTTTTGCGGGAAGTGGAATCAGCGAATCGTTCCATGTTGAAAACAATCCCGATGCGCAACGGGATCTCCTCGTTCTGGTGGATCGCCTGGACTCCTTCTTCTGTTTCGCAAACCTGATTGATTTCGACATGCTTTACGGTCACCGTCGCGATGCCGCCGGATATGCAGGAGCCCTGGAACGTACCGACCTTTTTCTGGGCGAGTTTCTTCGAAAACTGAAACCGGATGACGCCCTGATCATTACCGCTGATCACGGAAACGACCCTTCATTCAGGGGCTCGGATCACACTCGTGAATTTGTTCCGCTTCTCACCCGGGGAATCGGTAAACCCAACCGTTCACTCGGTATCCGGAACGGGTTTTACGACATTGCCCAGACCGTCGCCGCACTTTTTGAAATTCCTCCGATGCCCCGGGGTGTTAGTTTTCTTTGATCACAGAGGTGCTTCATGTTAGTTTTTCGCCATGGCTGACATCATTATCACCTGCCCGACCTGCGGTAACACCATTCCCGTTTCCGAATTTGTCGACGCAGATCGTCTGATCTGCATGAAATGTAAAGCCAAAGTTGCGGTTCCCGAACGCATAACTGAACCCGGCGCCGTGGCGCAACGCCTGAAACTTTCCGTTGAAAAGCCCCCTGTGCCGCCCCAACCGCCCGAATCTCTCCCGATGGGTGGAAGAAAAAAGAAAAGCCTGTTCAAGTCGCCGGAACCCAATGATGTCCGTCAATACCTCCCTAAAGCGAAAAAAATAGTCCAGAAACGCCGGGCGACCGCCTTTGAGGCGAAAGTCCTGCCCTGGTTGCTGTTTATTGTTCTGTCTCTCATTCTATCCTGGCTCCGGTACTGGCCCGGGGCGCTTCAAGGCGACATCCTGAGCGCGTTGATCACCGGCGGCGTGTGGGTGCTCGTATTTATCCACATCACGGTCATCTGCTATGCCTTTGGAGATGATCCTTTTTACGGCATTTTGTGCCTGATCATTCCCGGATATTCTCTTTATTATCTTTTCATTCAGGCTGACCAGATGATCCTGAGGTCGACCATGGGTGCCCTGATGATTGCCTTCGGCTGGGATGCAGTCCTTGCGACCCAACAACTCTGGTCTGAGATTTACGCGACGGTTTCGCTCTGGATTGCTACGACGGACTCGGTCAAAAAGTAGGATGAACCCGGGATTTCATCCGGATCCGATATGCGGCCACGGCCGTATCCACCAACCCGGCGATATAAATGCCGAGCGACAGAAATAACGGCATAACAATTGCCGCAGCACCGGGTGCAACACCTGTCGCTCCCTTGAAATCCACCATAAAGGCGTAATAGGCGCTCAAGACCCGACAAACCTCCACGACAAACCACGCCAGGGGTATCGTGAAAGCCAACGCAAATCCGACTCCCGCTCCCCACCGCTTTTGCATCAACTGCCCGGCACCCGGATAGACGAGTACCGACAATAGCATCGGGGACAAGGCAGGCGGCCGCCGGGTGGCATCAGGCGGGAGAGGCGGGGGCTGACAGGATGGAGACATAGCAGTCAGTTTGCCATGTCTGGCATGCCGAAACAAGAGTGAACGAACCGCCAAGGTCAATTTGACTTGCCCTTGCTTTTAAAGTAAAACCGCAATCCATGAAGACGGGCACTCAACACCAAAATGGGTTTGCACTGCTGATGGTGATCCTCCTGCTGGCTCTCCTCTCGGGCGTGGTCGTGCAATCCCTGATATCCGCCCGCATGACCCTTCGCGCGGGCGAGGATCGCCAGAACCGGCTGACGCTTCGCGCCACAGCACTTGATTCCGCCTGGATCGCCATGCAGAACGGCATGAAAGCGGGAACCGCCTCTTCTGATTATCAGATTTTTGAAACTCAAACCCCTTCCGGAATCCTCTCCCGAACCACTTTGCAGGGACTCCCTCGGGACGCACTCCCCCCCCCGCTCCAACGACAGGATGTCCCAGTTTTTGGCCAGTTTTTTTCAGTGACAACCCGATCATCATCGGGAGCTAAGTCATTCCTCGCACGTGGCCTCGCCTGCCGCCTACCCACAGGCACAATCCGCATTCTGGCCTGGGTGGAGCCGTCATGACATGAATTCCCCGACCCCAACTGACTGGGCGCGCACCGCCTACGGCATCGATGAAAACGGCGATCAACCCATTCTCATTAAAGCCGTACGCCGGGGCCGTTCCCTGTCGTTTTCAAAAGCCGATGCGACCGAGGCCTTCACTCCCGCCTCCCGCACCGTATTGGCCGCCTGCCTCTTCCAGCGGGAGAGCTTTACACGCTGGTTAACCGCTCCGATTGCCTCCGCCAGAAAGGCGGCAACAGTCTTCCACTCGCTTCTGGATGTCCAACTTCCCTTTTCCGTTGAGGACTGTGAAGTCGCGTTGCTGGGAACAACACCGACCGATGATCGTACGGGAACCCGGGGGCTGGTGGCGGGCGCCCGCCACGAGGATATTGAGAAGAAGCTCGCCGGACTCGCACGATCAGGCCTGAATCCCCATCTCCTTGACCAGGAATCACTCGCGCTCTGGCATCAGGGCATCACAGAATATCCCCCGATTCGCGGCGAAGTCTCCCCGCGCGTCGTAGTCTATCTTGGCTCGGATCGCATTACGCTGGTGGCGGGTCAGTCTGCCATTTTCTTAGGTGCCCTCAGCCTGCGACAGCCGGAGACCGAGGCGATTCACCGCTTTTTAAAGTCCCACTTCCCGGTGGCCCCCACCATAACCCAGTTTTTATGGACCGGCCCGGACGCGACCCTGGGCACGGTTGAGTCCCTTTACGTAGCGCTCGCCGTCCGATGGCCCGGCAGCAGCAAGGTGGTTCGCGACCCGAAAACCTTTCTCGCACGCGCTTTGGCAGGAAGAGCCCTCACCCCTTGCCCAACCTCATGCAACCTGCGGAGTGGCCGCCACCTTCATCCGGAATTGGCCCGACGACAGGAAAAACAACCGACTCTCCGGGGAAGAGCCTGCCTGGCATCCGGCCTGCTTCTCTGTCTCGTCAACATCGTCTGGCTTGCCGCAGCACAATACCGGATTGCCGAATCACAAGCCTCCCTCAAAGCCCTGGCCATCGAGGTTGTCGGCTCACCCCGGGGAATACAGGCTGGACAGGAAGTCCTCGCCGCCCGACGTGCCATGGATCAACAAACTAAAGCCATGGACCCTTTTCTTGCCACCGTAGACGCCCCCCTGAGAAACAGCCTGAGTACCATTCTGTCCCTGGCGACAGAGGAACGGCTGACCCTCGAAACGCTCACTTTGAGCCGAAAAAATGGCGTCATCCATGGGCTGGCCCCGAAATTCGAGCAAACCGGAAAACTGGCGCAACAGTTGAACGAGGCAGGCTGGATCACAAGCGTTGAACGCAAAGTGCAGCCTCCAGGGGAAGAACTCCCGGCTTTTGTCATCGGGATGGAGCGGCACCGTGAAAAAAAATAACCTCCCCCTCATCATCCTGTGGACCACGGCCGGATTGGCCCTTTTGGCGGGCCTTCTCCTGACCGTTCAGTCCCTTAACGGCATCACCCGGATCCGGGAAATATTATTAAAGAGGGCAAATGACGCTCGCGAACTGGCCGGAATGCGACTCCAAGCAAACCGGTATTATTCCCTTCTGACGACCTACGCCCAATACCCGGCTAGTCCCGTTCCGCTCGAAACGCTGGCGCGAACAACCTTGCCGGCCCAACCCATGAGAGTATTGACCACCGACATCACCCCGTCCGTTCCGGGTTGGACTGCAAAAAAAGTCAGCGTGGAATTCACCGATATCAGCGGAACGGATCTGGGAAAGCTTTTTGACGCCGGGGCCACCGCCCATCCGCCCTGGACGCTCATCGAATGCACCCTATTTGCCGGCCCCACTCCCGGCCGAGTAGCCAAGGCCACTCTGGTATTCAGCACCGCAGAACGGGCTTCAAGCGGAAACTAACCCTTTTTTTCAAGCATTTCCTTCGCATGCTTCAGAGTCACACTGGTGAGATCGCGGCCGCCAAGCATCCGGGCCACTTCCTCGATACGCTGCTCTTTTTTTAAGCAGGAAATCAGGGTGCGAGTCCGTCCATTAACCACTTCTTTTACCACCGCAAAATGGGTCTTTCCGAATACGGCGACCTGGGGAAGATGGGTGATGCACAAGACCTGGTGATGACGACCGACGGTATCGAGCTTGGTTCCAATCGCGGTTCCCATGGCGCCACCAACATTGGCGTCGATTTCATCAAACACCAGAACCGGAATACTGTCATGATCCGCCAGAACGGCCTTGACGGCGAGCATCACCCGTGAAATTTCGCCGCTGGAGGCAATGGCCCTCAGGGGGCGGACGGGTTCGCCGGCGTTCGGAGCAAAGGTAAACTCAATCGCATCCATTCCCGAGGGTCCGGGCTCAGACGCCTGCAGATCAACCGAAAAGGCACCATGCGGGAACCCCAGGTCGCTCAGTTCCGAGGTAATGGTTTTCGCAAGTTTGGCAGCCGCCTGGCGTCTGGCCTTACCCAGCTTTCCGCCCGCCTGATCCACCTTATCCAATGCGGTCGCCACCGCTTGATCAAGTTCCTGAAGCCGTTCCCCGCGACTTTCCAAATCACGCAACCGGACTTTCGTCTTTTCGCCGTGCTCCAGGATCTCCCGCGCCGTGGCTCCGTACTTTCGCTTCAACCGGTGATACAGCGCCATCCGATCCTCCAGCCACTGCAAGCGCGCCGGATCTCCTTCAATGTTTCGGACGGTATGCTCCACCGCCCCGGCCAACTCCTGAATTTGAACGGTAATGGAACGGGCCTCATCCTTCCAACCGGCGGCGGCTTCGATCAATCCAGTCAGTTCCGACAGACCTTTCTGGGCAAACGCCATGCCGTTGAATGCAGAGGTGTCGCCCTCCATCAGTGCCGCCTGGATTCCTCCCGCCAATTCCAGAATCCGCTGGGCGTTAGCCACCTGGATCTGTTCCCTGACGAGGGATTCCTCTTCCCCTTCCACAGGGGCGGCATCCTGGATTTCCTTCACCTGAAACGACAGCAATTCAATCTGCTGCGCCACCTCCTGCTCATTGGCGCCTTCCAGTTCCTTACGCTTGAGTTGAAGCTCGCGCAAACCGGCATAGAGCTTCTCGTAGGTCTCTCGGGCATCCCAGAGGTGCCCAAAAGCGTCGAGAATATCGAGCTGAAAATCAGGACTCAGCAGGGATTGGTGATCATAGGGGCCGTGCATATCAACCAGATGCTGCCCCACCCTCTTGAGCACCTGAAGCGTCGTCGTGCTATCGTTGATGAAGTTTTTACCCGTCCCGTTCGCCAGCAGGGTACGCCGCACCAGAAGTTGCCGTCCCTCACAGGGTGGAAGGCCGACCTCATCGAGAATGGCATCCACGGAATCCGAATCGTTCAACTGGAAAACCGCTTCGGCGAGGCATTGGTCAGCACCGGCTCGGATGAGGCTTTTATCAGCCCGTTCCCCGAGGAGCAGCCCCAAGGCTCCGATGATGACGGATTTACCCGCGCCGGTTTCGCCGGTAATGACATTCAAACCGGGCTGGAATTCCACGGTAATGTCCTCAACCAGAGCCAGATTACGAACTCTCAACAATTGAAGCATGGCGGAAGAATACACAGCACAAATCCGGAAGGCAATAGGGAGAATTTCGGTTGACGGAAGCGTGACTCCCACCAATACTATTCATGTGGAGGAGAGAAAAACATGAACCATCTAAAAATGATCCAGCAATTTCTGAAGGAAAAAAGAAACTTTGAGGATCTCCCCGAGTATGGATTTCCCTTCGTCACCGTTTCCCGTCAAGCGGGAGCGGGCGGCCATCTTTTATCCTATGTGATCCTCACCGAATTCCTGAAACACAAGGACGCCCATTCCATTTTTGAGGGATGGCATGTCTTCGACAAGGAACTAACCGAGGTGGTAGCCAAGGACCCGCTTCTGCAAAGCCATATCGAGGGACTTGTCGCGGAGAAATACCGATCCCAGTTCAATGACTTTGTTGAAAGCCTTTTCACAGGCCAATCCGAGACCTATCTCCTTCAACGAACCACGTTCAAGGTGGTCAGGATGCTGGCTCTCATTGGAAAAGTGATTATGGTGGGACGGGGCGGCTCGCTTGTGACAGCCGATCTTCCCCAAGGCATACACATTCGTCTGGTGGCTCCCGAAGCACATCGGATCGTGTGGATGATGAAACGCTTCAAGCTGAACAAGGAAGATGCCCGGAGCGCGGTCGTGAAGCAGGACGACGAACGTCGCAAGCTCATCAAACTATTCTTCCACCGCGACATCGCCGATCCCCTTCTCTACGACATGGTCTGGAACACCGGCAAGGTCAGCCTGGACGTCATTACCCGCTCCACCATTGAACTGATCAAGCAGCGTGCCGCTGGGGCCGTAAAAAAGACATCTCTAAGTTAATTTCAAAAAGATGTTGAATCCACGGTGGGACATGATAGATTGACGCCCGTTTTTCGACGCGAGCGTAACTCAGTTGGTAGAGTGTCACCTTGCCAAGGTGATTGTCGAGGGTTCGACTCCCTTCGCTCGCTCCATTTTTTTGCCCCGACACCGGTTTCCGGGTCGGTCTTTGTGGAAGTGTAGCTCAGTTGGTAGAGCAGCTGACTCTTAATCAGCGGGTCGTCGGTTCGAGCCCGACCACTTCTACCACTCTAACCCCAGTAAAATCAACGGGTTAGGTGGATTTCAAATCCCGTCCCTCTTAATATTGCTTGCTCTGGGGACACTATGGGGACATTATTTGCCTCGAAATCAGTACCTGGGGACCATAAGGACTGATACAGCCGGGAGAGGTCGTTATGGCAAGAAAGAAGAAGAGCAAACGGGCACGGGGCGCAAGCTGGGAACCCAAAGTTCGATACCGCAATGACCGCTGCGTATGGATGGTTGATCTCGGAACCAAGTTTACGCCACGAAGATTATACTTCGCTACTGAGGCAGAGGCCCTTTCTGAGGCCGCCGCGAAGAAAACTGTCTATCTGGATCGCCTCGCCGGGCAGAAGCAAGCGGCCAAAGACAAGGTCGCGTTCAACTGGCACAACTTGACCAACGACCAGCAAAACAATCTGGCCGTAGCTTTTGCCTCCGTCAATGGCGACACGGGCAGGATAATTCGCGCCCTGACGTTCTACAGCAAGCATACGTCCACGGCTGACGCTTCCCGTAAGCTGGATGATGTGTCTACGGAATACCTGGCCGCGAAGACAGCCTCAGGGAAGCGAGAGCGGACCATTGCAGACGCCAGAGTGAAGCTAACTCCATTCCTCAAGACCTTCGGCAGGCAGAGCGTTTCCTCGGTCACCACTGCTGATGTTGAAGGGTGGCTGAATGACCAGGTATATACCCCAAGCACGCGTAACGCTTACCGGGTAGCCATCTCAGGCCTGTTCACCCATGCGCTCAAGCGCCGCTACACGGACTACAATCCTGTCGCCGCCATTGAGTCCGTGAAAGTCGACCAGGGGCTCCCGGCCATCCATACCCCGGCTCAAGTCAAAGCCCTACTGAAAGCCTTCAGCAACTATATCCCGTCCGAAAATGTGGTGGTGGCCCGCGATAAGAACCGGAAAGTTACAAAGTCGGAGGATCGACCCATTACCGATCCGGCCAAGATCTTTCAGGCTCGGGCGATGATTGTTCCGTACCTGGCCATTGGCTACTTTGCAGGGCTGCGGCCAGAAAATGAGCTCGCAAATCTTGACTGGAAGGACGTGGATATTTCTGCCAAGACGATTCGCGTTTCCCCGGCGACTGCCAAGAAGCGGCGCCAGCGCTACGTCGATATGTCGGACAACCTGATCCAGTGGCTGACCCCCTATGTTCAGAAGGAGGGGAAGATCGGGTTCTCCCGCAAGTACTTCCGTG